>CAZKDV010000169.1:0-1602 GCA_964551645.1 uncultured Bacteroidales bacterium | reverse complement strand
TCAAAATTGGCTGTGGAGTTTTTTTAATAGATATTATGATTATTTGAAAAAATATATTGAAGCTGAATCAGTAACTCTTAATGAATTGCTTAAAGGTGAAAAAATTAAAGTAGAGAATTATTATGATTTGTACGACATTTATAGCGGAGACGGAGAGTGGAAATTTTGCAAAAATAGGCGTTGTACATATGAAGAAAAGATGAAATCTCCATTAGCGTTATATTTTCAAATTTTCAAGAAAACAATAGACCCAAAAGATTTTAGCAAATTCATTGATGTTGATAAAGAAAACATTCAATTGAACAAGGTTATTAATTTCCAATTCATAAAAGCAAACAGAGATGTTTCCAATAGAGAGCCAGATTCATCGTTATCTACACTATCTTATCGAATTTATGAAAAGATTGAAGCGGATGAAAACCATAAATTAAAAATTGATGAATTTAAAGAAACATTGTATAACACAGATGAATCTCTTGGGGTTGTTTACGAAACAATATTTAAAGATACCATTGATAAAGTCAAAAAATTTGGTGGCTTAAAGCCAGACGAGACTCTAATAAAAATCACATCCAGTCTTCAGCATAAGAACTTACTTCAGGGTAATACAACGGTTGTTTACAAGCATGATACGAATGAACTCCCGGAGAATTATAACGGCTTAGGCTACATGAATCTAATAAGTATGATTTTCGAGATCGAAATTTTACTTAATAAATTTAAGAGAAATAAAACAGAATTTCCGGCAGATATAAATTTGCTTTTTATTGAAGAACCAGAGGCTCATACTCACCCACAAATGCAATATATTTTCATTAAGAATATCAAATCTTTACTAAAAGAAGGCATAGTCAGAGAAGACGGTGAGAATCGAGAACTACAATACATAATAAGCACTCACTCTTCACATATTGTAGCAGAAAGCAATTTTGATGATATAAGGTATCTTAAAAGAGATAAAAATGCAGTAATAGCCAAAAACTTGAAAAGTTTGGAAGTTGAATATGAAAAAGATGGTCAAAAAGAAAACTATAAATTCTTAAAGCAATATCTAACACTTCACAGAGCGGAGTTGTTTTTTGCTGATAAAGCCATATTTATTGAAGGCGATACTGAAAGAATACTGCTGCCTGCAATGATGAAAAAAATCGATCAAGACAACCAAGAAAATCCTTTGCTATCCCAAAACATTTCAATAATTGAAGTAGGTAACTATTCGCATATATTTGAAAAGTTTATTGATTTCTTCGGAATTAAATCTTTAATAATAACGGATATAGACTCAGCAATGTCGAAAGACAAACACGATGAACTAAAAATAACTGATTCTAAAATAAAACAAATGGCGCCTGTTGACGATGTAAATGCAACAATTACAACTAATTCGTCATTAAAGTTTTTTTATAGTAAAGAATTATTATTAGATTTCAAAAACAAAGATGTTAAAGACTTGGTTCTTAACAAAATTGAGCAAATGAACGCCTCTACCGGTCAAATTGAAAAAAAATGGATCAAAGATGAAAATGGTTATCTTGCTTGTGTTTATCAAAAAAGTGAAACCGATATTGATATTTGTAAATCTGTTTCCAATAGCATAGAAAA
>CAZKDV010000168.1:0-1664 GCA_964551645.1 uncultured Bacteroidales bacterium | reverse complement strand
AAATAATATAGTAAACTCTTATGCATTTATATAAAACTTGATTTAAGACACTATTGATTTTCAATGATATTTGTACACGAATAAAATTTAAAATACAAAATGTTGTAAATTTGTTTCGTAAAATAAATGTTAGGTGGAAATCCATTCGGGCTTTCCACCTAATGACTTACACTATGAGACACCTGTGCAACAAAACAATTTATAAAAATGGAAAGAGTAAACATTAACAATCATTTAACGAATATATATCAGTTAAAGAAACTTCAAGAATTAACTTGGTTTCTGCTGACATCCCAATATCATCCCAAATCTTCATTGGACTTTTTCAATCAATATCATATTGAAAAATAATTTATATGATGACAACAAATTCAAAAAGTAAAACAGACTTCAAAATAACTGTAACCATTAGTTTCCTTTCAGCAATTTATATTTTAAATTGGATAAAGTTGTTTCAGGATGAAAGCTATAAAATACTATTTCAATCATCTCGATTTTTGGAATATAGTTTGAATACATTTATTCAAAACATTTACCTTATTGTTTTACCGATAAGTGCTTATCTTCTTTACTTAAAACACAAAATCAGCTTTAATATCATATTATTTTATCTATCCTTTTCGACCCTATGGGAAGTATCTAAAATCTTGCTCTTTTATTCGCAAACTATTTTTGATTCTCAGCTATTTTATTCACCTTTAAATCTTTCTATTAATGCTTTAGTAATTCTCAGTTTTTTCTATCTGCTATATAGTAAATTGAGCATTGACATAGAAATTAAAAAAACAGAAATTCTGCTTACATTTTCAACATCCTTAATGTTTCTCCTATTAAATTACTTTTATTTTACCAAGTTTTTATTTTTAATATTCACCATAATTCTTTTAATTATAATTCCTATTTGGGATTTTCGACTTTTCAAAGATCAGAACTTAGAGTCAGAAAAAGGCATTTCTAAATCTGAGTTTTTTAAAATAAAACGAAAGATAACGATGATACCTTTTTTAGTACTATTGCCATATTTTTTAATTATTCAAAAACTGTTACTAGGTCCATCACACATGCTCAGCGACTATATGTGGGGCAATAGTTATCATATACCCAATAAATATTATGATTTTATTTTGTATTTATTTTTATGCTTGCCAGCTATTTTTGCACATGTGTGGTTTTATATTACATCAAGGACAAAATTGTATTTGGCTCAATTTGCAGCCAATTTTTATTTCACCATAGTTTTGAACTACCTTTTAATCGCTATATTGTTTTTTTGTTTTTCATTATGTTCATTATTTTGGAATTAGTAGTAATAATGCAAAAAAGGATTTTACAGACTAGATATTTAAGTTTACCGAACACTTGACACGACTAGGAAAACAGTAGAATGAAGGTATAACAGAAGCTACCTAAAAGTGGCGGTTCAGTGATTAAATCAAGTTTTATGCTTCTATCATACTTCCTGCTTTGTTGACAATGAATCTCTTCAAAATTCGCCACTTCGGCAAGATAGTCAGGCATTGCAATAACTCTAAATTACTCAATATTGTTGAATATCCGAATTTCTTCGTGAAATTGAGTAAATTTTTGTTTGTTTTCCAAATTGCTCAAGGGAATTAAAGCCATATTAGTTGATTTATATTGACTTGTTTATATCTGCTATTACA
>CAZKDV010000167.1:0-1775 GCA_964551645.1 uncultured Bacteroidales bacterium | reverse complement strand
TTAGCGTAAATCATTTGGACAAGGGAATATATTTTGCAAAAGTGCATACCAATCATGGTTCCTTTGTATCAAAACTGATGATTGAATAGTGCAAAATATCAAGAGAAAAGGGCTGTTTATTGTGAGCAGCTCTTTTTGTATCAAAAAAAGTATTTTATTTTCTAACTAAAAACTAAATTTATTATGAATAAAAATTTATTTTTATTGTTTTTACTTATCAGCTTCCTTGGCATAAGCCAAGTTGAGGCAGATACAATCTACATCAATATGGAAGAATATGAACATGGAGCATCAGTTCAATTTTGTGTTGACCACACAGAAACATTCTGTCTCTATTATCCAGGGACAACTACAGTTGATTGGTATATATATGATATTGATTTAACTGTTAATTATTACAATTATGAGAATGCTGATAATCAATTTTTTTTTGTCCCTGATGGTTCATTTACTGTTTTCAGTGCAAAAAAAAATTACAACACATCTAGATTAGATGTACATCTCTACGACGAGGCACCACCTCATGCTAACTTTGAAGTAGTAAATGCAGGTGGAGTTTTCAATGAAACTAAGGACACTCTGTGGGACTGTAGACCTTATGCTTATACTCTTGATATTCGAAATAATGCAGATTTTTCTAAAATTTACAGTTATGAATGGATAAAAGACGATAATGAAGTGGTAAAAAATGGTGTTTTATGGGCATATATTCCAGGATGGAAATACTATATTGCCAAAAATGCTTGTGGTAATACTGTTGATAGCTTTTACCTATCTTCACCATTACCAACAGAACTTCCAGAATTGGAGGATTATTACTTATTCTGTAATGAGGAAGTAAATGTAGAACTGGATGTGGGAGAAGGTTGGTTCTATAGCAACTGGAGTACAGGAGAAACAACTCCTAATATTCAAGTAACAGAAGGGGGGACTTACACTGTTGAGTTGGGGAATGCTTGTATCGAAGGAAGCATCTCAGTGACTGTGGAACACCATGAGTTTCCTTTACCAGATTTGAAGACACATTCCATCAATGTAGCCACAGATGAAGGGCTTTGTCATGGAGAAGTGGCAATGTTGATTGCAGATCCGGAGTATGAATATGATATTTATATCTGGAATGGAAAAGAAGGAGAAAGCACTTTGGAAGCTATTTATGATATGGGTGAATATCAAGAATACGACTTAGAAATTCGTGTGGGGAATTGTATTGCTACAAGTAGTACAAGTGTTTGGTATGCAGCAATTCCAGAAGCTCCAACAATTTGCATTGCAACATTTGATCCAGAGATAGCTGATGGAAGAAACAAACTTGTTTTTTCACCAGATGATTGGGATAAAGATGTCAAAAAATTTATAGCTTACTACAAAGAAGGTGCAGATTGGAAAGTCTTTGATTCAACCTCAAATGTTGGGCAAAAACGCTATGAATTGGCTGATTTCTACACCAATCCGGCAGAACAAAGCAGAACTTATACTGTGTTTTCCAAACACAAATGCGGACATCTTAGCAAATTGATGGATCACCACAAAACAATCCGAATCGGCATTTTTCAAGATATATATGAGGATTTTGTAATCCAAATTATGGACGGCTATGTAACTATGGACGGCTCAAAACCCGACACCTACGACATTTGGGTTGATGACGGTACTAACTTTTATGTTGTTGCTACCATAGACGGAGCAAACAATTCATACACTCTGAAAAATCCAATTTCGGGAGCATTATATTATGCTTCGGCTAATTTGCCTTGGAATTGCGATTTTGGCAA
>CAZKDV010000166.1:0-1984 GCA_964551645.1 uncultured Bacteroidales bacterium | reverse complement strand
TTTCTTTTGTCATTTTCACTGCTAAAGTAGATACTTCCTTTCCTTCATGCAATGCAGTCTGTCTTTACAATTAACCCGAATCACAGACCAAAACCTTCTGTAAGCCTCTGCAAGCGCGCAGTTCAACGATTAACGCGTCCGTCTTTACAATGTTTGGGCTCAAAAAATCTGATATGGATTTTTGGACATTTTTATTGCGCAATTGCTGCCCTTCCCGATTGTCTCTCTCATAATCAGGATGGCTCCGCCGGTAATCCCTCTGATATTGATGTGCCGGCCGTTTTTCCCGCCATATGGCTTTTTGAATCCGACGCTGTTCAAAGTAGAAAGGATCTTTTGTAAGCCTGTCACTTTCCCAATGGTTTTTCCTGGATTGCTGACATGATCTCCGACCACAATATTTTTGCCTGGTTTTAAGTCGGGGGTTTTTACGGCTCCTCTTACCGCAATGCTGACAATAAAAATATCCTGACATAGGTGTCTCATATTGAGTTTGTGCTATGCCAAACTAATTATATTTTGTTAAATACAACTAAATGCTTATCTAATCTTTTTTTTAAAAGAGTGCTTTGAGAGGGTGGTATCATATTAAACCGGTAAGTGATGCCGTTTCAGACTGGCACCGAAAATTTTCGGTAGTATAGTTCATTAAACTAGAAAATGTGTTTAAAATTCCAACTGTATTTTTATTGTACTGTTCCATATCCTGAAAATTCTATCAAGTAAATATACTCTTTGTCCCTTGCACTTTGACACCAAGAATCAGTATAATTAGTTCCGTGTTTGGTGTCATACTCGATTGTATCCTGAAATGTATATCTATAAATTCCTGAAACAGAAAATCCTGTAATTAATTCATTCTCATTTCCGCAAATGGGACTTTTAACTAATCTTCCAAAAGTAATAGAGTTTGCTTTCAGCGTCCATTCATTCCATGTCTTTCTATTGTGAATCACAGTGTTCTTTTTAATTGAAACAGGATCTCCTTGCTTAATATTTTTTTCAATGCTATTAAAATGGTTTTTGAAATTATACTGTTTAGCTCCCCATGAAATAAAGAATTTTTCAAAACCAGTTTTAATAGGAATTCCCAATCTTTGAATTGTTTTGGGTGGAAACAAAAATTTTTTACCTGACAAAATTGCTTGTTCTCTCTTCCAAATAAAAAAAACCAACCTGTATCTTGCTCTAGTCAAAGTAACAAATAATAACCGTCTTTCTTCCTCAATTTCTTCCTTGAACTGAATATCTGATAATGGGTAAAGTTCATTCTCTATCATAGGAAGGTTTGTGAAGGAAGGTGGAATTATTACCACATCAAATTCAAGTCCTTTTACTTTATGCATGGTTGTTAAAACTACTTCTGTTTTCCTTTCGTTAGGATTTACTTCCCGGTAATGTTTATAATAAATTTTGCTTAACTGTCCATCATCCTTTTGACTAACTTCCTCAACAAATTCAATCAAGTCATTTTGAGTTGAGTCTTCCTCCATTTGACTTTTAAATTCTAAAAGAAGACACTCAAAAAAGTCCAAATAGTATTTATCCCAATTAGGAAAACTTTGCATGACTTCTGCTTTTTTTATTTTGTAATCTGAAATCAAACTATTTGCAATTGGTTTGTTCAAATCTTTATTATAAAAATCAATAACCCAAGCAATTTCCCTAATTCGTGTGAATTGCTCATTTTCGCCTTGAATTCTCAAACGGATATTTGAGAAATTTCGGTTTTGAATTTTGTTGTATGCTCTATAAATCTCTAAATTTGAACGGAACATAATTGCGATTTGCTGAAACTTTTCATTTGGTTTTTCTGAATGTGGCTCTTCTAAAATTTGTTTCAGCTTATCTAGCGTGAGTTTATCATAAATCCGGTATTTAAATTTTTTTCAAGAGTTTAGTTAATTGAATATCAATCAGATTCATCCTTTTTTTCCTTAATTGTTTTGTATACACTAATTAATATTTATTAATTTATTTGTAA
>CAZKDV010000165.1:0-1987 GCA_964551645.1 uncultured Bacteroidales bacterium | reverse complement strand
TAATTATGTCTAATGTCGCAAAAAGTTATAGATTCGGAATAGAATCAGCATTTGGCTTGAATTTAGGAAGAAAAATAAATATACAAGCCAATCTTACGCTAAGCAGAAATAAGATAAATGATTATACTGAATATGTTGATGATTGGGATACAGGCTTGCAACAAGAAAATTATCTTGGCAAAACTTCAATTTCATTCTCTCCCGAAATTGTAGGAAGCGGAATAATGGAATATACTCCATATAAAAACATTCATTTGTTTTTAAATGCAAAATATGTTGGCAAACAATACATTGACAATTCTTCTTCGCATGAAAGAATGTTAAATCCATATTTTGTCAGTAATTTTAGAATAGATTACGATTTACCTTTGAAACTTTTAAAACGAACAACTTTAAGTTTTCAGGTTTTAAACCTTTTCAATGAGCAATATGAGAGTAATGCTTGGGTTTATAGATATTTATATGGAGGCAAAGAGTATGCAATGGATGGTTATTTTCCACAAGCAGGAAGGCATTATATGTGCAGTATTAATATCCAATTTTAAATTCATATAAAATTAGATGTAAATATGTCATACTTTCGCTAAAAGGCATTATTTTTGTTATTTAGAATGATTGTAAAATAAAAAATTGAAAAAAATGTCACAATTCGAAATAATAATTCCCAAAATGGGAGAAAGTGTTGTTGAAGCAACAATTTCAAAATGGTTAAAAAAAATTGGTGAAACAATTAAAGAAGATGATGTTATTGCTGAAATTGCAACTGACAAAGTTGATTCTGAAATTACTTCACCCGTTAATGGCATATTAAAAGAACTTAAATATCAAGAAGGAGATGTAGCTGCTGTTGGAGCCATTATAGCAGTAGTTGAAACGGATATTGAAATAAGCGATACAAAAAATGAAAAAACAGAAACAAAGACTATCAAAGAAATAATCAATATTTCAGAGCCATTGGTTGCCAAAAATCTTGATAATGATACTCAAAAGCAATTTGTTTCTAACAAACATTATTCGCCACTTGTTAGAACTATTGCTAAAGAAGAAGGACTATCTTTACAAGAACTTGACAGCATTATAGGTAGTGGTCAAGACAATAGAGTTACAAAACAAGATTTGTTAAACTATATTGCAAATAAGACAACTATCAAGACTACACCTAAGTTAGGGATAAAAATAGAATCACCACAAATTCAAATTTCTGGTGAAGATAATATAATTGAAATGGACAGAATGAGAAAGTTAATTGCAGATCACATGCTTAATTCTGTTCAGACATCTCCACATGTTACTTCTTTTATTGAAGTTAAAATGGGAAAAGTTGTCAAGTGGCGTGAGAATATGAAAAAGCAGTTTGAGCAAAAATATGGCGAAAAACTAACATATACTCATATTATTGTTGAAGCTATCACTCAAGCATTACTTGAATTTCCAAATGTCAATGCATCAGTAGATGGGTATAAAATAATTCAGCGTAAACAAATAAATATTGGAATTGCCACAGCTTTACCTTCTGGAAATTTAATTGTGCCTGTTGTTAAAAACGCTGCACAAAAAAATCTTTTAGGTATAGTTACGGAAGTAAATAAATTAGCAAATGCGGCTAGAACAAATACTTTATCTCCTGATGATATAGTAGGAGGGACATTCACATTTACAAATCTTGGTTCATTTGCTTCTTTAACTGGAACTCCAATTATCAATCAACCACAAGTAGCTATACTTGCAGCAGGGGTTATACATAAAAAGCCTATTGTAATTGAAACACTTTACGGAGACACTATCGGAATTGAGCCAGTAATGATACTATCTCTATCTTACGACCACCGAATTGTTGACGGAGCAATGGGTGGATTGTTTATTAAAAGAATTGCCGATTTTATTGAGAAGTTTGATATAAATAGAACGATTTAGTGATTTGCTAAGCAACTTATAATGTATCGTCCTAAATAACCGTTACAGGTTTTCGATACAAAATTAATAGATT
>CAZKDV010000164.1:0-2011 GCA_964551645.1 uncultured Bacteroidales bacterium | reverse complement strand
TGTACTAAAAAAAATATAAAATTTGTTTTTCATTTATTTTGATACATATTTATAAATGAAAAAATTAACTAAATACATTAAACTATGTATATATCTCATTTGTATTAAGCTGATTTTAAATTAACAAATTGAAAAATGTGAAGCCATTAAAAATATTTTTTTTATTCATAAGTTTTGATTGTATTCAAAACTAATAAGAATAATGCTTGTAGAAAATTTTAGCATTAAAAATGTCCATTAAACCTCATTTTTTGATAAAAGTTTATTGAAAAAAATATACTACTTTGGTAAAATTATTTAGATATTAGACCCATAGCAATAAGTTCAAATTACCCAAATCTGATGAATAACTGAATGATTTCGTGAAATTGAACAATTTTTTATGTGTTTTTTTTAAACCACAATAACTTAAAATATGTATCTTTGAAATAAAAAAAGAACTATGAAGAAAATTGCAGTTATTATTTCTGGTTGTGGGGTGTATGATGGAGCAGAAATACATGAGTCAGTATTAACAATGCTTGCCATTGCAAAGCATGGTGCATCTTATCAATTATTTGCACCTGATATTGAGCAGCATAATGTTATTAATCACTTTAATGGAGAAGTGATGGATGAGAAAAGAAATGTTTTAATTGAAGGCGCTAGAATTGCCAGAGGAAATATAAAATCATTATCTGACTGTAAAGTTGAAGATTATGATGCATTGATACTTATTGGAGGATATGGTACTGCAAAAAATTTATCAACTTATGCCTTTGAAGGACTTAATTTCACTGTTTTCCCCGAATTAGAAAAAATTATAAAACTAAGCCACACTTTAAAAAAACCTATTGGAGCATTGTGTATAGCTCCTGTAATTGTGGCAAAAGCATTACAAGGGATTAAAATAACTATTGGGCAAGATGTAGAAACCGAAGAAATCATTCAAAAATTGGGTAGCATTCATGAAAAAACTCAAATTGCTGAGATAACTATAGATGAAGCTAATAAAATCGTTTCTACGCCTTGTTATATGTTAGATAGTAGCATTTATGAAACTTCATTAGGAATTGATAAATTAGTGAAAGCAATTTTGAAAATGTAAGAAATTGCCATAGTGTGCTGTGTCTCTTTTATGCTTTTGTAATTGCTAAAAAGTTAGCGATAACTTTTTATATAAAAACGATTAAATTTTATTTGTGTATTTTTGTAATCAATTAAAATTAAAAAATCATGAGTTATTCAACTTTAAAATTGGAAATAAACAAGAGTATAGCTGTATTGAAGATAAACAGACCAAAGGTAATGAATGCTTTGAACTCTCTTGTATTTTCAGAATTAAATGATGCACTTGACATTATTCAAGAAGATACATCGTTAAGAGTACTTGTAGTTACTGGCGAAGGAAAAGCATTTGTTGCGGGTGCAGATATAGCAGAAATGTCTGGTAAAAATGCAACAGAAGGTAATGAGTTTTCTGAACTTGGACAAACTACTTTTAATAGATTTGCCGAATTGCCTTTTCCTGTCATTGCTGCTATTAATGGTTTTGCATTAGGCGGTGGCTGTGAACTTGCTATGGCATGTGATATCAGAATTGCTAGCGATACAGCAAAGTTTGGACAACCCGAAGTTAGCCTTGGTTTAATTCCAGGTTATGCAGGAACTGTTCGCTTGCCTCGTTATGTCGGATTGTCAAATGCTTTGTATTTGTTAATGACTGGCGATATTATTGATGCAAATGAAGCATTGCGCATAGGACTTGTGCAAAAAGTAGTCCCAGTTGATAATCTTATGAAAGAAGTAATGGCTCTATCCGAAAAAATTGCTTCAAAAGGTCAAATAGCCGTACAAAAGGTTAAAGAAGTTACACTAAAAGGAGTTGAAATACACTGGTCAGATGCTTGTCAGTTAGAAGCTAAAGAATTTGGAAATTTGTTCGGAAATGGCGAATCAGACGAGGGTATGAAAGCATTCCTTGAAAAAAGAAAACCAAACTGGTAATACATATTATTTTTATTTAATAACT
>CAZKDV010000163.1:0-2103 GCA_964551645.1 uncultured Bacteroidales bacterium | reverse complement strand
TACCTTTAAACTTGAACAATGGTTTAATTGGGTTTGGACACCCAGCTCAATTCTGCCTTTACCTTCAACTACAACAGGAAAGTGTATGGTTGCAGAACTGATCCCCTTTATTCTGCTCAGATTCCAAAACCAATATACATGGCGAAGGAGGCGTTGCAAAATATGCCGTATCAACTTTATAAGTATCATTGAAACAGCCCTTTTTTTATGATGGTGCTAAAAGACATGTTACTGGCCTTTTTCATTTCTCTTGCTTTTTTTATGGAATGATTTTTTGCTGCGTTTAAAATGGAACGTGCAATTTTTCTGTTTTGTGTTATAATGGCAAATTCTTTTTGCTCTGCTGTTAATGGACATTTTTCAGCTTGAAGCAGTTCAAGAGAGTTTAAAAGATATTTAAAAGAGACAAAGGGATCAGTACGATTATCATTCATTTGTTGATCATCATGTTCCCGATACCAAACGATTCCATGTTGTATTAGAACAACCGGAAATTGTTGAGAAAGAAGATGCCACAGTTCAAAGTCTCCCAAATGTTGCTTTCCGGTAAAGCCTCCTACTTTATCAAATGCCTCTTTTTTGATGATGGCAGATAGAGGTGCTTTATGGAACAATGGTTGTTCAAAATAATGGCGTTGGTAGGCTTCATTAGGCGACAACTGGAAGGGGAAAATGCGTTCCTTGTCTTGTTCTAATGAACAAAGTCCATAGCCGGCATCTGGAAATTGCTCCATATAGAAAACCAGTTGTTCCAGTCCATAGGGATATATCATATCATCCGCATCAACATATTTCAAATATTTCCCTTTTGCATAGCTTGCAGCCTTGTTGCGGTTGGGGTAATCACCCAAATTGACTTCATTAACATATACTCGAATGCGATTATCCTTTGCTTCATACCCTCGTACTATTTCCACCGAACGGTCTTTGCTTTGATCGTCCACGATGATTAGTTCCCAGTTTTGCCAGGTACTGGCTATAACGCTTTCAATGGCTTCCGCGATGTATTTTTCGCGGTTATAAGCGGTCATTAATACTGAAACAAGTGGATTGGACTTCATTATACAGGAATATTTTTGAGGTTTGATGTATGTTAAACTTATCATGGTAAGCTTATAATTCTGATACTATTCCAAGTAATAAGTGAAATTAAATTGTAATTATTGAGAATAAAACAATAGTAACTTTTTTCATCCATTCCATTTCCCTTTTTTATTGATACGATATTTCGCTTTGAAAGCAATCTCATTATATGATGTTACCACATTTTTCAGTACTCCTATTACTTTTGAATATTTATGATTAAATACTTTTTCAAAGAATTTGATTAGTTCAATTTCCGAACAGTATTGAGTTAATGTATTATTGGGCAGCCAGGGTTCTTTGAGCATAGATAAATAGGCATCGTCATTTTGATCCAAAAATGCCACATATTCAACTGCTTCTTTCAATGATCCAAACTCATGCACATTGACAAAACTTTTGGTGTTGAAATCGGTAAATACTTTCGGATTTCCCCAATATATAGGAATCGAATTCTCAAACATGGTATAACCGGGGTGAGAACTATTTTCGAAAGCTAAAGTAAATTTGTAGCTTCTGATAAATTCACGTTTATTGGGGACGAGACCGCCTACGTTGTTAAAAACTTTTCCTCCTGAATCAACTTGTTTGTATTGGTTAAGCAATTTAAAAAATGTAAGTCTCTCTTTGCCTTTTGGATTAGATACAACCATGTTGCAGAATTTGTTCTTTTCCAATTGTATGCTTGAAGAATCCTTGAGTTTTAAAAGAACCGCCAAATCACCATACAGATTATATAGAGGATACCTAATGTTTCTACCATTATTTGAAGGATAATCAAAACTAATGCTAAAATCGGTCTCCCAATAATTAGGCCTTACGTTTTCACCAGTATAGAAAATTTTAGTGCAATTGTAATGAGCATGTTTACCGCCAAAGCAAGAATAAATTAAGAAATCGGGATTCTTCGATAGCTCAATATTGAAATGCTTTGATAAAAGATTGAAAAAGTAGTTATTGTCAGGAATAAATCCACCCCAAAAATCAACAAACGCTAATTTTATTTTACTATTTTTCTCC
>CAZKDV010000162.1:0-2230 GCA_964551645.1 uncultured Bacteroidales bacterium | reverse complement strand
AACCCTAAATCAAGCATTTCATTAACTTTATATCCTCCACCTATGCTATAAGCAAATTCAGTCATAGAACCTTTAAATACACTTTTTTCTCCAAGAAATGTAATAGTCTTTCTCCAGAATTTGTATTTACCGCCCAATCCAAACTGTGGATAAAAACCCAATGAAGATCCTGTAACATAATATCTTGCAATAGCCATAAAAGGTATCTTTGCATTATACCCCTTAGTTAAATATTGACGATATCCTACCAGTCCACCAATATTTAAAGCACCATCAATATCGTGCAAATACATTAGACTAGCACCTAAATCTGGTTTAACATTAGACCTAGTTGACACTGAAAAATCAGCCGAAACACTTACTTGTGCATTCATTGTAAAGCCTAAGCACAAAAGGGCTACCATTGTTAATAAATACTTTTTCATAAGACATTAAATTTTATGCCTACAAACCCAAAACTCGGCGGTTATTGTTTTTAGATTAATTTTTAGTAAACAGAAAAAGCGTGGGTTTTTCGCTTATCTGTAATCGAGGTACTGGCATACCCAACACACAAATAAGTTTAGCCCACGCCTTAGCGTGAGCGTCCACTGTTTAGTCTTGTGTGTTTTATGAAAATTGCCAGTTTTCGATTACAAGAATAAAAGCTAACGCTTTTTCTATATTTTAATTTCTTTTAATTATGTCATTCATTTACTTTTTTATATGTTAAACATGTTTCTAATATATCAATTTTTTCAAAATATTTTCAGCCTATATACCAAACTTTAATTTACGCAGCAAATATACAATATTTGCAAATACAATTTATATGTCTTTCGTAAAATAAATTTAGTTCTTTTATGAGAAGATACTTTAAGTATATGAATATAAGCTTGTTAATTAAAAAAAAAAAATTATTTTGTATTTAAGAAAGTAAAAAATATTTATTTGTCAATTAATAAATTTAACCTAAATGCACAATGGCTTAGTTTTCTTTCTTTTCCAATAAAAGTTTATTGTAACATCAAAACATTACTATTAATTTTGCGTAAATATAATTATGGCAAAAGTATATCTTTCTTTAGGATCAAACAGTTTAAATAAAATTGATGTAATTCACGAATCGTTAAGCCAAATTCAACAAAGTGAATGTATAATTAACAAAACAAGTTCAATATATGAAAGTGAGTCATGGGGATATTATAGCGAAAATATTTTCTTGAATTTGGTTATGGAAGTAATAACTGACTTAAAACCTATTGATTTGCTACAAACAATACAGAAAATTGAAAATCAATTTGGGAGAATCCGTGTAGGCAAAAATTTTCAAGACAGAACTTTAGATATAGATTTATTATTTTATGATAACCTAATAATGTTTAAAAAAGAATTAATAATTCCTCATATATTAATGCACAAAAGAAAATTTTGTTTAATCCCAATGTGCGAATTATCGGATAAATTTATACATCCTCTTTACAATAAAGATATGAGTCAATTATTAGCAGAATGTCAAGATGAAAGCCATATTAGTCCATTTTATACTCAATTAAAATAAATGTGAAAACTCCTTATTCTTATATAGTTATTGAGGGAAATATTGGGGCTGGAAAAACTTCATTAGCCACTATGTTATCCGAGGAATATCAATCTGCTTTGATACTCGAACAGTTTGAAGAAAATTCTTTTTTGCCAAAGTTTTATAAAGACCCGACAAAATATTCTTTTCCTTTAGAATTATCATTTTTAGCTGAAAGATATCAACAACTGAAGAATATCTTGATATTTGGAGATTTATTTAATCCATTAAAGATTGCCGATTATTTTATTGATAAATCATTAATTTTTGCCAGAAAAACATTGCAGCAAGATGAATTTAATTTGTTCAGAAAATTTTTCACAATCATAGTCTCGCAATTGCAACAACCTGACTTGATAGTATATTTATACAAACAACCATCTCAGCTTAAGCAAAATATTATTTTTCGTGGTCGCGAATATGAGCAAAATATTAGTGAAGATTATCTATTTCAAATTCAAGAGAGTTATCTTGAGTATTTAGAATTACAAGATAATAATGTAGTATTAATCATTGATACTAGTGAAATAGATTTTGTTCACAATAAAAATGACTATATAAAAATTAAAAAGATAATAAATACAGAGTACTCTAAGGGTGTTCACAAACTTATAGTGTATCGTCCTAAATAACCGTTACAGGTTTTCGATACAAAATTAATAGATTTAT
>CAZKDV010000161.1:0-2298 GCA_964551645.1 uncultured Bacteroidales bacterium | reverse complement strand
TTAAATTTGCATGAAAGAAAAAAATCAGACAGAGTTTAAATTACACTCCCATTCCCTCTGTCCCCCAAATTGAAAAAATTATTGCTAATCCGATAAATATACCAATAATCCATAAACATACTTTTCTGACTTTTTTTTCTTTTGCTTTTTGCTCTTTAATTTTTGCTTGTTTCCTTTTTTTTTCAGCAGCAATTTTTTCCTGCTCCTTTTTCTCTGTTTCTCTTTTTGCAATTTCTTTCTTTTCTGACAGCGACAAATCAACCACAAATGGTTTTCTGTAAATCATACAACTATCAACCCATACTTCAATAAAATGTGTCCCAACCTCGAATGTACCCTTTTTATTATTTCCCCACCCGGGAAAATCAATCATTTCTGTAAATAAATGTATTGTTTTATCTATTGTGCATGTAAATTCGTTTGGAGAAGAAGCTCCTCTTTTTACAGTGCCATTGGGCTGAATATATTTTAAATTGAATGTTAGAGACTGATTGTCAAATGCTTTAATTTTTAAATTAAGACCAATGTATCTTACATTACTTCGTATTAAAGGATTTGTTATTGGCAGAGGGTTTAAATTTTTATCTGTATGGGTTATTGTCCCATATATTATTGCAAAATTACATTGCGGTAATTTTGCCATTACTAAATGTGGAGTTGTAATACCATATTTATTACAATCATTCTTTAAAGTTTCTTTATATGGGTTATATTTTTTGACAAGAAAATCATTTTGCATTTCTAATGTTCCAATCAATTGTATTGCTTCCCATGCGCTCTTTAAGGTGTTTTTTAATATCTGTAATTCCAAGTTACCAATAATTTGATTATAAAGCTGACTCATTATAACATCTTCTGTAACAAACTCCTGAGCAACAGATGCAACACGTGTTGATAAATTTAAGTAATTTGTATCGTCTCCTCGAAAAAATGATTTGATATTAAATAAGTATTGTTTGGCTTGATAAATTAGCTCCCTTGCGTTAGCAATTGTTTTTGGCTTACTTTCGTAAGTATTTAGAAGAACTGATAATTTTTCTATATACAACTGGAATTCTTTTTTTTCTTTCTTTTTCTCATATGCTTTTTTAATAATTTTATAATTTTTCTCGAAAGTTTGTTTTAATACGGTCTCAATATTTAAAGAAAATAAATGCTCAAATAGTTTTAAAGGTATAAATGTAATATTCAAATTGTTATTGATACTGACTAGAAGATTATTTATTGAAGTGGCAATTTTATTTATTTGACTTTGGAAATATAATGGTAATTTATTTAAAAATTCCATTGGAAACGTATCCTCAACGATATATAAAATACTTTCAATATTGTTATCAGTAAATACTGATTTATTTTCCTTTATTTCTGTAGTAAGATTATTAATTTCAACAATCCTTTGTTCAATCTCATTACTTAATCTTCGATATGCACTATCTATATCTTGCTTGGCAATCAGATAATTGGCTTTGATTATTGAAGAAAACAATTCTAAATCTTTGCTTTGAAATGCTTTGAGTAATAAAACATTAATTTTCTTAGTAAAAAATGGACTAACAAAATTTATAAACTCCGGAACTTTATAAATACTTTCTTGCTTAGGCCTAATAAGAAATTCAATATCCCCACTAGCCAAAAAATTATTAAGTAAATAATTTGTTGCTAGATGATAATAATATTCAAATTTTTTTGGATTGTTCAATTCATGAATCGCTCTATCACAATCTGATTTTGTTAATCTTTGATTATAATATTTTAACAACCCATCATCAGACAAGTCAATTTCAGCAAATAATTTTCTTTTTGCTTTTTTGATTGCATTTGAATCAATCGAATTGGCATTTTCATTATTTAATTCCAGTATTTCAATGGGATTGATATAGATCATAGTTTGTTTTTCTATTCGATATCAATTTAATATTGCGAAAATTTGACTCTTTGCAATTGAAATATTGCTTGTTGGTATTTTTCGTTAATGGTTTATATTTTTCTCTACATTATTTATCTTTTTTAGCCCAACGTTCTACAGTTTTTATACTAACAAATTTTACATTTGTTATTAATTTTAACGCAAACTTGATTTAAGCAATGTTACAAATTTGGTTATTTTCAATTACTTCTTCAATATTTAATGAGGGTTTTTATCCATAAAAGAATATGCAATTAAATCTGAAAGCAGATTCGATTGAAAATTTTCTATGTTTTTGTGTCTGGTGTATTCTATTTGACAAATATTTTTTACACATTTATTAAAACTTTCATTCTTGTCTAATTATTAAGAAAGGATTTTTACTAAATGGT
>CAZKDV010000160.1:0-2399 GCA_964551645.1 uncultured Bacteroidales bacterium | reverse complement strand
GAAGGTGAATTTGATGATGATAATATGATTGTAACTAATGGTAACGGATATTTTTACAGACAAATTCCAGCTACAGCATCATTAGTAAATCCTTATGTTTATCCAATAGGTTCTGGTGAGAAATATTCACCTGCAATTTTTAATTTCACAACTACTGCAACAGGTGCGCTTGGTATGCGAACTACTGGTCAAGCACATCCAAATATTGGAAGTTCTTCAGCTTATTTGAACAGATATTGGAGTGCAAACATTCTATCAGGATTAGCGTCATATACTTATTCTGCAGAATTACATTATTCGCAATCTGATGTGATTGGCGATGAGTCCACAATGTTGGCAAATTATTATGATGGTTCTGATTGGACAGCTATACCTTCAATTGTTGATATTAGTGATGATATTTTGTATTTTCCGAGTATTGGAACACTTACACAAACTACACCTCTACATAATAGAGATTTTACTGGTAGATATACCAAAGTTCAATATGCATACCGAAGTATAAAAGATGGTGATTGGAGTGATCTTTCAACATGGGAAATATCTACCGATGTCAATTTTATCAATCCAGCTCCAATTCCGGCAACTGAATATCCTACAGCTGATAATTCAATACTTATTAGGATTTGGAATGGTAATGAAATTAATTTGGATATAGATGTTGAAGTTGATCAAATGGTGTTAGATAATACCTCTAACACTACTTTGAATATATTGGCAAATAAAACAATGACTATACTTGATGATGTAGGGTATGACTTGGATTTACTTGGTAATAACGCTAGGATTAATGTTTATGGAAGTATCATCAACCAAGGACAAATTTATAGAAGTTCAGCAACTACAACCAACTTTATGGCTTCTTCGTCTTATGAGCACAGACAAGATGGTGGTTTAATTCCAATTTCAACATGGGATGCAACTTCAACCTTATTAATAACAGGCTTGGTCAATACAAATCCAACAGCTTTAGGTTCAGTTACTTTAGGGAACTTTATTTATAATTGTGAAGATCAAGAAAGTAATTTAAATCTTGGTTTTACAACTACTACTTTTAATGGTAATCTTACAATCGAGTCAACAGGAACAGGGCAATTAGTTTTCGCATCATCTACATCAACATTAAATATGAACGGAAACTTTATACTTAATGGAGGTACTGTAGGTTTGAATGGATATACAGGTGCAAATGTTACAATAGTTAATTTAAAAGGTGATTTTTCTCAAATTGGAACAGGAAGATTGTATCCGGTTTTAGGGACTGCAAGTGGTACTCAAGCATGGAATTTTGTAGTTGGTCCAGATAGAACATTTTATTGTGAGTCCGGCACTTTTGATGCTCTTGGCTTGATGAATATGAATGTTGCACTAAATGCAGAACTTACACTATTATCAAATATTGATTTAGGAATTCCTCCTAGTGGAACACGAACATTTACTAATAATGGAACTTTGTGGCTCGGAAGTAATATTATTTCAGGTGGCTTAAATACTACGTTTGCTAATACTGCTGCGGTTACAACAACATTAGGAATTGGACATCCTCAAGGAATTGCTTTGGTTGCTGATGGTGCAGTTGGGAATATACAAACCCAAACAACCCGAACTTATGGAACAACTGCAAATTATGTTTATAAATGGTACGAAGCGCAAATTACGGGTAGTGGCTTAACAACTTGTAATAATTTGACCATTTCAAATTCAAAAGGCGTATCACAACAAAACGCTGCAGGAACTTCACAAAATGTAGTTGTTACACTGACCCTAGATATTGATGGCGGTAAATATGACTTTAGTGGTAGTGAGAACAACTTGAATACTCTAACAATCAATGGCACCGAAATTTATCCTTTGGCTAGCAATAATTTATTGTCTAATAAGTATTCAAACTTAATAATTAATGCTACAGGCATCAAGCCCGATTTATATATTCCTGCAAGCATTACAGAGCTTAATGCTTTAACTATTGGAGTAGCAGCTGCAAACTCAATTACTTTAAATCATGATTTGACTCTATATTCTCCATCAACAGTTGCCTTAACATTGAGTAGCGGAAAATTGGTACTTGGTGATAATAACTTAACCATACTATCAACTTTAACAAATGCTATTTCAAGCGGAAGTAGTATTAGTGCTATGGTGGTTGCAGATGGTGATGGCTATTTAAGAAGAAGTATTCCTGCAAATATTGCAACATCAACTGTCTATGTTTTTCCAATTGGAGACTTGACAGACAATCCTGATTATTCACCTGTTTCTCTTGCATTCACTCAAACTTCTGCAACACCTGCTTATAGAATCATTGGTGTGAGAGTTAGAGATATGCAGCACCCAAGCGATGGCACTTCTAATGATTACATTACGCGCTATTGGAGCTTTACAGATAGCGAGCATAATAA
>CAZKDV010000159.1:0-2399 GCA_964551645.1 uncultured Bacteroidales bacterium | reverse complement strand
TAATTATTAATGAGGAAGATTGTGGTACATTAAGAGGCTTATCCGTTACTTCACTTAAAAAAAATGATGAGATTGTTGAGACACTATATGAAAGAATGTTAGGTAGAACATCTTTACATGATATTTATAATCCTAGTACAGGAGAACTGATTGTTAATGCAGGCGAAGAGCTTACGGAGGATATTTGTAAAGCTATTGAAAATTCTCCAATTGAAACAGTTGATATTCGTTCAGTATTAACATGTGAATCTTTACAAGGTGTTTGTGCTAAATGTTATGGACGGAATCTTTCTACTGGAAATATGGTTCAAAAAGGTGAAGCTGTTGGTGTAATTGCTGCTCAGTCTATTGGTGAACCAGGTACGCAATTAACACTTAGAACATTTCATGTGGGTGGTACTGCATCAAATGTTACTATTACTAATAATATTTATGCTAAATATTCTGGAGTTCTTGAGTTTGACGAATTGAGGTATGTTAATTACAAAGAAAACGGAAAGTCTTTTTATATTGTAATGGGGCGTTCTGCTGAAATGAGAATTAATGATGCAAATACTGGTGCTTTCTTAACTTCGGCCCATATACCTTATGGCTCGCAGCTTTATTTTAAAAATGGAGATTTTGTTGAACAAGGGACATTGATTTGTGAATGGGATCCGTATAATGCAGTGATTTTGTCTGAAGTGAGTGGAATGGTTGCTTATGAAAATATTATAGAGGGCGTTACATATAGAGAAGAAGCTGACGAGCAAACAGGGCATAGGGATAAAACAATTGTTGAATCAAGACAAAAAGTTAAAAATCCAATAATTAATATTGTTTCTAAAGATGGAGTAACATTGAAGTCATACGACTTACCTATTGGAGCAATACTTAATATTCAAGATGGTACGCAAGTTAAAGCGGGAAAGGTACTAGTGAAAATTCCAAGAACTATTGGAAAATCAAGCGATATTACTGGTGGTTTGCCTCGTGTTACTGAGCTATTTGAAGCAAGAAATCCGTCAGATACAGCAACTGTAAGTGCTATTGATGGAGTAGTAAGTATCGGAACAAAATTAAAGCGTGGAAGCCGTGAAATTACTATTACATCAAAAACAGGAGAAAAACAGAGTTACTTAATTCCTGTTTCAAAACAGATTTTAGCACAAGAAAATGACTTTGTTAAAGCAGGAGCATCTTTGTCGGAAGGCGTTATTTCTCCATCAAGAATACTTGAAATCAAAGGGCCTACAATTGTACAAGAATATCTTGTAAATGAAATTCAAGAAGTTTATCGTCTCCAAGGAGTGAAAATTAATGATAAGCATTTTGAGGTAATTGTTAGGCAGATGATGCGTAAAGTTCAAATCGAAGATTCGGGTGATACTATATTTTTAGAAGGAGAATTAGTTAATAAAATTGAATTTGCAACTGAAAATGATAGAGTATTTGACTTGAAAATTGTTGTTGATGAAGGAGATTCAGTTCACTTAAAACCTGGACAACCAATTACTGCTAGGAAATTAAGAGATGAAAATTCGCAATTGAAGAGAAAAGATATGAAATTAGTTCAAGTAAGAGATGCAAAACCTGCAACAGCGAGACAAGTACTTCAAGGTATTACAAGAGCTTCTTTGCATACAACTAGTTTTATTTCTGCTGCTTCATTCCAAGAAACTACAAAAGTATTGGCTGATGCGGCTATTTCAGGCAAACGAGATTATTTAATCGGATTAAAAGAGAATGTTATTGTAGGACATTTAATCCCTGCTGGAACTGGCTTGCGTGAATATGAAGATTTGAAAGTTGGTTCTAAAGAAGAATTTGCTAAACTACAAGCATCTAAAGAAGAATAAATAAAAAATAAAAAATTATGTCAGAACAGAATAAGGAACAAAAAATTAACATTGAGTTGCCAGAAGAAATTGCTGATGGAGTATATTGTAATTTGGCAATTATTACTCATTCACATTCAGAGTTTATTTTGGATTTTATAAATGTTATGCCTGGAGTTCCTAAGGCAAAAGTTAAGCAAAGAATAATATTGACACCTCAACATGCAAAGAGATTGATGAATGCTTTGAAGGATAATATTGGAAAATTTGAGCAAAACTTTGGAGATATAAAAGGATCAGATCAAGGGCAAATGATGCCACCATATAATATTACTGGTCCTATTGGGGAAGCATAATTTTTTTTATTATTTAAAAATAATATGTAATTTTGCAATGTATTTTCTGGTGGTTATAGCTCAGTTGGTTAGAGCATCAGATTGTGGTTCTGAGGGTCGTGGGTTCGAGTCCCATTAGCCACCCACCAAATAAAAGAAAGAGACTGAAATTCAGTCTCTTTTTTTATTGCTTTGTCTCGTCCTAACATAGCGTTACACTAAAAACAAACATTATGAAAATAAACAA
>CAZKDV010000158.1:0-2411 GCA_964551645.1 uncultured Bacteroidales bacterium | reverse complement strand
TTTGATAAAGAAAATAAATATGATTGCTGTTTTTCTCATTGAGGTTAAAAATTAAAGTTATACGAAATAAAGGGTATCATGCGATAAAGGGTGTAAACATAAACGGTTTCTTTGTATCCATCAGCAAAATTCACCCCAATTGGATTTAGTTTGTTATAAGCATTATAAACACCAGCTGACCATGTGCCCTTCCATCTTTTATCATTTTCTTTTGGATACCAAAAGACCGATAAATCTAATCTGTGGTATACAGGAAAACGTCCACTGTTGCGTGATGTATATAAATATTGACCATTGGCATAACCCATCGGCAGGGTAAGGACAAAGCCGGAATGAATATTAAAAAAAGCACTAATTCCAAGGCGTTTTACTGGTTTGTATATGGCTGTCATTTTAAAATCATGCGGAATATCATGCAAAGCAGGGTATTCCTTACCATTGTTAATACCATCAATTTTATAAGATACCCTTGAATAAGTGTAAGAAGCATCTATGTCTATTTTTGTTCTTTTGTA
Source organism: uncultured Bacteroidales bacterium (assembly GCA_964551645.1). Taxonomy (GTDB): domain Bacteria; phylum Bacteroidota; class Bacteroidia; order Bacteroidales; family DTU049; genus CAZKDV01. The sequence continues at coordinate 1,896 of CAZKDV010000158.1, read as the reverse complement.
TTTAGTCTGAAATGTTATTCCATAAGCAGTCCCGTTTCCAGTCCGTATCTGAGATTCTATATAGGGATAATTTATTAACTGTGCCCTTTCAATATAATCACAGATGCTATGCATCTTTTTGTAGTATCCTTCTGCCGACAGGCTTAATTCTGTATTTGGTTGAAAGAAATAGCTTGCCGAAAAAATATCGGCATTAAGTGGTTTTATATTCTCATTGGCAGGCATCCATGTTTGAATAGATGTATATGAAAAGAGACTATTTTGCAATACCTGAGAAAATTGAGATGTTCGAGCGTACGATAACTTCAAAACTTGATGTGAAGTAGGTCTTAAATTCATTGTTACCCGAGGTTCAAACGAACGGTATGTATTATAAACTCCATTTTTGTTTGTTTTACTTCCTGTTGGTGTGTAGCCCGAATAAGTGTACCATTCAGCTTTCCCTGTATTTTGGAATATAGTGTATCTGATTCCATAATTTAGCCCGAACCAATTTGTCAAATTATAATCATTAAGAATATAGGCGGAGTTCTCTATAGCATTTACCCTGAACATGCTTTGTTCAGCTATCCCATTTTCGCCAGGTTTGTATTTGTGATAAATAGATTCTGTCCCGAAATTAATTTTATTAGATTTTGAGATATACCATGTTAAATTCAACTTTGCAAAAATATCTTCAACACCTGTTAGCCAACTATAATTTTTGTTTTCATTCACAAAATCCATATTGTTTTTATAGTCGCTATATATTGTCGAGAAATTCATAAATAGTTTTTGCGATAGAATACTGTTCCAACGTAATGTTACTGTTGTATTTCCCCAGTTATTCAGGTAATCGTTATCGGACTTAATTTTGTCGTTTCCATTGTAGAGAGAAAAAAACAGGCGGTTTTTATTATTAATGTTCCAATTAATCTTGGCATTGATATCATAAAACTGGGGTACATAATACACTCCTTCATTTTCAGGGTTTTGGAATAAGTCTCTTATACTGCGCCGTACAGCAAACAAATATGAAGCAGTATCTTTTTTAATTGGCCCGTCGATTGCCAAGCGAGATGTTAAAGTGCCAATCCCACCAGACAAACGATGTGTATGTTTGTCTCCATCGTTCATCTGACTGTTTATTACAGACGATAGTCTACCTCCAAATTGTGCAGGAATTGCACCTTTATAAAACTCAACATTTTTAATAGCATCGGGATTAAAAACCGATACCAAGCCAAATAAGTGGGATGGATTGTAAACAGGGGCATCGTCTATCAACATTAGGTTTTGGTCTGTATTTCCACCTTGAACGAACATCCCCGAAGAGCCTTCGCCCAATGTTGTTACACCAGCTTTTAGCTGTAATACTTTTATAACATCGGTTTCTCCAAAAGCAATTGGTGCAATTTCAATTTCTTTAGGTGTAAGAATATCAATATTTGAAATATTAGTGTTTATTGGATTATCAACCCCTTTACCAACAACAACTACTTCATCCAATTTAAGGTCTAGTTGAGCTAATTTAATATTCAATTCTGTCGAAGTTGAATTGTTAATCACTATTCTTTGTGGTTGATATCCAATATATGAAACTTCAATCTCGGTAGGTAATTTGTCAAGAGGAAAAGAATAATATCCATATTGGTTTGTAGTAATTCCCAATTTTGATGTTAAATTGTAAATTGTTGTTCCAATTAGAATTTTTTCTGTTGTTTTATTGTTTATATATCCACTAATCATTTTTTGTTGTGTGAAAGCATTTGTAGATAAAAGTGAAATCAATAGAATAATCAGTGTTTTTTTCATCTTGTTTTTGACTTTATCAATGTTTAGTTCTGTGTCTTGCCCAATTGCCGCTAACGGTTAGTATATGAAAAGTAGGCGGTTATGAAGCAATGAACTTTCGGT
>CAZKDV010000157.1:0-2483 GCA_964551645.1 uncultured Bacteroidales bacterium | reverse complement strand
AAATTGGTGAAGCTGGCAGAGATTCAATAGAAAGAAAAATTGGAACATTGGAGCTACGGCAACAAAAATACCTAAATGCATATAATCGATGCATTAATTCTTCTGTAAAATCTTTCAAAATTCCACTCTCATATTATTTTATTTATACTAGAAGAGCATGGAAAAGAATTATCAGAGAGGTTACGGGCATATATGCTCGCCCTCAATTTTAATGTATTAGTTAAATCATATGCCATTTATTTATATATTTTGTTTTATTTTTGCGCTTCTTATTTTAATGAAGAAGCAGAGAAAATTTGATATTGGATGTTATTTATTATTGATATATATAATTTGTGTTACATGTTTTGCTGTTATATATTATTTTTATTCTGATAAAATCCAATTTCCTGAACGAATAAATATTGAATCTGTATTCGTACATCTGTTATTATTATTTCTTTTTTTATTTCCTTTTGTGAATTTCTCTAAAAGACTTAATTTTGACTCATTACCTATTTCGGATAAAGGACTTATTTATTTTGCGTGGTGTCTTATTGTCCCTTCATTGTTAGCAATATATGTGTCGGCTTTTGATGTCGTTAATATAATTGCTTTTGGCAATTACGATTTGGCACGTACAGCTTACTTAACTGGAGATATCGATGGTGGCTATATAACAAGATTTGGTTTTGTTGGTTATTTTTTTTCATTCGGGCCGCAGACATGTTTTTTGTCAGTGACAATGTTCTTTTATTTTTATTTTTATAAAGGGTATTCAAAACTTGGTATGCTACTGTTTATTTCAAGTCTTGCATTAGTCGTGCAGAATTTGTCTATATCTGGTCGAGAGGGCTTTGTAAGGTGGATGCTATATTTCGGTTTTAATTTCATATTGTTTAGAAATTACGTATCGTACAAAGAACATAAAGTATTTTGGAAAATAATACTTGTTGGCATTATAGTAATGTTTGTGGTTTTTAGAGCTATATCAATAGATAGATTCCAAGATTCTTCCTACGGACCATTATTCAGTATTCTCGATTATGCTGGACAACCTTTTTATCATTTTTCATATGTATATGAGGCTTTTGGTGTAAAAAATACGTCTGGTTTGTTATCAATTTTTTCATTGATTGTAGGCAATGAAACTACATCTGGAATATCAGAAGTGTCAACAGATTTTGCATTAAATACATTTTCAACTTTCGTTGGAGGTTTTATAAAAAGAGCAGGATTTTCGCAAACGTTAATTTTTGGAGTTTTTTGGTTTCTTTTTTTAAGCATAGTGTTCAATAAAAAGAAAAAGAACAGCTTCACTTTAACCATTGCATATATTACGCTTTATGATGTTCTATTAATAGGAGTATTATATTTTATTCATTATCCTCGGTTTACACAAATAACTATGTTATTTTACATTTTTGTTGCTTATATATTAACAAAATTTTTCCCCAAAAAAATCATCAATTCTCCAAGATGAAGATTGCAATACTTTTGGCTACATATAATTCTAAACGCTACTTAGGTGAGCAGATTGCGTCAATTTTAAATCAGACATATAAAGATTGGACTTTATATGTTAGAGATGATGGTTCTACAGATGGGACACAGGATTTAATAGAGGATTATGTGCTTAAATACCCAAATAAAATAATTCATATTGTAAATGGCAATAACGGTTTAAAAGCTTATCATAATTTTTTAAGCCTATTATATGATGTCGATGCTGATTATTATTTGTTTTCAGATCATGATGATGTCTGGTTGCCAAATAAAATTGAATTAAGCCTAAATTTAATGCAGGAAGCAATTGATAAATTTGGAAACGAAATTCCACTTTTGGTTTATTCCGATATGAAGGTTGTGAACGAAAATATAGAAATAATAAATAATTCATTTTGGAAATATTCAAAACTGCTTCCTAATTGTATTAAATTCGAAGAGTTGGTTTTTTGCAATAGCGTTAATGGTTGTACTATCTTAATAAACCAAAAAGCGAAGGATGTCTCTAAAAAAAATATTCCTTATTGCACGATGCATGATATGTTGACAGCACAGTCTGTTGCTGCAAATTATGGTAAATTATTGAAGCTTGACGAACCAACAGTGTTATATCGACAGCATGCTAATAACGTAATAGGTGCAAGGGATATCAATATTAAGTATTTTTTGAAAAAGCTTATACACCCTTTTGAGAAAATTAAATTATATATTGCATTATTTAAGCAAATAAATAAAATTAAAAGGGTTTCAGTATTAAAATTTATTTACTACAAAATAAAGATTGTTATATTAAGATTGTCCGCTTCAATTATATATAGATAAAGCTCACATATTTCTTACTTGTTTGTAAGATGATCATGACAAGGAAAACGCTAATTTAAAATTGTCAAGTTTATTTGAGTGGAATTACTAACTTAGCCGGGACACAGAGTTAAGCATAAACGCTTATTTTTGTGTAATATGAGAAAACAAAGGACCCATTTTGACAAGGCATTCAA
>CAZKDV010000156.1:0-2515 GCA_964551645.1 uncultured Bacteroidales bacterium | reverse complement strand
ATAAATTTTAATTCTTAAATAATTGTTCAAATTGAGGAACTAAAGCACCTATATCTCCAGCTCCCATAGTTAATAACAATTCTATGCTTTCAAGCGATTTAACATACTCAACTAAATTTTCTTTACTCACAACAACCTTATTTTCATGTTTAATTTTTTGCAACAAAAACTCAGCATTAACACCTTCTATTGGTTCTTCTCTTGCGGGATAAATATCAGTTAGCACAATATGGTCAAGTTTGCCTAAAACTTCAGCAAATTCACCAACAAAATCTTTTGTTCGACTATAAAGATGTGGCTGAAATATTCCCGTAATTTTTCTATTACTAAAACACTCTCTCACAGCTGCAATGCAAGCCCCAATCTCCTTTGGATGATGTGCATAATCGTCAATATAAACAACATTTGGCAGATTTACTCTAATGTCAAATCTTCTTCTTACTCCTGTAAATGATAATACTGCTTTACAAAAATCTTCAACAGACACGCCTAATTCAATAGCTACAATCATTGCAACTATGATATTCTCTAAATTATGCTGTCCCCAAACAGGAATAAAAATGTCTTTAAACAATCTGTCTTTATATCTAATATCTACATAATATCCCTTTGGAGTTTGAACTGCTTTGTAAATTTGGACATTTGCATCAGCTTTTTTGCCATATACAATAACATTTATATTGTTGCTAATAACAATATCTTTCACACTTTCATGCAGAATTAAAAGTCCATTTTCTTTTGTCTGAGCAGCAAACTGCTTAAAAGCACTTTCAACGCTTTCATAATTATTATAAATATTTAGATGATCTGCTTCAATTGATGTAATTATAGTAATATCAGGAAACAATTGTAAGAATGAACGGTCAAACTCATCAGCTTCCACTATGCAATACGAAGGATTATTTGTCAAAACATAGTTTGAGTTAAAGTTCTTCATTATACCACCTACAAAAGCAATTAATCCTTTATTTGTTTTAGACAAAATATGCGTAATCCCTGTTGTTGTGGTTGTTTTTCCATGCGTACCTGCTACTGCAATTAGCTTATATTGCTCTGCAATTTGTGCTAATAGTTGTGCTCTTTTAATCAATGGTACTGATTTATAAGAAAACCACATATAAATTGGATTATCAATAGGTACAGCAGGTGTATATACAACTAAATCAACATCAATAGGTAAGGATTTTGTATTAGTATCATACTGTATTATTACTCCTTCTGCTTCTAATTCCCTTGTTAGTTCGGTTCTTTCTCTATCATATCCAAATACAATTGCTCCGGTAAATAGAAAATGACGAGCTAAAGCACTCATTCCTATGCCTCCAATACCAATAAAAAACACTTTTCTATACTCTTTCATTAGTATTTATTTAACAAATTAATTACCTCTTTAGCAATATCTTCATCTGCATTTTCAGTTCCTATTTTAGCAATTTCTGTTTTTAGTTGCAATTGTTTTAACTCATCGTTAACCAAACCGGATACTACTTCATAAAGACTATTTTCCAAATTTTCATCTTCAATCATCAATGCCGCATTTTTAATTGCCAAGGCTAAAGCATTTTTTTTTTGATGATCATCAGTAACATTAGGCGATGGAACTAAAATTACCGGTTTTTTAACCAAGCATAGCTCCGATATTGAAATAGCACCCGAACGAGACACAATAACATCAGCAACAGTATAAGCGTAATCCATTTTCTCAATAAACTTAAAAACTTTACAGTTTGTAATATTTTTTTCTTCAATATATTGCATAGCTTGTTCAGAAAAGCTAATTCCTGTTTGCCATATAAACTGTACTTTTTGAGCATCGAATTTCAAAAGTGATTTCAGCAAAGCAGTATTAATAGAATACGCACCCAAACTACCACCAATAACCAATACAATTTTTTTATCTACCTCTAAATTAAAAAATCTTAAAGCTATATCTCTACCAACATTTAATTTTTTAATTTCTGGTCTGACAGGATTTCCGGTTAATATTATTTTTTCTTTAGGAAAAAAATTGTCCATTTCATTATAGGCTACACAAATTTTATTTGCTTTTTTTGCTAGTAGCCTATTTGTTAAACCGGGCATTGCATTTTGCTCTTGCAATAAAACTGGCACTTTGAAAAGGTTAGATACAAATACAATAGGAGCTGACGCATATCCTCCAACACCAACAACAACATCTGGTTTGAAATTTTTTACTAATCTTCGTGCTTTAAAAAAACTTCTTAATATCTTAAATGGTAAGTTTATATTTTTAACTAAATTTTTTCTTTGAAAACCAGCAATTGGTAAACCTACTATTTTAAAACCAGCTAAAGGCACTTTGTCCATCTCCATTTTTCCTATCGCACCGACAAAAAGAATATCTGCTGAAGGCATAATTTTTATTATTGCTTTAGCTATAGCTATTGCAGGAAACACATGTCCACCTGTTCCACCACCTGCAATTATTATTTTTTTATTCTTTTCCATCATTGATTAACCTTATAATTATCAACTGTTTTACTTACGCTCAATA
>CAZKDV010000155.1:0-2518 GCA_964551645.1 uncultured Bacteroidales bacterium | reverse complement strand
ATGCAATATATTTGTAATAACTATTCAATATAAAATGTCAGGTATATACATTCACATTCCGTTTTGTAAACAAAAGTGCCATTATTGCGACTTTGCTTCTACTACATCTACAAAATACATACACGAATATGTTGATGCCTTGCTAATAGAAATAAAAAATCAAAAATTATTTTTTGACAATCAAACTACAATCAATACAATATATTTTGGTGGCGGAACACCATCACTTCTTAGTCACACTCAATTAGGACTGATAATTGAGCATTTACATAAATACTTTTCAATTTCTCCTTCTGCTGAAATTACAATCGAAATGAACCCCGATAATATTAATTCGGAATACTTGCACAATATTAAAAATTTAGGATTTAACAGAATTAGCATAGGAACACAGTCGTTTAGTAATAAAGAGTTACAATATTTACACAGAATACATGATGCTGAAACATCATACAAATCTGTTTTGATAGCAAAAGATGCTGATTTTGATAATATTAGTATAGATATTATTTATGGACTTCCGCCTCAATATAGTGAAAACATTCAATTTCAGATAGAAAAAATTCAAACATTAGACATTGCTCATATCTCTGCATATATACTTACTATTGAAGCCGATACAATACTATCAACAAACATAAAAAAAGGAAATATAGCAGCACCTAATGATGAGTTTGTTGCAAAGCAATTTGTTGAGTATATAAACGCATTACAAGCCTTAGGATATGAACACTATGAAATATCAAACTATGCCAAATCTAATTTTCAATCAAAGCACAACTCAGCATATTGGAAACATATACCATATTTAGGTTTAGGAACAGGAGCACATTCATTCATTAACAATAAAAGACAATGGAACACTCCTTATGTTTCTAAATATATTGAAGGAATTAATAACAACAAACCCAATTTTGATTTTGAAATATTGAATAAAACTGACTTGTATAATGAATTTCTAATGCAAAGATTAAGAACATCTGAAGGAATAAACATTGAAAAACTTGAAAATAAATTTGGCTCAACATCTAAACAAATAAGTGAGCAAGCCTTTCAAAAAGAAATTTTACTTGGCAATATGATATTTGAATACCCTATTTACCGATTAACAACTCAAGGAAAGTTGTTTTCAGATAAAGTTATTTCCAACTGTATGATAGTAAATAAAAAATAAGCTAATAAAGCTAAAATATGAGTACTTTTGCCAAGTATGGTATTATTTAAACTAATGATATTTTCTTCTGTTTTATGAAAAAAAACGAGCAAAAATTAACACATATTTCCGAACTTGGAGAATTTGGATTAATTGATCATTTGACAAAACATATTACAATTCAAAATCCTTCAACAATCAAAGGAGTTGGAGATGATGCAGCAGTTTTTCAATATGAAAATGATAGGCTTAGTCTTATCTCGTGTGATATGCTTATAGAGGGAGTACACTTCAATCCTACTTATACTCCATTAAAACATCTCGGATATAAAGCAGCTATTGTAAACTTTTCTGATATTTATGCCATGAATGGTACTCCACATCAAATTGTAGTTGGATTAGCTATTTCAGCAAAATACACTTTGGAAGCAATTGAAGAGTTATATAGCGGAATTATACTTGCATGCAAGCAATACGGAGTTGATTTTGTTGGAGGAGATACCACTTCAACACCAAGCGGAATGCAAATATCTGTAACAGTTGTTGGCTCTGCAAATAAAGAAGATGTTGTATATAGAAATGGTGCAAAAGAGAATGATCTTATTTGTGTAAGTGGAAATTTGGGCGCAGCTTATGCCGGTTTACTAATATTGCAAAGAGAAGAACAAACATTTTTGGCAAACCCTCAATACCAACCTGACATTCAGACTTATGAATATGTGCTTGAAAGACAATTAAAACCAGAAGCAGGAAAAAAAATTATTGAAACATTAAAAGAAAAAGGAGTAAAACCTACTTCAATGATTGATATTTCTGATGGACTTGCCTCTGAATTACTACACATTTGTAAACAATCTGCTAAAGGATGTAAAATATTTGAAGATAAAATTCCTATTGATATTCAAACTTACGATGTAGCAGAAGAATTTTCAATCGTACCACTAATTTTTGCACTCAATGGTGGTGAAGACTACGAACTATTATTTACAGTTGACATTGAGCAATATGAAGTTGTAAAAAATATTCCCGGAATTACAATAATTGGACACATAACTTCCGAAGATATTGGAAAATATATTATTAGCGAGCAAGGACAAGCAATTGAGATTAAAGCACAAGGCTGGGACGCTTTGAAAAAGCGTAATGATACTATCCGTTAAGCATTTAGGTTAAATTTATTTTTAATTTATTAATTGATAAATTAATGGAATTACAAACAGAGCGTCTGATTTTAAGAGCATGGCAAGAAAGTGATGCCGAATCGCTATACAAGTATGCCCAAAATCCAAATGTTGGTCCAATATCGGGTTGGCAACCACATACGAGCGTAGAAAACAGTCGTGAAATTATTAAAACAGTGCTTGC
>CAZKDV010000154.1:0-2558 GCA_964551645.1 uncultured Bacteroidales bacterium | reverse complement strand
AATGATTTTTTCAATGAAGTGTATCTAACTTCTGAATTAATAAACTTTTGGAATAAGTTCCAATCGGGTTCTTTTGAGTCTAAGGTAAACGGATTTTTGCCTTCTTGCTCAAGTAATGGATTATATCTGTAGTTGGTCCAATAGCCAGACTCAACAGCAAATTTTTCTTGATGTTGCGTTCTTCCCATGCCTTCGCTGATACCATGATTAATACATGGGGCATAAGCAATGATTATTGAAGGTCCACGATATGCCTCAGCTTCTTTAATTGCATTGAAAAACTGACTTTGACTTGAACCGAGTGCAACTTGTGCAACATAAGCATATCCATAAGATATAGCCATCATTCCTAAATCTTTTTTGCGAATGCGTTTTCCTGAAGCAGCAAATTTTGCAACTGCACCTGCTGGAGTTGATTTTGAAGCTTGACCGCCAGTATTTGAATATACTTCTGTATCTAAAACTAAAATGTTCACATCTTCACCCGAAGCTATAACATGGTCTAAACCACCGTATCCAATGTCATAAGCCCAGCCGTCACCTCCAATAATCCATACTGATTTTTTTACAAAATATTGCTCAAGCATTAATAATTCTTTAGCAAAATCAGTATTTTCATTTTTTAAAGCTACAATCAAATCACTACTTGCTTTTTCAGATTCAATGCCATTGTTCATTTGTGCAAGCCATGCTTCCATATTTGCTTTAAGTCCTTCAGAAACTTTATTTGCTTGTATTGCTTCTTGCATTCTTGTAGCCAAACGAGTGCGCATTTTGTTGATGCCGGTTACCATTCCAAAACCATATTCAGCATTATCTTCAAATAATGAATTTGCCCAAGCAACGCCCTTACAAGACTTGTAGTTTGCTGTATAAGGAGTTGATGGAGCAGAGCCACCATAAATAGAAGAACAACCGGTTGCATTAGCAACAATCATTCTTTCTCCAAACAATTGTGTAATGTTTTTAATATAAGGTGTCTCACCACAGCCACCACATGCACCTGAAAACTCAAATAATGGTTGTGCAAATTGGCTATTTTTAACTGATCTGTATTTATCTGCAACTGTATCTTTGTAGCCAACAACTTCGTCAAGATAAGTGAATTTATCTTTTTCTTCAATTTGAGTTTCTAATGGTTTCATTACTAAAGCTTTGGTTTTTGCAGGACAAATGTCGGCACAGTTTCCACAACCTGTACAATCTAATACACTTACTTGAATACGGAAATTATATTCTTTAAATCCACCAATTCCTTTAACTGTTTTCACTCCTTCTGGAGCTTTTGCAAGTTCTTCGTCAGTTAATAAAAATGGTCTAATTGCAGCGTGAGGACATACATAAGAACATTGGTTACATTGAATACAATTATCTGCTATCCATTCAGGAACATTAATTGCGATACCTCGTTTTTCATACTTAGTTGTTCCATGAGGGAAAGTGCCATCTTCGCGTCCAATAAATGTTGAAACTGGAAGAGAATCTCCTTCTTGGCTATTAATTACATGGGCAACATTTTTAATGAAATCAGGCATACCTTCTGGAATAGGTAGTGCTTCATCAGGTAGATTTGCCCAGTCTGCTGGAATTTGAATTTCAATTACTTCTGAACCCTTATCAACGGCAGAGTTATTCATGTTTACAACTGCTTCTCCTTTTCTTCTAAAATCATGCTCAATAGCTTTTTTCATTTCTAAAACTGCTTTTTCATAAGGAATAATTTCGGCAATTTTAAAAAATGATGACTGCATAATTGTATTGATTCTACCACCTAAGCCAAGTTCTTCTGCTATAGCTGTTGCATTGATAACATAAAAACGAATATTATTTTTTGCAAGGTGTCTTTTAATTTTATTTGGAAGTTTTTCTTTAGTTTCCTCAACATCCCAAATTGTGTTTAATAAAAATACACCATTTTTCTTCAAACCTTTTAACATATCATATTTGTATATATACGAAGGATTATGGCATGCAACAAAATCGGGAGCATTAACAAGATAAGGTGCGCGAATTGGAACATCTCCAAATCTTAAGTGAGAAGTTGTGAAACCTCCAGATTTTTTAGAGTCATAAGCAAAATATGCTTGACAATATTTTTGAGTGTTTTCTCCAATAATTTTAATTGAGTTTTTATTTGCACCAACTGTACCATCAGAACCTAAACCATAGAATTTAGCTGAATAAATACTATTGTGTAAGATATTTACTTCTTCAGGAAGTTCAATTGATAAATGCGTAACATCATCATTGATACCAACCGTAAAATTGTTTTTTGGATTATTTGATGCTAAATTGTTAAATACTCCTATTATTTGTGTTGGAGTAGTGTCTTTTGAACTTAAACCATATCTTCCACCAATAATCATTGGTGCATTTGGCAAATCATAGAATAGGTTTTTTATATCAAGATATAGCGGTTCTCCACCTGCTCCCGGTTCTTTTGTCCTATCAAGAACAGCAATGCGTTTTACAGATTTTGGGAAAACATTGAAGAAATACTTTGGTGAAAATGGTCTGTATAGGTGTACTATAATTAAACCGGTTTTTTTACCATTTGC
>CAZKDV010000153.1:0-2677 GCA_964551645.1 uncultured Bacteroidales bacterium | reverse complement strand
GCATTCAAATTATAACTTATTTGCAAAATGAAGATGGTACTGATATTTTATACGATAATATGCTTGAATTTCTTGATGGTTTTATAACTTCAAAACGCAACTATCGTAACTATCCGATATTTGTAACAGGATTTGCTGTGGGTGCTTCTTCCGGCATGTTTCTCCCGACTGCCATTACCCCTATCCCACCGATATTGTTTCCCGGACTTGTCGGAGCATTTAAGCCAGATGTAACAAAAAACAAGCATTTCCCATTAAATAGAGCAGATGATTATTATTTTATCAAGGGTTTTGAATACGGAGTAAAAAGAACAAGTCTGAGGTCGGCGGCTTTGGGTAGTGTATCCGGATTTGCTACTGGTTTTTTGATAAATGTTTTTTTGCTTAAATAAAAAAATCTAAAATTCATTATCAATAAATGATTTCAAAAGAAGACATAAAACTAATTCAAGACACTGCTAAGATTGAAGAAGTAATTAATGACTTTGTTTCTCTCAAAAAACGAGGAGTTAATTATATAGGTTTATGTCCTTTTCACAATGAAAAAACTCCATCTTTTACTGTATCTCCTGCAAAAAACATATATAAATGCTTTGGGTGTGGTGCAGCCGGCAGTTCTGTCAACTTTTTGATGGAGCATGAACATTACACCTATCCCGAGGCTTTGCGTTATTTAGCTAACAAATATAGCATTGAAATAAGCGAAGAATATTCGGAAACGGAAGAAGAAAAAGAACAAGCTAATGAAGAGCAGTTATTATTTTTAATACATGAGTTAGCCCAAAAGTATTATGTAAAACAACTAAACGAAAGCGAAGACGGCAAGCTGGTTGCTATCCCTTATCTGCGTAAAAGAAGTTTCTCCGATGCTGCTATCAACAAATTTGGGATAGGTTATGCTCCAAACGATTTAAACGGATTTGTTGCGTATGCGATATCACAGGGTTATAAGCACGAAGACCTAAAAAAAGCCGGATTAGCAGTTGATAGTTCAAATCCGATTGATAGATTCAAAGGCAGAATAACATTTCCGATTTATAGTATTTCGGGACGAGTATTGGGTTTTGGTGGCAGATTAATGACGCAAAGCGATAAAAGTCCTAAATATCTCAATTCGCCAGAAACACTTATATACATTAAAAGTAAAGTTTTATACGGATTAAATTTTGCTAAAAATACAATTCTAAAACACGACACATGTCTTCTCGTTGAAGGATACACTGATGTTATAGCCCTATGGCAAGCAGGAGTTGAAAATGTAGTTGCATCGCTTGGAACAAGTTTGACCGAAGAACAAATACGCCTAATACAAAGATATACTCCTAATATTACAATGATTTTTGATGGCGACAAAGCAGGCATCAAAGCTTCGTTCAGAGGTATAGACATGGTGTTAGAAGCAGGAATGAATGTTAGAGTAGTGATGTTGCCCGAAGGCGATGACCCTGATTCGTTTGCGTTGAAATCGGCAGGCAAAAACTTAAACGATTATTTTAAAAATGAAGCTATAAGTTTTATCACTTTTAAAACAAAAATTTTACAAGAAGAAGCCGATAACGACCCTATAAAAAAAGCACAGATGATTAAGGATATTGTTCTGTCAATTTCCCTAATTCCAGATAGCATAATGCGTACAGTTTATGTGAAAGAATGTAGTACAATTTTAAATATTCAAGAACAAGTTTTATTGCATGAGGTTTCGAAGCTCATTCGTCAAAGATTTTTTGCAAAAAGTGGAATCCCACAAGCTCAAGCTAAAGAAATGAGCGAAGAAACAGGCATTGCTCACCCCAAACAAACATACACTAATGAATATGAAGCCGCTGAAAATTTGGAACACCGTATTGCTAGTCTGTTGCTAAATTTTTCAAATTATGAAATCAAAATAAATATGAAAGACGAAGATGGAGAGAATGTTGTTGTTAGTGAAAATGCGCCAAAATTCATAGTTAATTCTCTGCAAGAAGATGAATTTACACCATCAGAAGATTTACCTCAATATATTTACAATTATTTTGCAGAAAATATTGATAATGAGATATTTCCTGATATTGATGACTTTGTTTCTAAAATTTCTGATGACGAAACAAGAAAATATGTAATTGATTTAATTTCAACTCCTTACACATTAAGCATCAATTGGAAAGAAAAATTGGGATACGATATTCAAACACCTGAAAATGCCCCACTTTTATTGAAAAAAGAAATAGAAGAAACCATTTTGTTATACAAACTAAGAAGATTAGAAAAAGAAAAAAATACACTTAATGATACATTAAAAGAAACTCAAGATATTGATGAACAAAATGAAATCTTAGTTAAAATGAAAATTATTGAAACAGCAATGACAATTTTAGCTAAACACCTTGGCATTACACGACTTGACTAAAAGATAAAATCATGATAGAAACCGAAATAATACAACAAAAAAAAGAATTTCGTAAAAAAATTAAAGAGATAAAAAGCAAATACTCTGATGAAGAAAAAATAGAAAAATCGCAATTGCTTTTTAATAAACTTACTGCTTTACCAATATTTGCAAGTGCCAAAACTATTATGTGTTATTGGTCAATGCCTGATGAGGTGTACACACATGATGTAATTGTTGAATGGAGCAAGCATAAAGAAATTTTATTGCCTATTATCGAGGAAGACATGCTTAAAGTTAGAAAATTTG
>CAZKDV010000152.1:0-2756 GCA_964551645.1 uncultured Bacteroidales bacterium | reverse complement strand
AACGAAATCGCTAACGCGATGGCATTTTTATGGTATACTAAAGATAAATTACTATGTAAGCGTAAAATACAACCCGTCTACAACTACTGCTCCTTTTGCTGTATAATTTTATCATTAAGTCTGCAGGATTCAGGTAAATCACTCGACCAAGGCATTATTGAATCCAGCACATTTTGATCTTTGACATCTACATTAGGAAGCGTTTCCAGCAAATAAGTCATGTATTCAAAAGGCTTAAGATTATTTGCTTTGGAAGTCTCAATAATACTATAAATCATTGCACTTGATGTAGCTCCGCTTGGAGTGTTACAAAACAGAAAGTTTTTGCGTGAAATAACAAAACCTTTTATACTCCGTTCCGAAATGTTATTATCGCAATAAAGCCTTCCATCAAGTAAGTAATTACTAAGCTTATCCCATTGGTTCAAGCAATAATTTATAGCCATGCCCGTGGTACTCTTAGGTGTAACCCGAGGTCTTTGGTACTTAAGCCATTTATAAAACTCATCTAATATAGGCTTGCTTTTTTCTAGTCTTCCTTTATATCTTTCTTCTGAGCTTGAAGCTTCAAATTTATGCTCAATACTATAAAGTCTGTTACAAAAGTGCA
This sequence comes from uncultured Bacteroidales bacterium, assembly GCA_964551645.1. Lineage (GTDB taxonomy): Bacteria > Bacteroidota > Bacteroidia > Bacteroidales > DTU049 > CAZKDV01. The sequence continues at coordinate 2,146 of CAZKDV010000152.1, read as the reverse complement.
GTCCTTCTTTTGCAACGCACGGTTTATCTCTAACCTCTTTTGGCAATGACTTTAAAGCCTCGTCCCACTTTCTTCGGACATGGGCAAGACAAGCTACATTAATTATATTCTGTAGCCCTTCATATGACTGATAACCATCAGTACAAAGGTAACCTTTAAAACCCTGCAAAAATTTTTGAGGGTGCTTTCTGGCACGTGTTGTTTGATATTCAAATAGTACTATTGCAGGTCCATCCCTGCCTGTTCGGTAAAGCCACATATATGACTCCGAACTTGCAGATCTTCCAGGTTCATGCAAAACTTGCAATCCTGTTTCGTCCGCGTGTATTATGTCTCTCCGCAATAGAAGCTGGTGCATTCGTTCAAATATTATCGACAGCCATCTGGTTGAAGCTAAAATCAGCCAGTTTGCCATTGTTTGGCGTGATATTTCAATATCAATCTGCTTCCAGTATGTTTCTTGCCTGTATAGTGTTACTCCAAACAAATACTTTTGAATCATTACATAAGCTATAGTAGCTGCTGAAGCTATGCTGCCAGGAAGTGTACGCTTAGGCATTTGAGCTGTTATCACTGGAGTGGTTTCTTCGCTTTTTTCACAATCACCACAGGCATATACTAAACGCCTGTGTTCGATCACCTTAACTTTAGGAGGAATTATTTCTATTTCTCTTGTGATCTCTACACTCATCTCGTGTATGTCTCCACCGCAAACATCGCAAATTTGCTCTTCTTCAGGTAGCTTGTGCTCGACAACTTCTACAGGAAGGTCTTTAAGCATTTCCTCCCTATGTCCTTTTTGTTTTTTCTTTCTCTTATATGTAATTTCTTCAACCGTTGGCTCAGGTTCATTTGTTTTTAAAGAGTCTAAAGCCTCGGCTTCATTGAAAAGGCTTTGTTGTTCAGGTACAGTCTGTTCACTTGAACGTCCATAGCGTCTGTGCTGTTCAAGACGAAATTTTTCCTCAAACCAAAAAAGCTTAGCCAAAAGCTCCGCTTTTTCATTTTCCAAAAGTGCTATTTTATCTTGTAATTCAGAATTTTGTTTTTGAAGTTGTTCGGCTGAAACCGCTTGTTTTATAGTATTTTTCATGTGTTTATTATATCAAATTTTTATCAAAAATGCTATAGAAAAACAAAATGTTTTTCAATTAAATTTCTTTATATCACTACGTTTGAAGCTACTTTTCGGTGTGCTTGTTTCTGATCAATTGAAAGTCCGGTTAATAACCAATAAAGCTCTCTGCTTTCCACCTGAATTGTATCCTTAGAGTTGTCCGAAGGCCATTTAAATGTACCTTTTTCAAGTCGGCGAAAGTAGAGCCAAAATCCGTTGTGCTCCCAATGTAATATTTTTATCATTGACCTATTCTTATTGCAAAAAACAAAAAGACTCGATGAAAATGGGTCGAGAGAAAAACATTGCTGAACTATTGCTGCCAATCCATCGATAGAGCGTCTCATATCGGTACTTCCAACGGCAAGATATACTTTTTCTGTTCCACTTATACTCAACATATTGCCTCCAATGATTTGACTATATTCATCAAAAGTCTTTCGTCATATCCGTTCTCAATTTCAATTATAGCTTTACCGATTCTTATGTTAAGTTTCGATGTAATCATAGGTTCAAACTTTACTGGTATCCAGTTTCGTTTATCGATCTCTTCTTCATTTTGGTTATCTCTTCTATATTTTCTATACTGGTAATTAAATGCTTTAAATTTTAAATTCTTTTCCCTGCACCACTGAGCCTGACTTTTTCCGCTTTTTTCAAACTCTTTAATTAGCTTTTCCCATTCTTTATATAACATAAGACACCTCCTGGTTTTTTGTGTATTATCTCATGTTAATAAATTGATTAACAGACGGGTTCTATTATACGCTTACATAGAAACCAATTTGCAATCAGTTGTACCTGATTATATTACTGCGGCTAGAATACTATAAAGCAGGGCTTCGAGAATCTTTTAGCTGAAACGGTGTATTACGCTAACGGGGTTGTATCAGAGAGCTCCATAAGATCAAATAAATTTGTGACCCCTTATACCCTAAGAGCAGAGGAAGTAAACTCAATGCTAACTGGGGCAAGCATTAACACAGGGATTACTGTAGCCGAGCTCAGCTTAGTCAGTAATCCAAACTA
>CAZKDV010000151.1:0-2764 GCA_964551645.1 uncultured Bacteroidales bacterium | reverse complement strand
AACTTAAATTTCGATTTTTATAAAATTTTATTTTTTCATCACTTGACTCAATTTTTCCTCTGTAAGCATTAAACTTTAAAGACCAATGAGTATTAATATTATATCTGTATAATCCGCCGAAAGAAAGTTTTGTATCAGCAAAGTGCAATTTAGGATTAATATCTCCTATATAATAAGAACCACCGCCAAATAAACCTACTTCGTGCTTCTGTCCGAACGAAGATAGATTGCCAAAAAACAAAGTAATAAAAATAAAAAAAATATGTTTATAAAAGCGTTTCATTCTAATTCATGCAAATTGATAAACGATGTTTGTTCCTATTTATTTTGAATTGATTAATTTTGGCAAAAATACATATTATTTACTTGTTAATACACTAAACTATTATGAAGTTACGGTTTTTTTTCAATAAAACATACTCCCTAATAATATTCTTTTTAACTGCAATATTGAGTTTTAACTCTACGGCATTTGCTCAATATAACATCAAAGGAATTATTATTGATTCCGTTACTGGTGAGCCATTACCATTTGTAAACATTGTTATCAATGATGGTAAAGAAGGCGGAATTTCAGACCTTGATGGCAAGTTTCAAATTTCATCAAGCAAACCAATTTCAAGCATCAAAACTTCTTATGTCGGGTATGAAAGTCGCAGTATAGAAATCGGGAACGAACATCAGCTAAATATAAAACTTAAACGAAGTGTTATTGAACTATCCGAGGTTGTTATATTGCCCGGCGAAAATCTGGCACACAGAATAATTAATAATGCAGTAAACAACATCAAATCCAATAATCCGCACTCTTTGAACTCTTTTTCATACACTGCATACAATAGATTTCATGTTACTGCCGATACCGAAATTCTTAAAACTGACACTTCGCACATAGATTCGTCTGATGTAAAACTTATTAGCTTTTTTGACAAGCAATATATTTTTTTAATGGAAAGCATCACAAAAAACAAATTTCTTCGACCATCCTTAGCGGAAGAAAATGTTATTGACACCAAAGTTGCAGGTTTTCACAATCCGATATTTACGCTATTGATGAGCCAAATTCAATCATTTGCTTTTTATGAAGACATTATCAGTATTTCAGACAAAAACTATGTAAATCCTATTAGCAAAGGTTCAAGCGAAAAATATCTGTTTTTGCTTAAAGACACTCTTTATGACGGCAATGACAGCATTTATATTATTTCTTTCAGACCATTGAAAAACACTCAATTTGACGGTTTGGAAGGCTTAGTGTATATACACACCGACAGATGGGCTATTCAAAATGTTATTGCAACACCTTCGAGAGATGAAAAAGGACTGAGTATTAAAATTCAACAACAATATGCAAGAATTGGCGAAGACAAACAATGGTTTCCGACACAACTTAGCACTGATATTATTTTTAAAAACATTCAAGCGAGCAAACTTGAATTAGTTGGCAATAGTAGGACATATCTGAATGATATTCTCATTAATCCAAGTTTAAAACGAAGGCACTTTGGAACAGCAGACATTATATTTACGCCACAAACACACAAGACCGATACCCTTTGGAATGATTTCCGCTCTCAGTTCGGAACAAAAAAAGACTCCATAACCTATGCCATGTTAGATAGTTTGAGCAAAGAACACAATTTGGATAAAACTGCATCAAAATTAGTTTATTTGTTTTCGGGCAATATTCCAATAGCTTTTATGCAAGTTCCAATTTCGTCATTGTTTACATTCAACGATTTTGAAGGTTGGAGATTGGGATTATCTGCCGAAACGAATCACAAAATTTCTAATTTTTTCTCATTAGGCGGAGGTTTTGCTTATGGGCTAAAAGACAAACAGTGGAAATATCATGGTTTTGCAAAATATAACAATAATAGATGGAGAGACTTTACGGCTAAAATCAGCTATTCAAAAGATGTGCAAGAAAGCGGACACAGATTTTTTATAAACGAACAATTAGGTTTTTTAACACCGGCAACTTTTCGCAATTATCTAATTACAATGATGGATAATATTGAAAAAATATCATTAGACTTGAATTTTATTCCTATCAGAAATATTTATGCTGCCATTCAATTAAGCGACAATCGCATTGATATTAATGACAAATATTTATATAAAAAAAACAAAGAAGTAAATTCATTTCTTACGCGAAACATTACTTTGTCGGCTAAACATGACCCAAATATTTTTAATATTTCAGGACTGCCAAATCAGTTGCATATAAAAACGGCACAAGCAAATAAGCCAATTCTTCAATTGCAATATTCTCAATCTATTCCTTATCTTAGTGATTTTAATTTTCAACAAATTGATTTCTCATATCAACAATATTTTCCAAGCAAATATTACGGACAATCAAACATTACAATACAATTAGGCTATACCACACCAGATTCTCCCTATCCATTTTTGTCAAAACTGCCTGCTTCTTATAGAAACTTCGGGATTTATGTTCCACAGAGCTTTCAAACTGTCAGAATGAATGAATTCATCACAGACAAATATGCTTTTTTATTTTACAAACATACTTTCGGAAAATTATTATTTCGTTCCAAATATATTTCACCACATATTTCCGTTGCCGGAAATGCTGGCATAGGAACAATTTCGCATTATGAATATCATTTGAACAGAAACATAAAAGCTCCCGAAAAAGGAATATTTGAGGCAGGCATTATTGTTGATGAATTGCTAAATGTAAGTCTTTATTCTTTTGGATTATAAATATCGATGGTCAGGTAACCATCAGACTATTTTA
>CAZKDV010000150.1:0-2850 GCA_964551645.1 uncultured Bacteroidales bacterium | reverse complement strand
GGAAATAGGCATTTTTGCACTCCAACCGTAGCGTCTAACCTGATAAGCAGGAGCAATATCATCTTTAATGTCAATGCTTGGTTTTTTAGCTTCGAGAAAGAAAAGTCGTTTTCCGCCGACAAGTCTAAACGAATAATCAGGTGCTTTTGTAGCACTGCCAACCCTTACACGGTCTTCGTGGATAACTTCGCGATAGCTTTCTGCATAGCCGTTTTCATTATCAACATCCCAACCTAATGCTTTCCAAAATGGGTCGATAAAATCGCGTCTGGTTTGTGTTTCGTTGTAGTCCGCTTTTTTGTAAAACTCTTTTTGTTCGTCAAACCGCTCAACTAATGATTTGATTTTATCAAACGCTTCTTGTTTTTGCATTTTCATTACAATTTAGGGTAGCAAATACTTTTCAATAGTTTTTGTCGAAGTTTGAATTTTTAATCGAAACATTGATTTAGCATAGCCACCACAACAATGAATTTTATGAATGTTTTTGTTAATAATATAATGTTAAAGTTCCAGTAAACACTTCTTCAATGTTGTTAAAAGAGGTTTTAATTCTGTAAGTGTATGTTCCAATAGGCATAATTTTTGAACCATTATTTTGTTTTTTTCCATTCCAGCCTTCGTGTAAATTTGTTGTGTGAAATACTATGTTTCCAGCTCTATCATATATTGACATTGAATAATTATCTTCATCAACATTATATCCGTAAGGAATAAATATATCATTAATTCCGTCCTCGTCTGGAGTAAAGGCATTTGGTATGTAAAATGTAGTAATTGGTTTGATTTGTACTGTTTTTTTAGCAGTATCAGAACATCCCCATTGATTTTCAACAATTAATTCAACTTGATGTTTTCCAATATTAGTGTATGTATATGTCGGATTTTCATCATAGGAGTAGTCTATAAAATTTCCATCTTCAAAAGTCCAAAACCAATTGTTTGCACCAATTGATTTATCAAAAAATGATATTGTTGGATTATCTTCAGTTGTAACAGAAGGCATTGTTATGAAATCGGCAAATGGAACAGGATAAGCATTAATGTAATCATGTTTTAATATAGAATTAGTGCAATTATGTGGAGAGTTTACAGTAAGTAAAACTGAATAATTGCCTGAATAAATATATGTATGTAGCGGATGTTGTTCGGTACATGTTGTGCCATCTCCAAAACTCCATAAATACGAATTATCAGAATCGCTAATAGAGGTAAATGAAACACTAACCGGGATACAGCCAAGTAAAGGGTCAGCTGAAAAATCTACATCAGGTATTGGGAATACAGTTATTGTCGTTATTGTATCTCCTATACAGCCGTATTGGTCAATTGCATCTATTGTGTAAGTAATAGTTGAGTCAGGTATTGTCGTAACAGAAGAATTTGTTTCTCCTGTATTCCATAAAAAAGTTGGATTTGTTCCATTTGATGTTACCAATAATGTAACAGTATCGCCTTTGCAAATATTAGGATTATTAGGAGTTACAGTTAAAGTTAAATTATAAAAAACATCAATAGTTAGAGATGATGAGTTTTTACAGCCTTTTTGGTCTGTACCAGTAACGGAGTATGTAGTAGTATTAATAAGAGTATCAACAAAACTATCAGAATTAACGCCATTGTTCCACGAATATGAATTTGCTCCTGCAACATTAAAGTGTACTGGAGTTCCGGTGCAAACCTCATATTGGTCAGCTTTTATTTGAATAGTTGGTTTTGGGTTTACTATTACTTTGGCAGATGCTGTTGCTGTACATCCCATAGTGTCTGTTCCGGTTACTGAATATGTTGTTGTTTGAGAGGGTGATACTTGGTAAGTATTTCCACTTTGTGAATTACACCAAATATATGTGTCAGCACCATTTGCGTTTAAAGTAATTGTGTCGCCATCACAAATTTCTGGATTATTTGGAGTAATATTTATAACTATTGCAGGATATACGGTAATAGTAATTGTAGAAGTACCTATGCAACCAAAATCATCTGTTCCTGTTACAGAATATGTCGTATTTTGCGTAGGAGAAACAGTAATAGTTTCTCCTTTTTGCCCATTATCCCAAGTGTAATGTTTTGCACCTTGAGCTTGTAGGATGGTGCTTCCTCCAATACATATTGCTGGAGGACTTGCACTTATGTCAAGTGCTAATTCGGGTTCTACATGTACAGTTGTAGATGTAGAGCCTGAACATCCGTATATATCTGTTCCAGAAACGGTATATGTTGTAGTTTGGCTTGGTTTAACGGTAATTTTTTGAGTTGTTTCACCTGTACTCCATGTGTGAGAAGTTGCACCATTAACTGTAAGAGTAATTTCAGCGCCAAGACAAATAGTTGGGTTGTCAGGATCTATTGAAATATCGGCATTATCAAGAACCGTAATAGTGGCATCTGATGATAATGAGTGTCCACATGCATCTGTAACAGTAACATTATATGTAGTTGTTTGAGTTGGATTAACATTGTGGTTTTGTAATGAAGGTAGTCCATTATCCCAATTATATGAATACGGTGATACTCCTTTATTTACATTTACTCCAATTGGAACAGAGTTAATATTACCTTCACAAATAGATGTCGTCCCATTTGTGCTTATTTCCATTTCGGTATATTCTAAAATATTGACAGTTACAGTTTCTTGTGCACACGGAGAAGTTTGAACGGTAAGTTGAACTATTTCTTTGCCTTTAACACTTCCGTTATCAATAGGTATAATTTCAAGTTTTGCACAAGTTTGCCCTGCTGGAATTGTGATTGAATTAGGTATTGTTTCATAATGAACGCCATTAACTGCACTTCCTCCAATAGTGTAATTAACAACACAATCAGTAGGTTGTGCTTTTGGAAGGCAAA
>CAZKDV010000149.1:0-2853 GCA_964551645.1 uncultured Bacteroidales bacterium | reverse complement strand
ATATTAGTTGGATTTACAGTAATAATTGTTTTAATCCAAACAATCCAATCGATTTGGGTTAGCAGAAAAATTGAACGCTTTAAGAGTGGCTTGAAAAAAACAGAAATAAAATTCTCTAAATATAATCATCTTCAAATTGAAGCATTAAGTATAGTATATGAATTATTAACAGAATTTTCAGGTCACACATTTGCACTAAAAAATTCAATTAATTCAGCATCCCCAGAACTCACTAAATCAATTTCTTTAAAGTGGTTAAATTGTTATGGAAATGTTTATTCAGTGTTTTTGAAAAAAAAGTATATACTTCCAATTTCAATAAAAGAAGTTTTTTCTTTAGTAATTAAAGACTTGCACAACATGAGACAATACGTTGCAACAATAAAAAACAGGTGCTCTATGTATCATACTTGGGAAAATGGTGAAGTTGAATTTATGGGAGATAATCAGGACTTGAGTCAATTACAAGATGAATTAAGTAAATATAATAATGAAGGTATTATAGCCAAAACAATTGAAAACATTAAAAGTATTCAGAATGAAATTGAAAATTATTTTGAAAAAATTGAATAATGTATTCTAAAACAGCCTGACAAATAAATGAATTATTACATATATGAATTACAAACTTTATATTGAAATAAATCCAAAACGAGACAGTCGGTTAGGAGTATTATTTTATAAATTAAATATCAACAATTGAAAAACAATATCAATAAAATTAATTATATCAGATTATGAAAAAACTTTCAATCTTAACATTATTAACATTGCTATCATTTTTTCTAACGTCTTGTATGGAAAACCAAGAAATGCTTAACAAAATGATAGGTGGAATTTTTAGTGCAATTGTCTGTATTCCATTATTTATTCTTTTTGGCAAGTTAACATCCAAAAAAAGAAATTTGAAGGAAGAATCAATCAATTTAGCTTTAGAAAAATGTAAAAATGAAGAATACGAAAAAGCAATTGAGATACTTGACAATATTGAAAAAACTATTAAAAATGAAGATGATAGAATTTTTCTTCTAGTTGCTGATAAGATAAAAGGTGTTTCCTTATTTTATTCAGGACAAATAGATAAATCAAAACAAATTCTATTGAAAACAACAAAATTGTATGAAGAAAAATTTTCGTCAAATCTTAAATTTAAAGAATTTATTGCTGAAGCTTATTTGTTTTTAAGTGCAATTTATTTTCAAGAAAACAATTTAATAGAAGCTCAAAAAAACAAAAGAAAAGCATTAGAATTAGATTCATCTCTCAGTGAATATAAGTTTGATAAGGAAATAGTTGGTTTTGAAAATATTTAATTTGTATTATGAATACAACAATGATTATTTCTTTTATGTTATTTCATTTGCCATTAGCTTTTTATGAAGATACAAAAAGAAGATATAAGAGAATGGAATATTATAACAATCCTAACAGATTTGATTATGATTGGAACAATGATTTTGCATTTAAGGACGAATTAAGTTCTTCTAAAACAAAACTCTTTGAAATACTTTGTCGTTTAAGTAGTTATATTGGAGCTTTATTACCATTATTTAAATTGCTTAATTTTCATTGGATTTTTATAATATTATTGAATTTGTTAATACTTGGACCTGCTCATATGCTCTTTGTGTTCTTTGTAACTCCACATAAATCAATATTATCATTTAATATACTCAAACCAATGTCAATAGTTTTTATTGTTTTGGGAATTATTTTTTACTTAATTGGAATATATACATTTTAATTCAATATTTATGAGAAATTTTATCTTAACCGCTATTGTTGTAGTATTTTGTTTGAAAAGTTTTGCTCAAACACAAGTAACATTTTTGGAGCATAATAGTTCTAAATACAACTATAAAATAAGCGTACCAAGCGATTTTATCAAATCTACGCCAAAGGGGGCAAACATTGATTTGAAATTTGTTAATAAAGATGGAAGCAATATAACAGTTAATGTTACACAAAGATTGAAAGATGAGTATGGAATAACAGCACATGATTATTCAAAAGATATGTTGCAGGAAAGTTTTCGGGCAAATGGTGAAAAAACATTAATTACATATAGTGAAAAATTAATCATATCAGGTCAAAATGCATTCCTTATTGAATTTATAAATGCAGTTCCAGACTTGGATTTAAAAATGATGCAATGCTATTTTTTTTATAAAAATCTTGCATTTGTTATAACAGCAACATCTGAAACAAAAAAATTTTCATCTTACAGAGCAACTTTTTTAAAAACCATAAAATCTATTAAATTATGAAGACATTTCTAATAACATTTGGAACAATTATAACTCTGATAGTACTTATTTGGGGATTACCAGCATTATTAAAGACATCGGAACAAGCTGGTTATGATCCAGCAGGTACATCTGGGGCTGTTATAGGTTTTTTATTATTCTTAGCCGTTGGGTTAATCCCTTTAATAATTGGACTTTCTATTAAAAAGAAAAAGTAAAAATATAAAGTAAAACGTGTGCCAACAGCGTGCTTGCTCCATGCCTTATAATATAAAATATAATAAAATCAAGGAGTTCGGCACGAGAGCAAGCACGCAATCCGTTGGCGGCATGCTAAAAAGACGACAATTATGAAGAAGATATACATCTTGACAACTTTTATCCTCATCTCGACAATTGTATTTGGGCAAGACATTAAGTTGACAGACCATATGTTGTATCCACGTCTTGACAGTACATATTGGGAAAAAGACAATGAACTTTTAAACTCAAATTATTCTAAGATTGCCAATAAATGCCAGACTTGTGTTTTTCAGCAGACTGACACAACTAGAGGACGATTTTGTTTCAATACTTCACTGGGACACATTCAGCTTGACACAACACT
>CAZKDV010000148.1:0-2873 GCA_964551645.1 uncultured Bacteroidales bacterium | reverse complement strand
TGTTAAAGTATATACAGATAAACGGACTATAAATCACAAATTAATTGTGAAGTAGTGAGGATTAATATAGCCCTGAGTAAATGCTCGGGGCTTATTATTTATAAACTTAAAATAAAATGGATATGAAAAACACGAATATTTTAATTGCACTTATTCACGTGCATTTTTAGAATATTGAAGTTTTTACCTCAAGACAGCACAACTATCATAGTGTTTGTGTTTATAGAGTTCTTTTTACTTATATATTTATTTTCTGATTGCTTCAACAGGGTCAAGTCTTGCAGCAATCCAAGCAGGAGTAATTCCGGAAAGTATTCCAATGCTAATCGAAATTAGCATTGCAAGTAGAATATTTTGAAAGCTAATAAATAATGGAAAACTTGTTGTTAAGGAAATTATTAAAAATAATATATACACTATGAGCAATCCTAATAAACCACCAAAAATACTTAAAGAAACAGCTTCTATCAAAAACTGTATCAAAATAGTAGATTTTTTGGCACCTATAGCTTTTTGAATACCAATAATACGAGTTCTTTCCCTTACGGACACGAACATAATATTAGCAATTCCGAATCCTCCAACTAATAGTGAAAAGCTTCCAATAATCCAAACAGTTATTGAGATAATAGAGAATAAACTATCTAGTCCTTGAGAAATCATACTTGTTTCGTTGATGGAGAAATTATTCTCAACTTGTGGCTTTAGTCCTCGCAAATTTCGCATTATTGCTGTTATTTCATCAATTGCTTGTTCATTAGAGATATTTGGTTTGACTTTATATAAAATAGAGGTGTGGTTATTATTTTCCGATTTTATATCAACAAATTTTTGGTAGAATTTTATTGGAATTAATACAATATTATCATGGCTTCCTCCCATATTGTTTATTCCTTCTTGTTTAAAAACTCCAACAACTTGTACATTTTGTCCAAATATTTTTATTTTTTCTTTTTCGATATTTTTCAAATCTAAAGCATTAGCTATTTCAGTACCAATAACAGCGATAGTAGTTCCAGAATGAAATTCACTTTCAGTAATAAATCTTCCTTCTTGTATGTCAAATCGCATAACATCAGGGTATTGAGAACTTGTGCCGAGAACGGAAATATTGGGTAAGCTAATATTTGATTTGCTAATTTTTGTTTGAGTTGAAGCGTTAAAAATAACACATTCAGCAGTAATACTTCTTTTTTGCAATTCTTCCATTTCGCTTAGTGATGGGATAGGTCTTTTCCAATAATCCCACCATGGATAATCTCCACCGAATGCCCAAGGCCATTTGTCTATCGAAAGCACATTTTGACCTAATTCATTAATACTCGATTCAATATTTTTTCGCAAAGAATCAACAACAGAAAATACACTAATAACACAAAAAATGCCAATTGAAATACCTAATAAGGTTAAAAAAGTTCTTCCCTTATGTACAAAAAATTCGTGCCACACGAAAGATATACTATCTATTAAAATTTTGAAAAATTTAACCACTTCCAAAAATAAGACTACAAACTTACTTCTATTATGTAAATAAATGAAAAAAAAATGTATTTTTGCAACATAAACTTAAAACTTACAACTATGTACGACAAAATGCAAAAATTTCTACAAGAAGAGTTGCTATCAATTAAAGATGCAGGTCTATACAAAGAAGAAAGAATTATTGTTTCTCCACAAGGAGCTGAAATAACTCTAAACACAGGACAAAAAGTATTAAATTTTTGTGCAAACAACTACTTAGGTTTATCTAATAATCAAAAGTTAGTAGAAGTTGCAAAACAAACTCTTGATACTTATGGCTACGGAATGTCAAGTGTTCGCTTTATTTGTGGAACTACTGATTTACACAAACAATTAGAAGCTGAAATTGCAAGATTTTTTGGAACCGAAGATACAATATTGTATGCTGCTTGCTTTGATGCCAATGGTGGTGTTTTTGAGCCTTTGTTAACCGAAGAAGATGCAATCATTTCTGACTCCTTAAATCATGCCTCTATTATTGATGGAGTTCGATTATGTAAAGCACAGCGATACCGATTTGCTAATGCAGACATGGTTGACTTAGAAGAACAGTTGAAAAAAGCACAAGCTCAAAGATTTAGATTAATTGTTACTGACGGTGTTTTTTCAATGGACGGAAATGTTGCACCTATGGACAAAATTTATGAACTTGCTTGTAAATATGATGCAATGATTATGATTGATGAATGTCACTCGGCTGGTGTAGTTGGTGAAACAGGTAGGGGAGTAACTGAATTGTTTAATTTACGTGGCAAAATTGAAATTATTACAGGAACACTTGGAAAAGCGTTTGGTGGTGCTATTGGCGGTTTTACAACAGGTAAAAAAGAAATAATTGAAATGTTGAGACAGCGTTCAAGACCATACTTATTCTCTAATACAATTCCTCAGTCAATCGCAGCAGCTGGAATTAAAATGTTCCAAATGATGTCAGATACTAATGAATTGCAAGATAAATTGCATGATAATATTGCTTATTTTATTTCAAAAATTAAAGAAGCAGGTTTTGATATTAAACCAACAAAGAGTGGTATTGTTGCAGTTATGCTCTATGATGCCAAACTATCTCAAGTAATGGCTTCCAAACTCTTAGAAGAAGGTATTTATGTCATTGGTTTCTATTATCCAGTTGTGCCTAAGGATCAAGCTCGTATTCGTGTCCAAGTATCAGCAGCTCACGAAAGAGAACATCTTGATAAATGTATAAATGCTTTTGTTAAAGTAGGTAAAGAATTAGGCGTAATTAAAAAATAAACCTAAGTAGATAAGGCAAAAAAACAGATTGAAATTATTTCAATCTCCTGACTTCGACACTGGGTCACCCAAAATTAAAATCAAACAATTTTGCTAAC
>CAZKDV010000147.1:0-2993 GCA_964551645.1 uncultured Bacteroidales bacterium | reverse complement strand
TGCAAGAACCGCATTCCCCGCAAATATCAACATTTTCCCAAGCAATTTCCTTGATGCGCTCAGGGAGTGGATAATTTTTGAACCAGTCCCTGCCGCTGTCGTCCGACCATATAGTCCAAGGGAATCCGCTGCCCTCCGAATCGCCAATCAGAATAAAGCAGCTATACTCATTTTTATATTTTACAAGCCAATACTGCTTGTCCGCCCAATAACCGCCACATCGTTCAAACAGCATTTTATTCGCCTTCAAGTATGCTACAAAAGTCAAAGCGTTTTCCTGCACTTCACCGGTAAGCATTTCCACAATTATATTTTCAACAATCTGTTCGGACATCCTGTTCACCTCAATTTGAAAAATCAATATCGTATCTTGTTCCGTTGCTGAAAAGAATGCCATCTGTCAGCCTAATCCGCAGAACACAAGTGTTTGGGTCGTTCTCATCAGTATGTCCATTGTCATACCACTCGGCAAAAACAGCCCTCAGTTTTGACATAATCTCGTTATTCTTTTCGTCACGAACATAACCAAGATTTTCACCAATACCATGAGCTGTGAACCATTCGCCGCATATGGCGACCTCTGGATTATCTTTAATCTGTTTCATTTTATCGTTTCCAAAGCGTTCGTCCATGATTGTTAATGCTTCCTGTTTTTTCATTTTGCACCCTCTAACTTTTCTTCAAGCTCTCGAATATACAATCCAACATCATACTTTTTCAGTGTTTTTATCAAATTTACATTCATACCGAGCTCTGATGTGTCAACGCAACGGCGATAGCTTCCGCTGCTTTGTTCTGCATACATATTGCTTTTAGCAAGTGCGGCAGCAAGATTATCATAATAATTGAGTAATGCGAAAGAAGGCTTATTCCCAAACAACTTTATGCAGTCCGGATGTGCAATTCCGGTATAAATCCCAGAGTTCGCAAGGTCAATGCTCGTTTCAAAATAACGGCGGTACGCATTATCGACATTAACGCCATTCCAATGTTCAGGTTTATGGTCATATGCAAAATCATCAATAAAATGAACACTGCCCACAAGAAAATCAAGGTCTTTATCCTTAGTCGTTTTATAGACTAATTCTTCAAACTTCTTAAAATAACAAACTTCCAAGCCGAATTTAATTTTAACAGACCAATTTTGTTGCCGTACTTTATCAATCAATCGTAAATAATCATTAAGTTGTAACACGCCGGCTTTACGATGAAACCATTTGTCTATGTAATCACTGTAATCGCAAACGCTATCATACATCGGAACAAATTCCGAAAAGCGGTAACAATGTTCCAACAACCAAATTTCATCAATGTTTTTACTGATAGCAGTATCTATAAACTTTTGAATCCAATCAAGAGTGTAATCACCACGCTCAATATGAATATGACAATCAATATGTTTCATAAAAACCTCATTTAGCTATTAGTAATAGTTCTTTGTTTTTTGTAATTTCAATAGGCTTAAGCTGCAGTAATAAGTCAGTAAACAGAATGGCATTGAGGGCGGATTTTTTTGAGGGGTATTTTGAATACCATCCATGAGAAATACCATGTCTGCCAGGAACATCGTCAATAACATCATCGGTCGAATGGCAATCATACATAATGTATTTATTATAAAAATCAGAAAATATGGTCGGAAAATCATTTGACATTATTAACGCATTAAATCTTTCCTTTGTCTGCTTTCCAACCCTATATCCACTATGGGAAGCCTTGTTTGCAACAATACCTTCCCATAAACTTGATAATACAATTGTTGTAACTGCGTATTCCTTATTGTTATATGCTTTTATCGCTTGATATAAAATCCGCATTATGTAAGGAGGTAAATCTAAAGAACGCCAATATTTTTTAATATCATTTATTTCTGAATCGTTATAGTAAGAAAAAATACAGGCATCAATCTTTTTAATTCGATTTTTCGATTGACGAGTAGAACTCAAAATATCATTAATATCTTGAATGATTCTGAACGAAACTGTTTGTCCAACATAAGGAAACCATCGAGATTCATACATTGTATTTAAATATTGTTCCTCATATTCTTCAAAATTAAAATCAAAATTCAAGTTACGAAGAGCATCAAACATGGGAGAAAAATCAATGCGAGTTATACTTTCAGCAAAGGATGATAAGGCGCTGCTAATCGTTTCAGTAATACTCGGAATATAATCCACCATGACTTTTTGCATGGACTGACCTAATTTTGCAAGGCTGTCACTAATTGAAGATATATTATTTTGATATGCAGCCAATCCAAGTTGTGCGACCGATGGCATTTCTATGTGTGGTATTTCTATTTTAGGAATAGCTGCAATCATTTTTTGTTGCGAATCAATTATATTTTGCGCTGCGAGTGTAGCAGGATTTTCATAGGAAAATCCAATTGAAACTATTTTGTTTGATTGTTCAATCGCTTTTTTGATAGTATTATCATTACTCAATTATTGGACTTCCTTTCTTCTTTCCCTCGTCAATAAATTTATTTTATCATAAAAACAAGAAAAAAGCTATGCTTCGAGCCAAAAACCCGAAACATAGCTTGCAATTCTATTTACCGCTCATAATCCCTACTGCGAGGTGGTTTTTTCATTTGCTCCTCTGCTTTCGCACGAGCTATAATACTGTCAGTCTGTTCGTCCCCAAGCACTTTACGGACACGCTTATAATCCTTAACCGTTTCAACGAGTTTGGTGTTTTCCTGCCGCTCTTTATCAATAACACGGTGCAGGTTGTTATTGGCGTCTTCCGAACGCATTAGTTGCTTTTGCAAATCATTTACCGTAGATTTCAAACGTAAATATTGAGCAACAATGCTGCCGATTACTTTTTTAAGTTTTCTGATAAATGGCTCAATAATTTTCGTTTTATAGGAATTGGCGGTCATCAGCATTCCCGGCTCGGGCAACTGCCATTCTGGGTCGTTGTCATATCTTGTAGCAGCCTGATTGAAGTGACCGAAAGATGACGGTATTGCCCGACGGGGAAAA
>CAZKDV010000146.1:2623-3016 GCA_964551645.1 uncultured Bacteroidales bacterium | reverse complement strand
TTTATACATATTATGCAGAAACTGAAGAAATCGTGTCAAACTGTAAGAGTTTGAGAGTTCCTGTTACTTTAACAATAATTGCTACTCCACAAGTCGATGTTCTGACTGATGTAACAGAATGTGATGCTTATATTTTGCCAACATTAACAAACGGAAATTATTATCAAGAAAGTGGAGGAATAAGCCCAATAGCCGCAGGAACAAGCATTACTTCAACGCAAACTATTTGGGTTTATGCAGAAACTGGCACTACTCCAAACTGCACGAATGAAAGTAGTTTTACGGTGAATATTTTTGAATCTGAAACAAACATCATAGATATATCTATATGCGAAGGTGAGGAAATTGAGTTCAATGGAGAAAAACTTACTAAAACTGGACAATATCCTTACA
>CAZKDV010000146.1:0-2523 GCA_964551645.1 uncultured Bacteroidales bacterium | reverse complement strand
TCAAGGAGAGGAAATTGAGTTCAATGGAGAAAAACTTACTAAAACTGGACAATATCCTTACATTGGACAAAGTGAACATGCTTGCGACTCAATTGTAATACTCAACTTAACAGTCAATCCAACATTTAACGAAACAATAGATGCAACAATATGTCAAGGAGAGGAAATTGAGTTCAATGGAGAAAAACTTACTAAAACTGGACAATATACTTATTTTGGACAAAATGAATACGGTTGCGACTCTGTTATCACATTAAATCTTATAGTGGATATTTGCGAAAACATCTCTGATTCAGATAATAAAGAAATCATCGTTTACCCCAATCCTACAAGCAATTATTTTAATATAACTCTTGATAAAACTTATTCTGAAATTATTGTTTCAATTAACGATATTAGTGGAAAAACAGTATTTTCAAAAAGATACACTAATGTAAGTATGATTGAGAATATTAGTATAAATAACCCAAGCGGATTATACTTAATGACGATACAGAGTGATGACAAGACAATGCACTTTAAGTTGTTGAAAAAATAATTTAACACTTAGTAGGTTGTTTTTTATAGCTAAGTTTGCTTTACAAAAGTTATAATTGTACTTGCATTAACAAAAATTGTATGTTTGTTGTGTAAGTAAATTGTAAATTTACACCCTAATAAAATTTAATGTACACAATGACAAATGATGTTTTAAATATATTATCAATATCAAATTATAGAGACCTACAGGAATATTTCAAGACGAACTGCTTGGGGTTCTTGGAAATCTACTTCTGCACCAGTAGTTATAGCACCTGTTGAGCTAATTGTAGTTTTATATAAGGATGAATGGAAAAAAACGAATGGTACAAAACAATCCGACATTATAGGTGATGAGTTTAAAAATTGGACACAAGGCATTTGGACTTTCAATGGAGAAAGTAAAAAAAGAATTGAACACCCAGCTTCATTTAGTAACTCTTTTGGGGGGTTAGTTACAAAAAATAAAAAAATGCAAACAAATAGAAATGATATAAGAGAACTTCATAAAACCTACTTCAATCTTCTTGAGAAACAGCAGTTTGAAGAAAAGGAATTGGACTATTCTATTCTTGAAACACAGACACCTTTTTTGCAAAAACTTGCAGAAACCAGCAATTCCTTAATAACAGTATTTGATTTATATCAAAAGAAACATGTTTTCCAATCGTCCAATTTTGAAACATTTTTAGGATACAAAAAAAATGAATTTGAAAAAGAAGGAGAATATTTTCTTGACTCGAAAATCCATACTGATGACTATATTGCATTGTTACAAAATGGGATAACTCTTTTTCAACTATTAACAAGTATTTCAATCGAACAAAGGCTAAATTGTAAATTGATAAATGAATTCAGAATATTAAACGCTTCAAATCAATTTATTAGAATTATTGAACAACAGCAAACCCTTGAATTGGACAAGAAGGGCAATGTATGGTTGGCATTAAGCATTCTTGATATTTCTCCAAACCAAAATATAAATGAGAACTTAAAAGCACAGATTTTAAATTTTAAAACAGGAGAATTTGTTCCGTTATTTCAGTCCAGACTTGATAAAAACATGACTCTTACCAAAAGAGAAATTGACATCCTAAATCTTGTAAAAGATGGCAAATTAAGTAAAGAAATTTCCGATAAACTTTTTATTAGTGTTCATACTGTTAATACACATAGACAAAAGATTTTGGGAAAACTAAGTGCAAATAATTCATTGGAAGCCATTAAAATTGCTGCAAATCTTGGGTTGATATAATACTGAAAAATCAGTATTCCATTTCATGTAAATAGTTGTGATATTTGTACTTTCAATATATCAAAACTATGGTTTATGAAAAAATTATTTTTTGCATTCCTATTTATTACCCAATCATTTTTTATTTTTTCACAAGAAATAACTCAAAAAATTAGGGGTAAAATATTTGATAATGAGACACGTATTGGGCTACCTGGTGCAAATATCATTATTATAGGTTCAAGTCCATTTATTGGAACAACAACGGATATTGATGGAAACTTTATTTTTGATAAAGTTCAGGTAGGCAGAATATCAATGCAAATAAGCTATATTGGTTACGAGAATTATTATGTATATGATATCCTTGTCAGTTCAGGAAAAGAGATTGTTCTGAATATCCCGCTAATTGAGAGTTTCACCAGTCTGAGCGAGATTGTTATAAAACCTGATATTGAGAAAGATAAAGCTTTAAACACTATGGCTACTTTATCGGCTAAAACTTTTTCGGTAGAAGATGCCAGCCGGTATGCCGGAGGAATGGATGACCCATCACGCTTAGCCGGTTCTTTCGCAGGGGTAGCTCCAAGTACCGTGGAAAACAATGAGATAGTAATAAGAGGTAATGCAGCAAAAGGTATTTTATGGAAAGTAGAAGGAGTAGAAATCCCCGCTCCAAATCATTTGGCAGGTCTATTCTCAGGCGGAGGAGTTAATACGATGTTCAATAGTAATATGCTCTCAAATTCAGATTTTTTTACAGGAGCATT
>CAZKDV010000145.1:0-3027 GCA_964551645.1 uncultured Bacteroidales bacterium | reverse complement strand
CGGGGTTCGACAGGAAAGCAACCCGCAATCCCCAACTGCATATAGTTCCATCCGTTAGCGTTCATGCTGAAAACCAACATAACATATATAAACCATTTAACTATGTTTGGAAAGAAAAAAATAAAAGTAAATGCAATCCTCGACACTCAGATTGAGGAACTGTTACAGAAAACTAAACAATTCGAAGATTTTGTTAATGGGAACCTTAAATGTGAAAGTTGTGGTTCAATAATAACAACCCAAAACATTGGAGTTATTCAACCAACCTTAAACGGTACCAAAGTAATTTTCTACTGTGATAGGATTGATTGTATTGAAGATTTTAAACATTCAAATAATCAATAAATATGTGGGAAGACGCAAAAGCATTTTTTGAATCTCATGGTATTAGTGGTGGTCTCCTCCTAATAATCCTATTTCTCTTATATATTATCTTTTTTAAAACGGATAATGTAAAAACAATTTCAGGATGGATCTGGCATATTATTGCCTTCCCTATAAAATCAGTAAGGAAAAAAGCTGTTCGCTACAAAGTGGAAGCACCTTGTACTAAAGCTTTAAAGAAAATTGCATCAGAACTTCCCGATATTGATATTCCAGATTTAAGCATTAATTGGGTTAATGAAGAAAACCTGGATACAATATTAAAATCAGGTAAAGCAATTGTAAAACTCAAATACGAAAATGACCCCACAAAAAATATTGTGAAAGCTACATCTTTATACGTTAAGGATGCATTTCTAATACATACAAAACCATATCTCAATGTGCCTTTTCGAAAAGCAATTGATATTACAGTAACTAAAAAAATCCTACTAAAAATCAGCAAAAATCAGAATAATATTATGTCGACTTTCATTGATGAAACTTCAAATACAGAAAGTGACTTACTTGAAAAATATGAGAAGATTGAAGAGATAGACGACAACGGGTTATTTACTAGGATTTTGTTAAGAGAATTAGATTTATTTGGAAAAAAATTACATGGAAGAATTACAAAAACAGAATATAAAAATGAAGCCGATGAGTTTTTATCTTTTGTAAATAAAATATCTACTCGAGATTTTGACGACGATACTCCCTTAGTCTTTGCATCGAATACATTGAAAGTTGGGGTTGTTTTGGTCGCGAAAGTTGAAACGTTTTCAAATTATGGGATTTATCCATATTTAAGAAGAATCAAACTTGGAATGTCAAGGGGCATTGAAAGCTTTTATTTATTAGCGAGAACGGACAGTGTTCCAATTTTAAAAGAAGTAGCAAAGCAACTTCTAAATTCAGGAAATTTTGTTCTCATAAATAATCCCAAAGAATACCTTGATTATCAACATAGGTTAGCCATATGCTACTGTTTACGCATTAATGACGACAGTATGTTATCAAATACCCTTAAAGAAATTGGGGAAGCAATAAAAAGCAAAACTCCAATTGCAGGAGTGGTTCAATATGTCGGTGAAAGCTTTTTAAAAATAGATGTAAATGGCATTGAAGGTTATCTTCGAAAAGAAAATTTAAGTGTTATAGATATACTTGATGCACGAAAATATTTTAAAATAAATACATTCATTGAGGCTGTTCCTATTGAAATTCAGGAAAATGGAATTGTAGAATTTGGATTAAGGAACACAAAAAGTGACCCTAATAATATTTTAACTTCCCAATTTGAAATAGGAAAAAGGATAACTGGTAAAATCATATACATTGATGATTCTTTTGTAACTATTGATTTAGGTTTATCGAAAGTCGAGGGTTTTGCATATCGGAAGGATCTAACTTTCAGCCGATTTGAATTCTTGCATAAACTATTTAAAATAGATGAAACTTACGAGTTTATTGTTTTAGGCTATAATTTCGAGAAAGGAAATGTCCGTTTGCGTTTAGCTGAATTAAGAGACCCATGGAACAGAATCTTTTATTCCAAAAGCTCTCCCATTGAAATGCTTGTTTGTAAAAAAACTAACCTTTCATTTGTTGGAGAAATAAGTGAAGGGATTGAAGCAGTTTTACCATTTAATGAATTGTCATGGTTTGATAAGGAAATCCAAAAATTAAAGAATAGCATTAAATTAAATAACAAGTTAGAATGCTATGTAAAAAACATTGACAAAGAAAGCCGAGTTGTCTTCGTTTCCTTAAAGCAAAAAAACAAAAATCCTTACATTAAATTCTCACAAGAAAATCTAAATGAAACATTTGAATTAATTGTTACGGATGTTCATTCATTTGGTATTCTAGGTTATGTAGTAAGTGATATTTCTTACAATGTTTATGTTCCAAGTTATGAAACTACCTGGAATGGGGAAAAATTCACTTATCAAATTGGAAGCAAGTATGAAGTTCAGATTATCGGTGTCGATAAGTATGAATCAAAATTACTTGGGTCTTTTAAGCCATTTATAAAACATCCATTAGCCGATTTTAATGATGCGTATAAAATTGGGCAGATTCTTAAAAAACTTGAAGTTATAGATAGCCAAGAATGGGGATTGTTTTATAATGTGAGATTTAAAAACAATCATTTCAAAGCTCTTCTTCATCGACATGATATTGCAGACGGTAAAATTTTCGATTGCAGACAATTGAGTAAAATCCTTAATGACATTCCTTTGTGTATCTCAGAGATTGATATGGAAAAAAATAGAATCTCTTTAAGTTTAATCGATTTAGTATCTAAAAACTCGGAGAGAATTAAAAACATGAGTTACGAGAAAACTTATAATGGATATATAATTGCTCAAGCTAAAAATGATTATATCGCTTTGATTAAAGGTCTTTGGGTTGTTGGGAGATTAGAAACTGAGAAGAAATATAGTCTTGGAGATGAAGTTGAGGTTCGGCCGGTTTCAGTAAATGACAACTTGATATTAACTGACAACTAATATTATAAAATTGCAAAAGCACGAAACGCTAACATTTTGTATAAGTAATTGCAGACGATGTGGTAAATTTCGAGGGTCGTAACCCGCTCAAAATGCGTAGCGGTTTGACAGGAAAGAAGCCCGCAATCTGCCACTACTCATACAATTT
>CAZKDV010000144.1:0-3153 GCA_964551645.1 uncultured Bacteroidales bacterium | reverse complement strand
AGGTATAGTCATAATTGTCTATATAATTGGGGTCATAGCTATTTCTACGTATTTCTACAGCTTGTTGCCTATATAAGTTTTTATAAGCAAGGTCATCTGTAATATCATATAACAAGGAAAGTTGAATAATCCTATTATAGTCTTCAAATGACATCTTCCCCGAATTATAAGCTATTTTGTCTGATAACTCAAAGTGCCCTGTAGGATCCCAATACATTATCGGTTCATTATGGCAATCCCTAATAGGTTCAATCAAAGCTATATTTAAGGCACTTTTTCAGTGCAATAGTTTTCAAGGTTCAAAGATTTATAATAATTATATCATTTGGAAATTAACGATAAAAGCACTTTTTGAAAGTGCTTTAAGTTGAAGGGTTTTAATTTTGAATTGTTTCCTTTGGAAAGTCCTCTGTCGGTGGATTTATGTATTCTCTTTTGTGGGTCATCATACCCCAAATTATATTTACAAGTCTTCTTTGTACACACTTTAAGGCTTGGCGTTTTGTTTTCCCCTCGGAAATCTTCTTGTTATAATAATTGTAGAAGTAGGGATTAATTATCTTTTTGTTAACTCCTGCGGTCATTGTCACTACAACTGAAAGTCTGAAAAATATTGAATTCAATACCCTGTTTCCCCGTTCATTGGAAAACTGTACATCACTTTTGCCAGATGCATAAGTAACAGGAGCAACACCACTATAACGGGCTAATTTAGCAGGAGTGGGAAACCTTTTGATATCTCCAATTTCTGCTATTAAATTTGCAGCGGTAACAGTATCAATCCCACGCATTGATTCAAGTTTATAGTCGAAGTTTTCCAAAAAGCCTTCCAGAATACTTTCAATAGCTTTTATTTCCTGCAAGTTGTGTCTAATCTGCTTTATGACTGAAATTATACTCATATCCCTTGCATCCTGATATGAGGTTTTTGTATCTCCATCTTTTTTGATACAGGATAGAATTAATTGGGCTTTTCCTTTGTATTGCGTTCCATCCGTCACTTCCTTCAAAAATCCTTCAAGCTCTTCAACTGTAATGCCTTCAAGTTTTGACGGTGAAGGATATTTTTCAAAGAAGGCAAGGGAACTTTTACAGTCAATGTTTGCGTAGAATTTGGAGTAACTTGGATAATGGCTGACAATGAAGGAATGAAGCTGGTTTTTTAATGCAGTATTCATTTTGACAGCCGAGCGCCTTCTTGTTACAAGGTTTGAAAGTACCCAATATTTATCCTGTGGGTCTGCATCTGGAAGAATATCAAAACTGTTTAAAAGAACCCTTCCGGCACATTCCGCATCTATGGAATCCGTTTTTTGAAGGACATTCATTCTTTTTCTTTCAGAAGCAACCAAAGCAGCGTTTACATGTTTTACTTTTTGCTTTTTTGCAGTAAGAAAAACCGTTAAGGCTCTGCCATAGGCTGAAACATCTTCCAGACCAAAACAAACCGATGTACCTTTTAGACGGAACTTTTTAACCTGTGCAAAAAAGTTTTCAAATTCGCTCGGAACATTTGGAAATTCAAGCTCTCCCAGTTTTTCAAAAAAGCAATTCAAAACAACTGCGTAATGGGTTTCTTTGTGAGAATCTATACCACAGTAAACAAACTTCATTTTTGGATGAATCATTTTTAAATCTCTCCCTTTTACCATATTATATTTTCAAGGTTCTTGAAACCTTTAAACATCCCTAATACCAGCGACATAAAGGCAAACAGCACCTTTACCGCACTAACTGATGAGTTATAAGGCTTTTAATAAAGCAATAATCAAAAATGTAAAAAGCTTTTACAGCTTTAATTATCGCTTTATTGGCTGGATGACATAGTATTGCAAGCATTAACCCATAAAAAGCGGTTTGCATGGACTGACTCAGTCATTTCCAGCCTATAAAGCATTTATATTATGAAGGCTTCACCTATGAAAAAAAGCCTTCTTGGTGCTAAAATTGAGCGGTTACTTTTGAAAGGTCAATAACTTTTACTTTTATAAGATTCATTTCGTATTGGACAGAAACAACACTTCCAATATTAAAACCGTAGTTATCAAGCCATTTCCCTTTTACTTCAAAGTGGGGAACATTTTTACCGTTCCGGTTTTCGGTAGAAACCTGTAAAAGTCCCATTTTATTTTTGAGAATACCTTTGACAATTTTTCCATATTCATCAAGCCCTTTGCCGTTAGACTTGAAGATAAGATAGCCGTTATCAAAATTGACACTGACAAGTGTTTGATAATCAAAACCTATTTCATCAAGCCAAAACCCTGAAAATCTAAGCCTTGGTCTGAACTTTCCTTTAATTTTTGTCTTTGCTTTTCCAACTGTAACAATTTTTATATTCATAAGAGTCCTCCCCCTAAGTGACTTTTTGTATTATGAGCCATCAGACAATGGCAATTTACAAAGCATTTTTCTTAAACTACCGCCTAAAAATCCTTATACAAAGGATAGCTATCCTGATGCCATGGAAAAGACCTTTCCTATATATGTAATCATCTGCCAGTGAATCCATTGAATTGATACATTCTTCATGTTTCAAAAATAAACTCTGCTTATCTTCCGGCATGCTTTCAATAATTTCTTTTTGAAGCTTTTCCATTTTACGGTTCGACTTTTTATATCGATTGCTTTTAGACGTGTATCCAATCCTGATGCTTTCAGTCATTTCATCAAGAAAAAAAGTAAAATATTTTTTAAAACTTTTGTACATAAAGATAACCTCCCCGACATTTTTAAATGGTATCAAGCCGATTCGGCAAGATACTTCCTTATAGCATCAACAAACCTGCTTCCATACTTCTCCAACTTGGCATGACCAACACCCGAAACGTCTTTCATGGTTTCCAAATCGGCAGGCAACTTGGAAACCATATCCTTCAAACTGGTATCATGGAAAATGATATAAGGCGGTAACTTTTCCTCTTTGGCTATCTGCCTTCTGAGTTCAACCAACCTTTGAAACAACAAATCAGGTGAAATGTCCAAAACCTTCGGAACTTCTTCACTCAATGGCTCTTTCTGCTCTACTTCCTGCAAATTATCCATTAACGGCTCTGTAACCGTATCAACAAATAACTTTTCCTCAACTGGTAAAACTTCAATGGAAACATTGCCGGAATCTTCAATAACAACAACTTTTCCAGTAGAAATATC
>CAZKDV010000143.1:0-3179 GCA_964551645.1 uncultured Bacteroidales bacterium | reverse complement strand
TTCCTTTTGAACGGAATTTATATTATCTTTGCATTGGAGTTGTGCAACAAACACACTGGCTTTGCGTCAAGCGGGCGAAAAGTATGATTTTGGGAATTTATCACCCGCATCAACTTTCGTATCGGCAGACAAAAAACATCGCTACACAAACCGCCAAACCCTTACGAAGCGTTTTGCTCAATCAATTCATCTTCTTCATATCGCAAATTTGACATGATAAACTTTTGTCTTTCAGGAGTATTAGTGCCCATATAATAAGATAACATTTCCTTAATTGAAACTTCTTTACTAAGTATAACCGGTTCAAGTCTAATGTTTTTCCCAATAAAATGTTTGAACTCATCGGGCGATATTTCTCCCAAACCTTTAAAGCGTGTAATCTCTGGATTTTTACCTAAGGACTGAATTGCCTTTCTCCTTTCTTCTTCAAAATAGCAATATATTGTTTTTTGTCTATTTCTTACTCTAAATAATGGAGTTTGAAGAATATACAAATGTCCGGCTCTGACAAGGTCGGGATAAAATTGTAAGAAAAAAGTTAACAACAACAATCTAATATGCATGCCATCAACATCGGCATCGGTAGCAATTACAACATTATTATATCTTAAATCATCTAATCCATCTTCAATATTTAAAGCACTTTGCAATAAATTAAACTCCTCATTTTCATAAACCACTCTTTTGCTTTGTCCGAATGTATTCAAAGGTTTTCCTTTTAAACTAAATACTGCTTGCGTATTTACATCTCTCGACTTAGTTATTGAGCCACTAGCAGAATCGCCTTCTGTGATAAACAATGTAGTTTCAAGTTTTTTATCATTTTTATAGTCTGTCAAATGAATTCTGCAATCGCGAAGTTTTTTATTATGCAAACTGGCTTTTTTGGCACTATGCTTTGATAGTTTTTTAATATTTGCCAACTCGCGTCTTTCTTTCTCACTTTGAAGTATTTTTTGCAAAATAGCATCACTAGCATCTTGATGCATGTGCAAATAGTCGTCTAATTGCTTTTTAACAACTTCTGATATATAGTTTCTTACAGTTCTTCCATTTGGCTCCATTAATGAAGAACCTAGTTTTGTTTTTGTTTGTGATTCAAATACTGGTTCGTGAATTTTTACGCTTATGGCAGCAGTTATCGAAGAACGAATATCAGAGGCATCATAATCTTTTTTATAAAACTCTCTAACTGTTTTAACAAGAGCTTCTTTAAATGCATTTACATGTGTACCGCCTTGTGTTGTATGTTGTCCATTAACAAAAGAAAAATAATCTTCGCCATATTGGTTATTGATGTGAGTAAATGTTAGTTCAATATCTTTATCTGAAATATAAATTGGAGGATATAAAGGTTCGCCATCTATATTTTGTTCCAACAAATCAATCAAACCTCTATCCGATTTATATAGTTCACCATTTAATTGTAAAGATAAACTGCGATTCAAATACGCATAATTCCATATTTGTTTTTCAATATAATTAGGGATAAATTCATAATCTCCAAAAATTTCTTCATCGGGATTAAACCATACTATTGTACCATTTTTTTTGTTGGTTTCTTCCTTGATAACATCTTGTAATATACCTTTTGAAAATTTAGCAATTACAGTTTGACCATCTCTAACTGATTGTACTTTAAAGGAAGAAGAAAGAGCATTTACCGCCTTAGTTCCTACCCCATTCAAACCTATGCTTCTTTTAAAAACTTCTGAATCATACTTTGCACCCGTAAACATCACAGAAACAACCTCAACAACATTTCCTAAAGGAATCCCCCTGCCATAATCACGCACCATAACTGTTTTATTATCAATTTCAACTTCAATCTTTTTTCCAAAACCCATCATGTGTTCATCAAGTGCGTTATCTATCACTTCTTTGAGTAACAAATAAATACCATCATCTTTAGAAGACCCATCACCAAGTTTGCCAATATACATACCCGGTCTCAATCTAATTTGCTGATGCCATTCAAGAGTTTTTATACTTGACTCGTTATATTCTGCTATGTTGTCTATATGTTCATTATCCATTTTGCAAAAATAATTATATTTTAGATATTTTTCAGATGAATTTCAATATACATCACATCTTTGTAAAATGTTTTGCTAATAATTTGTAAAAAAAATAAGTACTTTTGTAAAAAAACATGAAACCATTAGTTAGTATTATTATGGGTAGTCAATCTGACTACAAGATTGTTAAAGAAGCAGCAATTTTTTTAAATGACATGGAAATTCCGTTTGAATTACATGCGCTATCTGCTCATCGAACACCGGAAGAAGTTAAAGATTTTGCTTCAAATGCTCACAGCAGAGGCTCAAAAGTTATTATTGCTGCCGCAGGAATGGCTGCTCATCTACCCGGAGTTATTGCTTCGCTAACTCATTTACCAGTAATTGGGATTCCTATCAATGCTACTTTTGATGGTTTAGATGCTTTGTTAGCCATTGTTCAGATGCCTCCCGGAATTCCTGTAGCAACTGTCGGAGTTAATGGTGCTAAAAATGCTGGGATCCTTGCCTTACAAATACTAGCTACATCTGATAAAGAATACGAAAGCAAACTCATCAAATTTAAAGAAAATCTTAAGCAAAAAGTGGTTGATGCAAACACAGAATTAGCCAAAGAACATTTTAAATATCGCACCAACACAAAGCAATGAAAAAAATTCTATTATTCATATTTGCAGTAAGTTTTTTAATCCCTTTCGGGTTTTCCCAATCATATACTTTTGGACCAATTTCAATTGGCAAAGGAGGGACTTATGCCACAAACACAGACTTTTGGAGTTCGGTGTACAATCAGGCTGGACTTGCATTTATTGAAAAAACGGAAGTTGGAATCGGATATGACAATAAATATCTACTTAAAGAATTGTCAACAAAATATATTGCAGCCGCAGTACCGCTGTCTAAAAATGGAAGTTTAGGCATATCTGTCTCACAATTTGGGTTTCAATTGTTTAATCACACACAACTTGGACTTGGTTACGGAATGAAACTAAGCGAATCTTTTGCAATGGGCGTTAATCTTGATTATCTGCATCTAAGTATTGGAGATATTTATGAAAATAAAAATGCTGTTTCTTTTCAAGCAGGTTTTTTGTATCAATTAAATAGTTCGTGGAGAATAGGAACACATCTAAAAAATCCAAGCATGAGCAAATTATCCGA
>CAZKDV010000142.1:0-3362 GCA_964551645.1 uncultured Bacteroidales bacterium | reverse complement strand
TAGAGAGTTATTCCATATTTAATTGCAAAATAGGTATTAATTTTGTTTATATCATTATCAGAAAGAGATTCGTTGTACCAAATTACTTCAGGTATAGGCTGACTACCATAGTAAGGTCCTACCCAATAACCAAGAGTGTATTCAAAATACTTGCCTTTTTCAGTAATATAGCCTTGATTATTCGTTTGAGTTATATATGTTCCGTTAATAAATGCACTTCTATTTGTATTGCTTGACCTTCTTCCTCCAACAATAGCCGCAGTAGCCGTTTTAATGTCAAGATTTGAATATGCGATTGAAGATCCTGCACCCAAAAAAGCATTGCTATTTGTAAATTGAACTTCTTTAAATCTATTTCCTGTATTTCCTCTGTTAGTGCCATAAGTTGAACGATTTCTCGAATAATATAAATTTCCAAGCATATCAAAATCTTCTCCGTCAGAAACACCAAAGAAAGTTATTCTGCCAGAAGTTAAATAATCTGACAAATATTGACTGTTTGAGGGGGTAGTATAGCCATTATTTCCCGGAAACTTTACTGCATTATTGAAATTAAATTCTGATATATTTGTATATAATTCAGGTTTTGACGATAAATTTGGCAAAGTAAGTTCTAATGATGAGAAATGACTTCCTGTTGGTGCTAAATTTGTCCAAACATTAGGTGTCCAAGCAGTATCAGCCCTAAGCCAAACGGTCATATTACTAGAACTAACACCTCCAGGATATGTTTGAGCATATCCTTTATATGAAAATATTGCAAATATGATTAGTAAAACTAATAAATTAATCAAAAAACCGATATTCTTCATCACACTTAATGGTGTTTATATTTGTCATCTAAATTAAAATAAATATAATTAATTTTCATGTCGCAATTTACGAATATAAAAGCAAACACCAAGCCAAAACATACAAATACCTGACAATTAAAAATATATGCACCAACTTTCATAAAAACAAATTCTATACTTTTTAGAAAGTATTCCTGAAAATAGATTCTATCAATGTATTTTGCAAAAAACATGAATTTATTTGTTTATAATTTTAAAGCTCAGTTTTACGCTGAATTTGCTGATCTTTTTGCTGAAATATACCAAGTCGGATATTTTGCAAAATACACTATGCGCAAAAATAGTTTCATCACAAAAACATTGATAACAATTATTCTTACTGCATTGCTCCACCACACTTTCAAAAAAAGAAAATAAATTAGTTTGATGCCGTATTTTTGATTTCAGTATCATAAAGAAACATGCAAATTTCAGGCTGTAAAGATACTAAAACTTGTATATTGTTAAGATTTTTTTATACATATTATGTTGAATAAATAATATAGTAAACTCCTACGCATTTATATAAAACTTGATTTAAGACACTATTGATTTTCAATGATATTTACCGAATAAAATTAAAATGTTGTAAATTTATTGAGTGAATTAGGTGTGCTTGTTGCGAAGCGATTTGCAAAATGCAAATCACTTCGCAAATCGCCTGAGTCGTTACCATTTATATTAGAAAAAACAATTATAAGAACTATCGAATTTATATTAACTTTGCTTTAAATTAAAAAGTTGCTTTATGACAGAAAATATAGCTTACGAACAATTGATTGAGAATATTTCAAAAAATACTGTTCAAAAAAGCATTAGTCCATATTATAAAACCCCTGATTTTTGTTTGTATAACAATGATTGCATAGATATTATGTCAAGGTTTCCTGACAACTATGTAGATATGATTTTTGCTGACCCCCCTTATCTATTAAGCAATAACGGAATTACTTGCCATGCGGGGAAAATGGTTAGCGTAAATAAAGGTGAATGGGATAAAAGTAATGGTTTCTTAAAAGATGTAGCGTTCCATGAAACATGGATTTCTGAATGTAGAAGAATTTTAAAACCAGAAGGCACTATTTGGATAAGCGGAACTATGCATAATATTTATCAAACAGGTTTTTTGCTTCAAAAACTTAATTTTCATTTGCTTAATGACATAACATGGTTTAAACCTAACGCTGCACCAAATTTAGCATGTACTACTTTTGCACATAGTCACGAAACATTGCTTTGGGCAAGAAAAGATAAAAATGCACGGCAAACCTTCAATTATGAAAGAATGAAAGTAGGTAAATTTCCTGAAGACAAAATAAAAGTGCCTGACAAACAAATGCGGTCTGTATGGAGCATTCCTACACCGACAGCTGCGGAAAAAGAATTTGGTAAGCATCCAACACAAAAGCCCATTGCTTTATTAAAAAGAATTGTATTAGCATCTACTAAAGATAACGATATTGTTCTTGACCCATTCAATGGCCGTGGAACTACTGGAATCGCCTGTAAATTAATTGGAAACAGAAAATATATTGGAATTGACATAAATTCTGAATATCTCGAACTTTCAATGAAACGATATAAAAAATACATAAATCAACCTAACCTTTTTGAATAAAAATGAACAATAATTCTTGGAAAGCAATTTTTGATAAATATGGTATCCATAAACATAATTTCAATAAAGAACCGTTTTTGATTTCAGCAGAACAGATAAAACAAGCGACTTCTCATTTTAAAAAAACCAATGAAAAAGAAGTGCGTATTTTATGTAAACAAGATACACGTGAAGACAGACCTGATGTTTTTATTGAAAATAATATTTTTTTACTTCCAACAAAGAACGGATATTATGCTATTGTGAAAGGAGAGGGATATATAGACATTCCTGAAATAAAATCATCAGCAAAAATCTATACATCAAAACTCGATTTTAAATTAGACACCTCTGAAATAGGGAATTCTGAAATGCAACATTTAGATTTTGCCTATGCTTCAAGCCTTGTAAGAACATTTATGAACGATGACTCACTTGTGCTAACAATTAGAGGCAGAAAATATACTCCACAGTTTTCATTCAGAGTTGGCAAACAAAACATTTCAGTTGAAAGTGTACAAACAGAAGTAGATGCAGGTTATGAGGGCAAAAAACAAGTAGTTTTAATAGAAGCAAAAAACAGCAAAACTAATAACACGATAATAAGGCAACTTTTTTATCCTTTCCGACAATGGTCGCACCATACACAAAAAACTGTCAAAACATTATTTTTTGAAAAAAGAAACAACTTTTATTCTCTTTGGCAATTCGATTTTAACGACATCAATGACTATAACAGCATCAAATTATCGAAATCGCAAAAGTTTGAAATAATTGAAAAATAAATACAAATGGTAACAATCTTCTCAAATCCGATGAATATCCGAATTTCTTCGTGAAATTGAGTAAATTTTGGTTTGTTTTTCAAATTGCTCAAGGAATTAAAGCCATATTAGTTGATTTATATTGACTTGTTTATATCTGCTATTACA
>CAZKDV010000141.1:0-3401 GCA_964551645.1 uncultured Bacteroidales bacterium | reverse complement strand
ATGTATCCGAGTTTGACGGATGAAGAGCAAGAATATGTGATTGATAAAGTATTAGCATATACAAAATGAAAGCTAAAGAAATTTATACTAAACGATTAATCTTAAAGCCACTTACTTTGAACCATTTGTCTAATGACTATGTAGGTTGGATGAATGATTCTGATGTGAATAAGTATTTAGAATCGGGAGGTGACTATACTATCAATAAACTAAAGAAATTTTTAATTGAGCAGGAAGAGAAAGATATTCTTTTTTGGGCAATACATATAAAACAATCAAACAAGCATATTGGTAACATAAAAATTGATCCAATAGATGAATCTACTGTGTCAGGAGAATATGGTATATTGATTGGTGATAAAACGGAATGGGGTAAAGGATATGCAAAAGAAGCTTCAAATGCTGTTGTTGACTATTGCTTTAAAGAGATAGGCTTAAATGAGATTACTTTGGGAGTTATTAATTCCAATATAAGTGCAGTGAAGCTGTATGAAAATATGGGTTTCATTCGTATAAACGAAATTGATAATCATAAACTTTATAATGGCAAAGTATGTAAAACTATTAGAATGTCAATCTCCAAATGAAAAGTAAACTAATATTAGGTACTGTTCAGTTTGGACTGGATTATGGAATAAACAATTTTCATGGTAAGCCATCTGATGAAGAAATGAAGTCTATCTTAGATTATGCATATAATCAAGGTGTAACTTTTTTAGATACTGCAGAAGCTTATGGTGATTCTCAGCAGCGAATAGGTAACTATCATAAAGGAGTAGGATATAAGTTTAATCTGATAACAAAATACAGTTTCAATATTGATTTGCCTAAGTCTATTGGAAAACGCATAGAGCACAATCTCTCAACATTGAATGTAGATAGGTTGTATAGCTATATGTTTCATTCATTTGATGAATACAAGCTGTATTACTCAGAGTTTCGTGAAGATTTGAATAATATGATTAATGCCAAACTTATTGAAAAGCTAGGGGTGTCAGTTTATACAAATGATGAAGCAATGCAAGTATTAGAGGATGACTCTATCCGACTTATACAGTTTCCATTTAATTTGTTAGATAATTTCAGCAAACGTGAATCCGTATTAAGAAAGGCAAAAGAGCGTGATGTTGAAATTCATACACGTTCAGTTTTTTTGCAAGGATTGTTTTTTAAAGAGTTATCTCAAATTCCAAATAGGTTGCAAAATTTAAACCCATATTTAAAACATATTGCACAATTTAATAAAGACAATAATATGAATATGTATGATTTATCTTTGAACTATACACTAAAGCAACCATTAATTTCTAAAGTTTTGATAGGGGTGGACAGCCTCCAACAATTGCAGGAGAATATAAAATCTACTAATATAAATTTGATTGAAAAGGTTGTACAACAAATTAATACAATAGACGTGCAAGAAATAGAATTATTAAACCCCGCAAATTGGAAATAATATGAATATAGTTGTAGTTACTCAAGCACGTTCGGGATCTACAAGATTGCCTAATAAGGTGCTAAAGAAAATTGGAGATAAAACTCTTTTACAAATACACATCGAGCGGATAAAACAAACTAAATTAATAGATGATATTTATATTGCTACTACTGATCAAGAATCAGACAATGTAATTGAAGATTTAGCAAAAGAGCTCCAAGTTAAGTATTATAGAGGAAGTGAGAATGATGTGTTAGACCGTTATTATCAAACTGTAAAAGATATACAGCCTGATTTTATTGTTCGATTAACCTCAGACTGTCCTCTAATTGATCCGAAACTGATAGATGAATTAGTTGGTGAAGCCATATCTCAAAACTTTGATTATTATTCAAATGGATTGGTGGAAAATTATCCAGATGGGCAAGATATTGAAGTGTTCAAATTTACTGCATTAGAGAAAGCTTGGAAAGATGCATCACTAACTTCTGAGCGTGAACATGTAACTCCATATATACGAAAGAACTCCACTTTTTATGGACAAACATTATTTACATCAAACAACCATGATCTTGATGAAAGCTATAGAAATGTACGAATGACTGTAGATGAGCCAAATGATTTTGAGGTAATTAAATTAATTATAAATGATTTGGGGTTGGAAAAGGATTGGAGAACTTATGCTGACTATTATTTAAGCAATGAAAATATAAGCACTCTAAATAAAAACATAGTTAGAAACGAAGGTTATTTGAAGTCAATAAATAAAGATTAGAATAGATATGAATACGGGACAAGAACTATATAAGAAAGCGAAAAAGTTAATTCCAGGGGGGACAATGTTGTTATCTAAAAGACCAGAAATGTTTCTGCCAGAAAAATGGCCTTCTTATTACTCCAAAGCAAGCGGATGTTATGTTTGGGATTTAGATGGAAATAAATATACCGATGTTTGTATTATGGGTATTGGTACTAATATATTGGGATATGGCAATAAAGAGGTTGATGAAGTGGTGACTAATGTTGTGAGAACTGGGAATATGTCCACTTTCAATTGCCCTGAAGAAGTGTACTTAGCAGAAGAATTAATAAGCATGAATCCTTGGGCTGACATGGTTCGTTTTGCACGTTCAGGTGGGGAAGCTAATGCCATAGCCATCAGAATTGCCAGAGCAGCCTCTGGCAAAGATAAAGTTGCTATCTGTGGTTATCATGGATGGCATGATTGGTATCTATCTACTAATTTAGGAAATGATGAAGGGTTAAGTCAGCATCTATTGCCAGGATTAGATCCTTTAGGAGTTCCCAAAAGCTTAAAAGGAAGTGTTTTACCCTTTCTGTATAATGATTTTGAAGAGCTTGAGAATTTAGTTCATAATCATGATATAGGTGTTATTAAAATGGAGGTTCAACGTAATTTTCCTCCCACAGAAGGTTATTTACAAAAAGTGCGTAAATTGGCAACAGATAATAGTATTGTGCTGATTTTTGATGAATGCACTTCAGGCTTTCGAGAAACTTACGGTCCCATATTTAAAAAATATGATGTTGAACCAGATATGACAGTGTTTGGAAAAACTATTGCTAACGGATATGCTTTAACTGCGGTAGTTGGTAAAAGAGAAGTGATGGAAGCTGCACAAAAGACATTTATCAGTTCTACTTTTTGGACAGAACGTATTGGACCTGCAGCTGCATTAAAAACTCTGGAGGTAATGCGTAAATTACAACCGTGGAATTATATAACTGATATGGGGACATATGTAACTAAAAACTGGAAAAGTCTTTCAGATACACATCAACTTAAAATTAATACTTTCGGTATTCCTTCTTTAGCAGGATTTGCATTTCAATCGGATGATGCATTGAAGTACAAAACATTAATCACACAAGAGATGTTGAAGAGAGGTTATTTAGCTTCTACTTTATTATATAGCTCTATGGCTCATACCAAAGAAATAAT
>CAZKDV010000140.1:0-3422 GCA_964551645.1 uncultured Bacteroidales bacterium | reverse complement strand
AAGCTTTGTATTTACGAATGTTGTATCTTTACTACGTAAATAAATACGTTAGCTGTAATATTAAAATAAAATGTGGTTTAAACAATTAACCGGATTTGAAGAAGAATCCCCCGAAAACGTTAGAGCAAAAATTGAGATAAAAGATGATACTCTCATATCTCGTATAAATTCTCAAAAATTCACTTTTGGTAAATTAGACATTCCAACTTTGGAACAGTTGAGGAAAGAAAGCTATAAAATTGACAGTTATAATAGTAAAATTCAAGTCAGAGAAATTATAGCGGATGTCAAAGATTTACACAATCAACAAGAAAACGCAAATGCATTATTTCAAGTAGCCTCACAATTTAATTTGCTTGAAATGATAAACCCTAATATAACACCTGAATTAGGAATTGACAGATATGAATATGATAGAACTCAAGGTCCAATTTGTGCAATAGCGTGTGGAGCTGGAACTATATTTAGAAATTACTTTATAGACATTAATGAACAAATAGGTCAAACCGAAAAAAATCAAATAGATTGCTTAGATTTAATTGGAAAAGAATTGGACAATGAAGAATTAAATCTTTGGACAATGAAAAATGGTTATGCTCTCGTTAGTCAAAATGGACTCTTAACAATAAACAAAAAATTAGCTCAACTAAATGAAATGGATAGGGAAAATCTAAAAGGAAAACTCAAAACAGGCATACAATGGAACACAGAAGTTACTATCTCTAAAACAAAGCATAAGGTATCTCAAATATATTGTTCTGCTCTACCTGTTGCCTACAGCCATATAGAATCTTTTTATTGGGAATCTTTTTCTAGAGTTATATTAGAAGCATTATATGAATCTACTCTTTATGCAGGAATGTTAAATATGGAAAATCATAACTCAAATTCTGTATTCCTAACTTTAGTCGGTGGGGGAGCGTTTGGTAATGACGAAGATTGGATTTTAGAATCTATGCAAAAGGCAATTAGAAAATTTAAGAATGTTCCTTTAGATATAAAAATTGTTAGCTATGGAACTTCTAATTTGAACTTAAAAAAATGTATTGAAGAAGTATAGAATACTACAGCTAACAAAAAAATTGGCAAGAGTGGCAGAAACAGCTTCAATTGAAAATTTAAGTAAAATCAAAGTTCCTGCTTCGGTTGAAGTTTACAGTAAAAATGCCCCACCCTCGCCAATTTTCAAACCGTTAGCGTTCAGGCTTAGACGCAGGCAACTAAGACAGTGCACATTTAATAAAAGGCTAAAAGGGAGTACTATGAAAAAGAAAAAAACAAAACAAAGAAAGATTACTGTTTGCGGATACCTAATCCTTCTAATAGCACTTTTTACTCAATCTTCTGCTGCAAATTGTGGCACACCAGGTATTTGCGTTTTTGTAAAATCGGAGCATATTGATTTTGTCGAAAACAAACAGATTGAATTGTCAGACTTAATCTATTTGCTTGAAAACATAGATAATCAGACCCTTGTGACCAGAAAAGTTACCGAACTTGGATTTACAACAAGGGCAAATGGGATTTATGTTACACAAGCGTTAGATAGAAACAGAAGACCTATTAACATAATAACCATTCTAAGTATAGGTTCCTACAAAACAGTATCACTAAAAATCAGTGAATTATCCCAATTTACACATATAATTGACCACATAACAGCAAATTACAGAGCAGAGAAAGCAAATCGAAGTGTTTTTGAAGAATTGGAAATGAGATTTTTAGGAAACAAATATATCTGTGACGTATTTGTTCCACTTAATGGCGTAAACACATCAAACAACGAATACTTCGAAATAATTGTTTCCAAACGATAAACCCTTTAATCATAAGCCTATGTATTGTCATAATTGCGGACACGGTAATATTTCTGGTGCAAATTATTGCGTGAATTGCGGCAATAAGATAAATAAAACACAGGAAACTACTTTATCCGAAAGTGCTCAAAAGAACTCAACTGAGCAAATTGGAAGACAGAGATGTAGATGTGGCGAAATAAAACGAAATGTTTTTAAGGACTATAAATTTTCAGATCAAAGGGTTTGCGTTAAATGTGAAATAAAAGGATTTTGTCCAGTTTGCGGTAACAAATTGAGAACTAAATATTCTGAACAGTGCGGAAATTGCGGTTCTTCATGGAGAGAAAATCCGCCAACCCAAAACATTAAAAACAGTCAGATATATCAGGAAAAGTTTATAAAGAAAGACACTGAAGAAGAAAAAATAAAATGTCCAAAGTGTAAATCAATTCAGATTACAGCCCATAAGAAAGGTTTTAGTGGAGCAAAAGCTGTTGGTGGTGCCGTTTTAACTGGTGGTATCGGAATTTTAGCAGGAACCATTGGTAGCAATAAGATACTTCTGACATGTTTATCTTGCGGCAATAAATTTAAAGTTGGTGAAGATTTCGAAGGATTAAAAAGAAAAAGAAAACAGGAAGAAGAAGCAATGAAAAGTCCTTTTTTTTGGATACTTTTTATTGGGATAATGGCATTTTTTATTTGGTTATTGAATAGTTGTTGAACTTGAAAAAAGCCCGAAACGCTAACATGGTATAGCCAACAATAGCGGGGCAAGGTGCAGGTTTAAGGGTCTCTGCACCGCTTAAGCTTCATCTCGGTGGAAAATTTTGTACTACGCAAACCCGCTACATGTGGCTATACCAGGAACGTTGTGCTTTATGCAAAAAAAACTCTGCCAACTCAATATTGCCTGAATTTTAAATTCGTTATTTTTATAAGAAAATCCGAAAATCGAACACCACAAACAACAAAATATGATAAAAAATGAAAAGAAGGCAATTATTAATCGGACTACTTGCCGCTCTACCCCTTTCTCTTATCACCAAAACTGTAAAATGGAAATTTGATATGCGTACGATAAAAGGTTTTAAAGTAAATTCAGGAGAGGCAAGATTTGACAAACATTATAAAATGAAGGGCGTAACGCTGAATATTTTGGATATAAAAATATCTGCAAGTGATACTGAAAACGATTTAGCTGTTTTTGAACAAACTGGACTTACACCAAAGGGCGGTCCCCCATTGCATATCCATCCTTTTCAAGATGAATGGTTTTATGTTATTGAAGGCGAGTATTTGTTCCAAGTTGGCAATGACAAATATGAAATGAAGGCGGGGGACACGATTTTTCTGCCAAGGAACGTGCAACACGCATTCATTCAACTGACAGAAAAAGGGAAAATGATTGTTTCATACCTCCCTGCGGGAAAAATGGAGGATTTCTTTAAAGTAACTGACCAATGGCCTTCGCCACCTTCAAAAGAGGAAATCATCAAAGTTTTTAAAGACCACGATATGATTGTAGTCGGTGCGCCATTAAAACCAGATTGATTAAAAAGCACAAACGCACAACAATTTAGGAATTAAGGCACAGTTGAGCCCTGAAAAAAGGCAGTAGGA
>CAZKDV010000139.1:0-3576 GCA_964551645.1 uncultured Bacteroidales bacterium | reverse complement strand
CACCAGAAGAAAACTATAATGGAACTGTACCTACAGTAAATTATACAATTACTGACGGAAATGGTGGTACTGATAATGCGGACTTAATTATTACAGTAACTCCAGTAAATGATGACCCAGTAGCTGTTGATGATAATATCACTACTCCTGAAGATACGCCTGTTAGTGGAAATATATTAACTAATGACTATGATGTGGATGGTGACACAATCACTGTAACTGAGTTTGAAGTTAATGGAAACACATATAATCCTGGTGATATTGCTACTATTCCAAATGTAGGAACAATAGTAATTAACTCTGACGGAACATTTACATTTACACCAGAAGAAAACTATAATGGAACTGTACCTACAGTAAACTATACAATTACTGATGGAAACGGTGGTACTGATAATGCTGACTTAATTATTACAGTAACTCCAGTAAATGATGACCCAGTAGCTGTTGATGATAATATCACTACTCCTGAAGATACGCCTGTTAGTGGAAATATATTAACTAATGACTATGATGTGGATGGTGACACAATCACTGTAACTGAGTTTGAAGTTAATGGAAACACATATAATCCTGGTGATATTGCTACTATTCCAAATGTAGGAACAATAGTAATTAACTCTGACGGAACATTTACATTTACACCTGAAGCAAATTGGAGTGGAATTGTAAGTGATATTCCTTACACTATTACTGATGGAAATGGAGGATATGATACTGCAAACTTAATTATTGAGGTTACACTAGTAAATGATAATCCTGTGGCTATTGACGATTTTGCAAGTACTCTTCAAAATACACCTGTAACAGGCAATATACTAGATAATGATTATGATGTTGATGGTGACATGGTTACAGTAACTATTTTTGAAATAACTGGCAATACTTATAACGCTGGAGAAACTGTAGTCATAAGTGGTGTCGGAACAATTACAATAAATACCCTAGGTAGTTATATATTTATTCCTGAAAATAATTGGAGTGGAGATGTTCCTACCATTACTTATACAATTACTGACGGAAATGGTGGATATGACAATGCTGAACTACATATTAATGTAATTCATGTTAATACTCCTCCTGTGGCTGTTGATGATTTTGCTACTACAACTGAAGATACCCCAGTTAGTGAAAATGTATTAGATAATGA
This sequence comes from uncultured Bacteroidales bacterium, assembly GCA_964551645.1. Classification (GTDB taxonomy): domain Bacteria; phylum Bacteroidota; class Bacteroidia; order Bacteroidales; family DTU049; genus CAZKDV01. The sequence goes on along the minus strand of CAZKDV010000139.1, from coordinate 2,426 downwards.
CTATGATGTGGACGGGGATACAATCACTGTAACTGAATTTGAAATCAATGGAAATACATATAATGCTGGTGATATTGCAAGTATTCCAAATGTAGGAACAATAGTGATTAATTCTGACGGAACATATACTTTTACGCCTGATGAGTATTGCAATTGTGTAATTCCACAAATTAAATACACGATTACTGACGGAAATGGTGGATATGATAATGCGTATTTAAATATATCTGTACTACCAGTGTGTCACTCTATTGACCTTGGAGTTACTAAGATGATTACAAATCCAGATTTATCTGTTAATGACACTATTTATATGAACGATATTGTAACTTTTACAATTGTGATTACTAACCATAGCGATAAGTACATTTCACATAATATTGTTGTATTAGATAAATTACCTAATGAATTTGTATATGAATCATATAATGCTACCGCAGGAAGTTATGATAATATAAGTGGCTTCTGGAGCATCAATCAATTAGGTCCAAAAGAAACAGATACACTTAATATTCGTGCTACAATTACAGGTCCTGGAATAAATGATGTATATATCATTAATCAATCAAGTACAGACCCTAACTTTTTAAATAACTTCGACTTCGCATCCATTAATAATTCTGGTACTTCATCAGGATATTGGGGAGGTGTGGAAAGTGATGGAAATATGGCTTCTTTAATGGCTAAAAGAAACTTTGCAAGACACAGAAATACTACGGACATATATGAGAAAGCTTATCTACTTGATGTATTTACAAATGACATCAAACCTGCTAGCTTAATCAAAAGTAGTACTAATTCTGAACTAAGTAAGTTTATCCCTGAAATTGGACCTTTACATACCGAAGCATATATTACCACTCCTACTGACCTATTAGGAATTACTAATGCAATAGATATGATTGCTGTAGATTACTATTTAGATTATGAAAGTAGAAAGGCTGCAATATTAGGCATGACTACTAATAGCGGAGAAGTGTACAACCACACTAAATTAGTATGCGACAGATTAGACGGAGCTATCCTTGAAAATATTAGGTACATACTTGTAAATGACAAACCGTTTATCATTACACAACTTATTCAAGATAATGGAGAATATGACTGGGCTATTAGTTTCATTGCTTACAAAAATAACAATACATACACTATAGACAATCAATGGGATATAACAAATTATAACCCAAGTGGTGAGGAAGGTGTGTTGAATTACCAAGTATGGTCTAAATCTGAAGTATATACAGCTCAACTAGTAGGTGAAATTATTAATAATATAATTAGTGAAGGATACGCTGTTGAGTTCGTACATAATGATACGCTACCTATTATTCCAACAGTTTATGTGAAAAATGGATACTATAAAGACGGTAATTTAATTCTTGATATTGTTAATACTAACGAAGCAGAAGAAATATATGTAACCGGAACAATAGCATTAACTGAAGAAGGATTTAGACAACCGATTGCTTACACTACTTCTATACCAAAAGCTAAAGAAAGTCAAATAACAATTCCAACAAATGGATATGTATTTGACATAGGATTGGAAATTGCAGCTATCGGAAAACAAGGAAGAGATGTATTGTATTTTGCTGACGGACCATGGGGAGTAGATTACGAAGAAGACGGAGCTTATGTACCTTACTTTACTACAATGCCACAAGTAGATGAACCTATAAATGGAGCATATAACTTAGGAAGAGCAGCTCATGTAGAAGGAAGCGTGAAAGACTATGTGTCACTCTTTAGAGTATTGAAAGTAGGAAACAAAGCTGTCGATTTAAGCAAATATGATATGATAGAGTTTGAAGCTTTCGGAACAGGAACGATAGAAGTAACTATTAGCAAAAAAGGCATAACTACATGGAGCAACCAATATAGAACTGCTGTTGCACTAAATAAAAATACACCTACACTATATCAAATACCATTCTCTCAATTTATTAATAATATGGGAGAAAATAACTTTGTCGCTGATGATGTAGTTACTGTTGTATTCTCTATAGTAGGAAATGAAGAAAACTTTGAGAACTTCTTCTATAACATTAATAATTTGAGAATTGTAAACGAAACAACAGATATTAGTGAAGCAGATAATCAAAACAATACATCTATGATAGTATTCCCGAATCCTATATCAGAAACAGCACTACTAACATTTAACTTGCCTACAGAAGCAAATGTGAAAATTGGAATATATACTATAGATGGAAAACTTGTACAAAAAGTATCTGAACAAAAATACAATGCCGGAGCAAATGCGATAAAGTTTAATGTCGAAAGTATAAGTAGAGGTGTTTACTTTATAAAATTAGAAACAGAAAATACTAAAATAATAGAAAAAATAGTATTAATGAACTAATAGATAAAAATAATGTATCGTCCTAAATAACCGTTACAGGTTTTCGATACAAAATTAATAGATT
>CAZKDV010000138.1:0-3595 GCA_964551645.1 uncultured Bacteroidales bacterium | reverse complement strand
AAATAACGAAAAACTTAAATATTAAACTCGGAAAAGTTGCATTTACTAATTGAACTTAGCAATTACGATTCTTTTTGATAAAGAACAAGAGTATATCTCGTTAACGGATATGCTGAAAGCCAAAGACGGAGATTTTTTTATTTCCGATTGGTTGCGTAATCGAAATACAGTCGAGTACCTTGGTATTTGGGAATCGGTTTACAACCCCAATTTTAATTATGGCGAATTTGCCATAATTAAAAGTCAGGCAGGCTTGAATAGCTACAAACTAAGCGTAAAAGAATGGGTTGAAAAAACTAATGCAATAGGATTAAAAGCTACAGCAGGGCGTTATGGAGGTACTTATGCACACCCCGACATTGCATTTGAATTTGGAATGTGGATTAGCCCTCAATTCAAAATCTACCTCGTAAAAGAATTCCAACGCCTAAAAAGCGAAGAAAACAACTACCTGAAATTAGAATGGAACTTACAGCGAACACTTACCAAAGTAAACTACCAAATTCACACCGATGCTATTAAAGAAAACCTAATCCCAAAAGCCATCACAAAACAACAAGCAAACTTTGTTTACGCCACTGAAGCCGACTTGCTTAATGTTGCTCTCTTTGGAATAACGGCAAAAGAGTGGCGAGACAACAATCCAGATAAAAGTGGAAACATCAGAGATTACACCACATTGGAACAACTTGTGGTATTGAGCAATATGGAAAGTATCAACGCTTTGCTTATTCGTCAGGGACTACCGCAAGTTGAAAGACTTTTACAACTCAATAAAGTTGCCATTACGCAAATGAAATCGCTACTTAAAAGCAATACCATAAAAAAATTGAAATAAAACCAACGAAACACTACCAAGGATTAAAATCAAGCAAGTCAGGCGTTGCAATAACTCCAAATTACTCAAATCCAATGAATATCCGAATTTCTTCGTGGAATTGAGCAAATTTCCATTTATTTTTCAAATTGCTCAAGAAAGAGATAAAAACATTGAAAGAAGCCGACTATACTAAACAATATATTTTTGAATGATAAATTATGACTACTTATGCAGGAAGTTTAAATTTTGTAATTTTGCACCCTAAGTTTTTAAAGATTTTTAAATAATGACAGATTTTTTAGACTCAAAATATAAGCCTAGTGTAGTTGAAGATAAGTGGTATCAATACTGGCTGCAACATAATATGTTCCATTCTGAACCTGATGAAAGAGAAGCTTATTGCATTGTTATTCCACCGCCAAATGTTACCGGAGTTTTGCACATGGGACATATGCTCAACAACACTATTCAAGATGTTTTGGTTAGAAGAGCAAGAATGAAAGGATACAATGCTTGCTGGGTGCCCGGAACAGACCATGCTTCAATAGCAACTGAGGCAAAAGTTGTTAGCAGGTTGAAATCACAAGGAATAGAAAAACATTCGCTAAGTAGAGAAGAATTTTTGCAACATGCTTGGCAATGGACTGAAGAACATGGCGGCATCATACTTGAACAATTAAAAAAATTAGGTGCATCATGCGACTGGGAGCGAACAGCATTTACTATGGACGAAATCAGATACGAATCCGTCATTCAGATATTTATTGATTTATACAACAAAGGACTTATCTACAGAGGTATTCGCATGGTAAATTGGGATCCGCAGGCTCTGACGGCTCTTTCTGACGAAGAAGTAATACATAAAGAAACAGCAGGTAAGCTATATTATGTTAAATATCAAGTTGTTGATCATCCTGACAAACACATAATTGTAGCAACTACTCGTCCTGAAACAATTCTTGGAGATACAGCTATTTGCGTACACCCCGAAGATGAAAGATATTACAACATACAAAACCGAAAAGTGCTTGTTCCTTTAATAAATAGAGAAATACCAATTATTGCTGATGATTATGTAGATATTGAGTTCGGAACAGGCTGCTTAAAAATTACTCCTGCACACGACTATAACGATTATATCATAGGTGAAAAGTATCAATTGACAGTTATTGACATTTTTAATGATGACGGAACTTTAAATGAAAAAGCTGAAATGTTTATTGGACTTGATAGGTTTGAAGTCAGAAAAAAAATAGTTGATTTATTAGACGAACACGGACTGATTGAAAAAATTGAAGATTATACGCATAATGTAGGATATAGCGAACGCACAAATGTTCCTATTGAGCCTAAACTTTCCACACAATGGTTTTTGAGCATGAACAATTTTTCCGAATCGGCATTAGAGGTGGTTATGAATGATACTATTAAGTTTTACCCGCCAAAATTCAAAAATCTATACAAGCATTGGTTAGACAATATCAAAGATTGGTGCATTTCAAGACAATTGTGGTGGGGACATCAAATTCCTGCATATTATTTGCCAGACGGAAGATTTGTAGTTGCACAAAATGAAGAAGAAGCTTTGCAAATTGCAAAAAAAAAGTACTCAATTGATGATTTAAAAACATCCGATTTAACTCAAGACCAAGATGTACTTGACACTTGGTTTTCAAGTTGGATATGGCCACTCACAGTATTTGACGGCATCAGAAATCCCGACAATAAAGAAATTAACTACTACTACCCTACTAATGACTTAGTTACGGCTCCCGAGATTTTATTTTTCTGGGTGGCAAGAATGATTATGGCAGGCAACGAATATCGCAAAACTATTCCCTTCAAAAATGTTTATTTCACGGGTATTGTCAGAGATAAAATTGGCAGAAAAATGTCTAAATCATTCGGAAATTCACCCGACCCATTAGAGTTAATTAAACAATATGGTGCTGACGGCGTTAGGCTTGGAATGTTATTAACTTCACCAGCAGGAAACGATTTACCATTTGACGAAGCATTGTGCCAACAAGGTAGAAATTTTAATAATAAAATTTGGAATGCGTTTAGACTTATCAAAGGCTGGACAATAGACGATAAAGGTCAAACTCCTGCCGCTCCTCAAATTGCAATCAAATGGTTTGAGCAAAGACTTAATCAAATTATCATTTTATTAGAAGAACACTTTGAGCAATACAAAATTGCTGAAGGTTTAATGCTGCTTTATCGAGTAATTTGGGAAGATTTTTGTAGCTGGTATCTCGAAATTGTAAAACCTGCTTTCGGGAAACCTATTGATAAAACAACTTATGATAAGACGGTATATTTCTTTGAGGAACTTATGAAAATTTTGCATCCATATTTGCCGTTCATTACAGAAGAACTATGGCAACAACTTGGAAAACGACAAAATGGAGCATCAATCATGTCTTGTCAATATCCACAAGCAAAAGAATATGATAACTCAAATATTTCAGAATTTGAATATTCTAAGGAATTAATCATAACTATCCGAAATATTAAAGCAAAGCATAAATTGTCTCCAAAAACGCCATTAAACATTGCTATATCTAAAGGAAGCGACATATTATTAAAGCACTTTGCTCCGATTTTAGAAACTATAGTTTTTGTAAAAATTGTTGATGCAAATGAAGTTTCAATATCCGAAAATGTTACATTTATTATCGGAACAAATGAATATGTAATCAATATCCCAATTGAAAACAATAGTCAAATTAATATTGATGAAATTCAAAAAGAAATTGCGTACTACGAGCA
>CAZKDV010000137.1:0-3640 GCA_964551645.1 uncultured Bacteroidales bacterium | reverse complement strand
AATTTGTGCCAACTCATTGAGAATAAGGTTTTTAGCCCCCTTTTAGCGGAGAGGGGGGGATTCGAACCCCCGGTACCTGTTACAGTACGACAGTTTAGCAAACTGCTGGTTTAAGCCACTCACCCACCTCTCCTAAATGCGTTTGCAAAGATATAAATAAATTCATTATATCCTGACATAATTTTTATGTTATTTTTTTCTTGGTTTGTAAGCAGATATTTGTAAAATTTTAGTCGAATTGTTTTCTTGAAATAAATTTTGAACTGAGCATGACTTATTGTTATTCATATAATGTCTCACTATTTGCCAGCCGATATAATGCCCAATTCTGGAAGGCGAATTTTTTGAAAATGTGCTGGTGAAAGGACCATCTTGAACAAATTTGTTAATAAGTCTGATGTCATTTGTGTGCAAAATATCGTGTTCGATAAAATAACTCCATACATTAGCCTGATAATCCTCAGCCCAGCCTATTTGCTCTGTGGTATAGCTAATTTTTATACTGTCATGAACATTTGGCACTGTCATATCAACAAAATACATCAATTTTCCTTCATAAACTATTTTGTCAAGCAGCGATTGTGCTTTGAATTGGTTTTTATCAAACTGTGATCGTGCTATTTCTTTCATGCAGTCAATAATAATATGATTTTTTTGCATGCGATAACTAATATATTGCGGAATTCCCCACATTGAATAAACAGGAAAGTTTTGACCAAGATACATGTCTAATGCTATAGTTAATTGATTATCAATGTATTTTACGGGGTATTCAAAATCTCCTCCAGAAATATAAGTGTAAACCGTAGGTATTTCAAAATTTGGCATTATTACTTTAATTCGTTTGAAAGCATCTGTAAGTTGAACCTCAAGAAAAGTTATGTCTTTATATACTTTCATTGTTTCTTCATACATAGTTTTTATTGACTTATCTTGCAAATAACTTTGCATTTGTTCTACATTTCTTTGGTCGTTCAAATCAGTATCTAAAAAAAACAAATAGTTGCTTTTGAGTTTTATTAATTCAGATTGGATTTTATTCATATCTATATTGAATAAATCTTTATCAAAACGCTTAATGTTCACTTGCTTTAATTCGATATTGCGAAGTTTTTTTTGAGGAATAATAGTATATGCTTGTTGTTTTTCTCTTTGACAAGACATTAAAATAAGCAAGGAAATAGATGTTAAAACTATAAGCAGATTAAACTTTATTTTATTCATTAATATTGTGATTAAATATGTAAATTTGCATATCGAATTTAAAAACTCAAAATTATGAAAAAGATTGTATTTCTTGCATTATTTTCGTTAGCAACGATAAGTTTCGTTTTTTCTCAAAGTGATAAAGTATTTAGATTTGGATTGATGGGAACTCCTAATATCGCTTGGATAAAGCCAAACTCTGAAACACACGATTATAACGGTATTTCATTTAGATTAGGATATGGTTTAACATCAGAATTTTTACTTGGAAGTAATTACTCTTTAAGTACCGGGATTGAATCTAATTATAGCGGAGGTAAAATGACTTGGGAGAATAAGATGACAGATCCCGAGGATGCCGTTGTGAAAAATATTGATATTAATGCAACATATAGATTTCAATATCTCGAAATTCCACTTGCCTTGAAAATGAAAACAAACGAAATTAATTACTTAACCTATTTTGCTCGCTTTGGAGGTGCTCTTGGAATGAGATTAAACAGTAAAGCTGATTATGAATATGAGTTGGGTGGGAAAAAGATTACAGATAACGACAGAAAAGTGGATAAAGATATTAATTTTTTCAGAATCGCATTTGTAGTTGGAGTAGGTGCTGAGTATTCATTAGGCGGAACCACTAGTGCTTTTGCTTCTGTAAATTTCAATAATGGTTTGACAAATATTTTTAGAAATAAGGGAGATAATTTGTACGATAAGAACGAAAAGAAAGGAATAAATAATTACTTCTCCCTAAATGCTGGTATATTATTCTAATATTTTAAAAATATAGTTTTAAAAGCAGCTTAATGAATTAGTGTATGGTACACTTGTTTTCATGTTTTAATATGTTTGTATGGATATTTTGATTTCAATAGCGCAGGTAAATGTTAAAATAGGAGATTTTAATCAAGTATTTCAACAAATTTCGAAGAATATTGAAATTGCTAAAAAGCAAAATGTTGATATTGTAGTTTTCCCCGAATTAATTGTATCAGGCTGTTTTTCGTCTGATTATCTGCAAAAAAGTAGTTTTATTGGAGAAGTTGAGGAGGTTTTGCAAAAAATAAAATTGTTATCAAATGATATTGCCATTATTATAGGATCACCCACAAAAGACACGCATACTAAGAAACTTAGAAATTCAGCTTTGTGTTTTTATAATCAATCTCTTATACATATAACCCATAAGTCGCTTATTCCTAATTATGATATTTTTGACGAATCAAGGTATTTTGAACCAGCTACTTCCATAGAAGTTGTAGAATTTAAGGGATATCGAATTGCAATAACTATAGGAGAAGATTTGTGCGATGTAAACAACAATCAGTTTGAATATAACATTAAAGTTGCCGATGAGTTAGTTAAACAAAAACCGAGTTTAATTATCAATATTGCATCAAGTCCTTTTGATTATTTGAAAGAAAGCGAAATAAATGATAGATTAATAAAAAATGCACAAAAATATAATTTGCCAATAGTTTATGTAAATGCTGTTGGCGCTCAAGGCGAATTGATTTTTGATGGTGGTTCTAAGTTTATTAATGCTCAAGGGCAGATAGTTTCTCAACTTCCATTTTTTGAAGAGGCACAACAAACTATTTCATTATCATCTGTAAATGCAAAACAAGCAGAAGAATACTTATTTCAAACAGATAGTGAGAAAGTATATAATGCTTTAGTGTTAGGAATACAGGATTATTTCAAAAAATCAAATTTCAAAACAGCAATCATTGGTTTGTCGGGAGGAATAGATTCTGCTCTTGTTGCAAGTCTTGCTACTGTTGCATTAGGCAAAGATAATGTTTTTTGTATTTACATGCCAACGCAGTATTCTTCCGATTCATCGAATAAAGATGCAAAAACATTAGCAGAAAACTTGGGTGTTAATTTTGAGATTATTTCAATAGAAAATACTTTTGTTCATTTTTTAAATTTGCTTTCTCCGCACATGGGTAAGTTGCCAATTGATACAACAGAAGAAAATATCCAAGCTCGTATCAGAGGATTAATTTTAATGGCTTATTCTAATAAATTTGGTCATATATTACTCAATACTTCCAATAAAAGTGAAATTGCTTGTGGCTATGGCACTTTGTATGGCGATATGTGCGGGGCATTGGCAGTTATTGGAGATGTTTACAAAACTCAAGTTTATGATTTATGTCGCTTCATTAATAAAGATATAGAAATTATTTCTAATAATATTTTAATTAAAGAACCTAGTGCCGAATTGAGACTTCATCAGAAAGATACTGATTCTTTACCTCCATATAGCGTACTTGATGCAATTCTGTTTCAATATATTGAGATGAATCAGGATATTCAAACAATTTCTCAAAATTTATCCGTTGATGTTCAGGAAGTAAGTAGAATTGTTAGAATGACAAACCGAAGCGAATTTAAACGCTTTCAGGCAGCACCTATATTAAGAGTT
>CAZKDV010000136.1:0-3758 GCA_964551645.1 uncultured Bacteroidales bacterium | reverse complement strand
TCTTTTCTCTAAATTTGTAAATAAAAAAGTTGCATTTACAACTTGAATCTAGGTATTCTTTTTTAAAAGACTACACTTTTGATAGATATAAATTTTCAGTAATTTTGCCAAAAGGAATTTAGTAAATTATATATGAAACAACAACCGACAATCCCATCAGGAACAAGAGATTTTAATCCCGAAGTGATGCAAAAAAGGGAATATATTTTCCAAACTATCAAATCGGTATTTCGCTTGCATGGCTATCAGCAAATTGAAACTCCTTCAATGGAAAATGTTTCTACCTTGCTTGGAAAATATGGAGACGAAGGAGATAAACTATTATTCAGAATCCTTAATTCTGGAGATTTTTTATCAAAACTACCTGAAAGTGATGAGGGAGCATTAAACTCAAAAGACCTTTTGCCCTATATCAGCGATAAGGGATTAAGATATGATTTGACTGTACCTTTTGCCCGATTTGTTGTGATGAACAGAAATGATTTGCAGTTTCCGTTTAAACGCTATCAAATACAAGCCGTTTGGCGTGCCGACAGACCGCAAAGAGGTAGATATCGCGAGTTTTATCAATGCGATGTTGATGTGATTGGTTCAGATTCTTTGCTTAACGAATTTGAATTAGTGCAAATGATTGACCAAGTATTTGAAAAACTTAATATTAATGCTTGTTTGTTGATAAATAATCGAAAAGTATTAGACGGAATTTTGCATACTTACAAACTCTTTGATAAACTTAATGTTGTAGCAATAGCAATTGATAAACTTGATAAGGTAGGAAAAGATATAGTATTGAAAGAAATGATTGAAAAAGGGATTGATGCTGAGGCTGCAGACGCAATTCTTTCTTTGGTGCAAACTAATTTTAATCAAGATGAATTGTTTTCTCAATTAGAGAAACTTTTGAAAGATACAAATGTCGGAATGAAAGGTTTAGAAGAGGTGAAAGAATTGTTTAGATATATCAATAACGCAAATATTGCAATGGAAGTAAAATTTGATTTGTCATTAGCAAGAGGCTTAGATTATTATACGGGTTCAATTTTTGAAGTAAAAGCCAAAGATGTTCAAATTGGAAGTATATGCGGAGGCGGCAGATACGATAATCTTACTGCATATTTTGGACTGCCCGATATGTCGGGAGTTGGTGTTTCTTTTGGTGCTGACAGAATTTATGATGTGATGTCAGAACTAAATTTATTTCCCGAATCTATACATACAACTTCTTCTGTATTATTTGTTAATTTTGGAAAAGATGAACTAGATTATATTTTTCCTTTGTTTTTAAACTTGCAAAAAGAAAGTATTTCATCTGAAATATATTCTGACAATCACAAAATGAAAAAACAGTTGAATTATGCTGATAAGAAAAAGATTCCATTTGTTGTACTCGCAGGACAAGATGAAATAGCACAAAATTTATTTGTTCTGAAAAATATGCAAACAGGCGAGCAACTTAAATTAAGTAAAGACGATTTGATTAAATACCTTAAAGATAATCTATAAAATACTATGAGTAATACTTTTCAGATTGGCAAACATTTGAGTTTGCAAGATATTTCGTATTTCTTGAAAGAAAAGCCGAAAGTTGAATTATCCAATAAAGTTTTGAGTGCAGTGCAAAAAAGTAGAATATGGCTTGATGAGTATCTTGCTTCACAATCAAAACCTGTTTATGGAATAAATACCGGCTTTGGTTCATTATGTAACATAAAAATAGATAATGATAATTTAGAAAAATTACAAAAAAATCTTGTTTTGTCTCATGCTTGCGGAATAGGAGAAATTATTCCCGATGATATTGTGAGATTGATGCTTTTGTTGAAAATACAAAATATGAGCTTTGGATATTCGGGAGTGCAGGTGCAAACGATTGAACGCATGGCTGACATGCTAAATAATGACATTTTGCCCATAGTTTACGAGTTTGGCTCTGTAGGCGCTTCGGGCGACTTAGCACCTTTGGCACATTTAGCTTTGCCATTAATCGGAAATGGAAAAGTAAAATATAAAGGCGAATTGATGAATGCCGCTGATGCTTTTGAAAAAGCAGAATTGCAAACAATTCATTTGCAATCAAAAGAGGGTTTGGCTTTGCTTAACGGAACGCAATTTATGCAGGCATTTGGAGCATATATCGTGATTGAAGCACAAAAACTTAATAATTGGGCTGATGTGATTGGAGCTTTATCATTAGATGCTTATGATGGTTTGGTAACTCCTTTCAATTTGATAGTGCATAACATCAGACCGCATAAAGGGCAAATTGAAACGGCAAGAAGAATTAGCGCTATTCTTAAAGATAGCGAAATGATTGCAAGAAGCAAAGATCATGTTCAAGATCCGTATTCTTTCAGATGTATGCCACAAGTTCATGGTGCTTCGCGTGATGCAATTGCTTATGTTGCAGGTGTTATTGAAACAGAGATGCATTCCGTTACGGACAATCCGACATTATTTCCCGAAGAGAATTGCATAGTTTCGGCAGGTAATTTTCACGGACAGCCATTAGCTTTGGCACTTGATTTTATTGCAATTGCAATGTCCGAACTTACAAGCATTTCTGAAAGAAGAGTATTTCGCCTGATTTCGGGAAAAAGAGGTTTGCCCGATTTATTGGTAGCTAAACCGGGTTTAAATTCAGGTTTTATGATTCCTCAATATACTGCCGCTTCGATAGTAACTCAAAACAAAGTATTGTCGCACCCTGCATCTGTTGATACCATTGAAACTTGTCAAGGACAAGAAGATCATGTTAGTATGGGAGCTACAGCCGCCCTAAAAGCATATAAGGTTTTGAACAATCTGAAAAAAGTACTTGCAATTGAGCTAATGAATGCAGCACAAGCGTTTGAATTTAGAAGACCAATGAAAACATCTCAAATATTAGAAAATTTAGTTTCTGACTATCGCAAAAATGTTCCTTTTCTTGATGATGATGTGTATATGCACCCATTGATGGAGCAATCGGAGAAATTTATTGACGAGTATCAATTGCCTGAGCTATAATTTGTAAGTAAAGCATAAGATTTATTTGAGGTTATAGTGCCATGCACTACCCCAAAAACTAGTTCTGGCACTACCCCAAAAACTAGTTCTGGCACTACCCCAAAGATTAGTTCTGGCACTACCCCAAAGATTAGTTCTAGCACTACCCCAAAGATTAGTTCTGGTACTACCCCAAAGACTAGTTCTATCACATTAAGTGATGGGGCTAAATTAAGAGAAATAATTTTGGAGTTATTAGCAAATGATCCTTATTTGTCGGCGACAAAGATAGCTGTCAAATTAAATATCACTAGAGATGGAGTGAGATATCATTTGCAGATACTCAAAAAAAATAAGCGAATTAAATTTATTGGAAAACCACAAAGTGGAAAATGGAAAGTGTTGTGAAAAACAACTTTTTCTGATATTTTTTAAGCTATATTTTATAATAAAATAGTAACATTTTGTGAAATAGGTAAGTTTTGCACAATACAAATTTTATTTTAAGCAGAAATGAACAAAGTTTATTGATAAATATCTACTTTCTGAATTATATTTGAAGGCAATAAGTAAATCATGTTTTGATGTTATTTTTATTGCTATTTTTGTAACTTAAATTATTAATATGAAAAAAACATTTTTTACGCAAATGTTTAATTATTGTAAGCATTTGAATAGGAAGTTTGGGTTTCCTATTGCAATACTCATTGTTGTTTTTATGTTTTTTATTTCACATTATTGGTTTTTTAAATTTCTTCCGCTAACTTATGCAA
>CAZKDV010000135.1:0-3798 GCA_964551645.1 uncultured Bacteroidales bacterium | reverse complement strand
CTCAGGTTAGTAATGAACATCATTCGCTTGCCCATGGCGAAAAATGGATTTGAGCCCGATTTATTCACAATCGCAGTAAAGCTACAGAGTATAAAATGAGAAAAGCAGTGGAGAAGTTACGATAAATTAGAATAATGTATAGAATTCCATCTTCAATTTTCATTAATTTATGAGCTTTTAAAACATGTCTTAGAAAAATACGAATAAGCCATTCCATCCCTATCTTTTGCCAAAACGCACTTGGACGCTTCGAGTTGCCAGCATACCAATCAAACACATTTCCTATAGTACTTATAACATTAACATTAAGTTCTTCTTTGTTATTCACAGCCCATTTCTCTTGCTTAGGAGCTGTCATCCCAACAAATAAAATGTTTGGAGCAAAATCATTAATACGCTTAATCATTAAAGTATTGTCGTAATCAGAGAAAGCAGGCTTAAATGGCGGCGAATAATAATTCACTTCCACATTGGGAAATTCTCTTTGATATCGATTTTTTATATTTTCTAAAGTAACAATATCAGATCCTAGAAAAAAAACTCGCCCTTTATTTTCTTCCATTTTTTTGGAAAAAAACTGGAAACAATCCCAGCCAGTTATTCTTCTAATTCTTTCACCTTTCATCAATAATGGAAGCCAACCAAAATAGACTCCATCAAGTATTAAATAATCGGACTTAAGAAGAGTTTTATCCATTTCAGCATCACGAACAGAAAGACCATAAGAGTTTGGGCTGATTGTATTTATAACCTTCCTTTCATCTATAGGGACACAATCTAAAGTATCACGAACAATACTATACTTCCAAAACTTAACAACATCTTTATTTCCTTTCATTATTTTTTTAAAATATTACAAATTGTATCAACGAAGTTTTTTTCAAAATGTTGGGATGTAAACTTACTAAGATAATATTCTTTGCCTTTTAGAGACATCTCATTTCTCAATAAAGGTTCTTGAATAAGTTTCCCCATTGCATTTGCTAAAGCATGAGAGTCCTTTTTTGGGACAATAAAACCGTTTAACCCATCCTGAACTATGTCGGGTATTGCTCCTTCATTAGTCGAAATGATGGGAAGACCAACACTCATTGCCTCCAACAAAACTAATGGGAAACATTCATCGGGATAGTAAGTTGGGAAAATAAAAACATCTGAACTTTTTAATATAGAGAGCTTTGCATCTTCATATTTTGGACCCAAATAAGACACTTTTGCATGTAAATCATATTTATCAACCGTTTGATGAAATTCACTCTCAATATCTTCATACCAAGGTCCTACAAAATTACATTCAAAATCATACCCCATCCTATGCAATTTATAACAAGCCTCAAGAAGAATAAAAACACCTTTAGTCCTAATCATATTCGAAAGAAATAGAAATCGAATCTGATTTAAATTATTCGTCTCTTTTATGTAGAGAGCAGAGTAATTGTTAAAATCAATGCCATTGGGACAGTAGTAAATATTTTCATCAGAAATTAAACCTTTTAAATCATACTTTAATAATGGCGACAATAAAATCACATCTACCTTATTAAATAAGATCTTCTTAAGACACCTTGGTACAAAGAGGTTAGCGGTAATACCTTTATTATGATAATGCAAAACCACTTTCTTTTTTAAAAGTTTTGCAAGTTGACAAATAATAAAATCCTTATACCACTCAACACCAGACGCACAAGGAGTTATGTACACTATCTCATAAGACCTAAGCAAACGAAAAAGAACTCTATAAAACAGAGAAAAAATTCTAAAAAACTTAAAAAAATTTCCTTTGAAAATTTTAGAGGATGATTTGGTTGATATACGTAGATATCGAATATCAAAACTAGAATTAATAAGAGAGCTTTCTTTAATTTGCTTTCCAACTGCAGCAGCACCATGAATTGGTGGAGGAAGTTGAAGAATTGCAAACATCTTCATAAATCACTTAATTTTAAAATGAAAGACAACTGATTACACAATAAAAGATTTAGATTTTTCGTAAATACTTACAACTTAACTTCACATTTAAAACCAAATAATAAAGAAAAAACAAATAAGATTACTAATTCAGTAACGAAAAAAAGCCGTATTGAGAGACTCGTTAATATAATTATCACGATAAGTTTCAGTGAGTGTTAATCCTAATGTACATTTAGATAGCAATAAATAAATTACAAAAAAACATTTATCTTGTCTTCATTTAAAAAAAAACAACACCAGTTAAAAAAAACTTCATGTCAACCATATAGAAGAACAAACTCTCCATTTAAAAACTACTAATTGAGTTTTTTAAAACCAAATTATTGATTTTTACAAAAAATAAAAAAATAAAGAAAACCCAACTTTCTGAAAACTCTAAAAAATTATCAAATACAACATTGATAAGTACATAAATGCTTACTAAATAAATAAAATCCTTTATTCCACTATCGTTAATTGATTCGCAAATATCTTTAATTACTTCTCGAAAAATTCTAATTAATAAGAATGTGAAAATTATTCCATACTCGCTTAACAATGCGAGTAAAGATGAAAATGGCTGATTTCTTGTACCGTCATTAAATTTGCCCATACTAATTACTGACATATCCCACAAAGGATAGATTATTTCTTTATGAAAATAGGGCATCGAGCTTCCAAAAATATTTACAAATAAATTTGAAGAATCAATGTTTAGCAGAAATGAAATCCGGCTATTAAAACCACCTGGTCCAGTTCCAAATAGCAAAAGAGGTATATCTCCTACCACAAATGTATCGTAATAATATAGCCAAGCCCTAATCTTCCCTGGAACATAAACAGTCTCAAAATTAACATCCTGTTTTAAAATAAACAAATAACTTATGTTCTCTATCATATATTTATACACACCCGTAAAAAAATAGGAAAATAGAGATACTAAAGCCACACCAATTAAAGCTATTTTAATAAGGTTTTTAACACTAAAATATTTAACTGAAATAAAAACTAAAATTGTACACACCAAAATAATAAATCCCAACCCGTAAAAACACAAAATATGTGATATAAGAAAAAACAAAAGATAAATGGCTTCCTTTACTCGCTTTTTCGCATTAGAATTTAAGAGTAATCCAACATAATACAAAACGAAGTAACCGTTAATTAAGGCCAATCCATGTTGAGCAATTCCATGTCGCCCATAAAATCCAATAAATGCATCCTCTCGTGGAAAATGATCAAATGGATTGAAAAAATATTGTACAAATCCCAAAACATTATGAAGGACAACAATTGAAAACAAACAGACAACAGCAAACTTTTTTATTCTTTCCCAATCTTTTAAATTAATAGGATTTGTCAGATTTATGGGAGAACCTAGAAAAATTACAATAACAGAAAACATGATAAGCATGGAAAATACCATGTTACTTATATTGTTGCCTTGATAAAAGCCCATAATAAACGATAGCGCACTTACAATGAAAAGAGGAATTATTGCTTTCTTTATCCTATAGGGATAAAGAATGTATAATAATAAAGGGACTGAAGGCAATATGATTAACAAACTTCCTCTCAGAAATGTCAAGAAGAATATAGATAAAATAAAAACTACTATTCTTTTAATAGAGAGAATCAAGATATATTATTTAAAAAGTTAACGTAAGTTAATTGTGTTAATTTCCCCATCAAGATATTCGCCTACGGAACTATTTTCATGTAGTACCGTAATGCTTTTATTTAATGTTAATAATAAGTAAACCACTAACTCTGTAGGCGCACAATTCTTGAGTAAAACAACTCTTCTATTATCAAATATTAAAGACTTATAATCACTAAACCCAGGAT
>CAZKDV010000134.1:0-3917 GCA_964551645.1 uncultured Bacteroidales bacterium | reverse complement strand
GTTAGCAAAATTGTTTGATTTTAATTTTGGGTGACCCAGTGTCGAAGTCAGGACTTTCAATCACTTCAAGTTTATCAATTGTTGCTTTAATAGCATGTTCTGATTGGTCAATCCCAATCCATTTTCTTTCATTTGCTTGGGCAGATTTTAAGGTTGTACCTGAACCACAGAAACAATCAAGTACGATACTGTTTTCATTGGAAGAAGTTCTGATGATTAAATCTAATAAATCTGAATTTTTTTCAGTAGGATAAATTGGGTATTGTGGGTCTTTGTATTCCCAAATATCTTGAACTCGTTTTCCTTCTCTTTCATGTGCGAAAATTATTTTCCTTGGATTACCTGTTGAAGACCATTCAATTAAACCTTCTTTATCCCATTGTTCTAATGTTTCAACATCTGTTCTCCAATGCCTTCCTTTGGGTGGTAAGATACCTTTAAATGCTTGATTGGATTTGCCATTTTCTGTTTCTCCCGGTGCGTGAATAGGTACAGTTGTATATCTACGCCCTTGTTTGTCTATTTTCGGAAAAAGTTTTTCAAAATCCTTTTCGGTGTATTTCTCTCTTGGCTCGTTCCAAATCGGATTGTTTGATTTTGTATAAAAAAGAATTAAATCTTTTATGTTTCCATAACCGAGTCGGTTAAAGTTTTTTGGATTACATTTAATTCTTGTAATATCATTTCTAAAATTCTCTAATCCAAAAACTTCATCCATTACTATTTTTACATAATGACCAATTTTATAATCAATATGAAGATAAATAGAGCCTTGTTCAGACATCAATTCTTTTAGCAAGATTAACCTTAGCCTAATAAAGTCTAAAAAATCGTTTCCTATTAACTTATCTGAATAAGCTATATCACCATTTTTTGAATTACTGATTGTCGAAGCTCGTCCGTCAGTAATTGTAAATGTACCACCTGTTGCAAAAGGCGGGTCTATATAAACCAAATCAATTTTACCTTTCAAATCTCTTTCATTCAACAAGTAATCTAGTCCTTTAATATTCTCAGATTTTATAAGTAAGTTTTTCATATTCTTAAATTTGATAAAGAAACTCTCTTAAAACAAGAGCACTCATTATATTATAATCTTTATAAGTTTCGGTAATTAACTTATACATTTTATTTTTCCCTTTAATAAATAACACTCCATCAAGAATAGCAACTTTCACAGCTTTAACTCCTTTTGCTTGAATAGTGCTAATTGCATCATTAAATTGTGCATTTTGATGTCCTCCAAAATCAGTTAAAAATTTAGCTTCGCCAATTACATACTGTTTATTAAATCTACCGATAAAATCCAATCCTTTATTGTGTTTGTATCCTAAATGATCTTTTGCAAAATTCATCATTGCATTATCGCCAGCATCTAAAATTGCATCTTTATCATTACTTAGAAATTCTTCTATTGGCATGGGTTTAACTCCTAATGATTTTCTGTTAAGCCAATCGCGAAACATTGGACCAATTTGCCTATTAGTTTCTTTTGGTTCACTACATCTTTCAAAAATTTTATCAAGTCCCATTTCATATAGGCGACCGCAAATTCTATTTATCGTTCTTGGATTTCTATCCATGGCAGAACTATCTCTCTTTAAATAAGCTATATAGCTGTCTTTTATTGGGAATAAATCAAGTTTTAGTAATTGCTTAATCAATAAATCATTGTCCTTATTCTTAAACGATTTTTCAATTTCTGCCCAAATATTTTCATTAATTTCTCTTATCCCTTCTGGGAATTGTTGGGTAAACTTGAAATAAATCGTCTAAATACGACCTTTGATTTGCATATTCAATGCTTAACTTAATCCATTTATTCATAATCACAAATATACGATTTTAATTCATTTTCACTCATTTCATATTCTTGCTTGTAACGGAGTCGCTAAACGAAGCTATGTATGCTAAGGTTTTTTTACAAATATAAATCTTTTTTGAATTTAGGCAAGTAAAAAACATTCACTTTTCGATTAAATAAGTTTGAGCTAAATGCACAACGAGTTAGTGTTAGTTGAAACTTAGTGCTTCTATAGCTTTCTTGTCATACACTAACCAAAAAAGTGGCTTATATCCTCTTAAGTTTCCATAATTGTCAATCATTTCTTCTGAAGGACTAATTGCTACTACGGTTTTATTAAATGTTAAAGTACTATAATCTATTTCCCATTTTTCTACAAATTTCAACTTATTAATCATTGAAATATTAGGTTTCGAAACTATCACGCTATCTGTTATATTGTCAAAAGATGTAAGTTGTATTGTGTCATTTTTTTCTTGAATATTAGAAATATCAGCTTTTGAAAGTTCTGAAAAAAAGTAATCATAAGCCGGAACTTTTAGTTCGAAGCATATTTTTAATAATAATTCAACAATTTGATAGCGTAAAGATGGCTCAATGTTTTCAAAATAGAATGGTGTTTTTTCGTTTTGTGATCTTAGAGAGCTATAATTATTAAATGAAATTGGAACATCATAAGCGATTGCATTTGTGAGTTTTGAGAGCTTTGGGTTATTAGTTTTATTATTGTTAATAATAATCCACATTAGTAAATTTGATTGCGTAATACTATCTCCAAACAATATATGCTTATCATAATATATTAATCCTATTGCGTTTACTTTTTTTTCAATGAAGCCGTTTGACTTATTTATTATCCATTTTTCACGAAAGCGAAGTCCGTTTATATCTTGAATATTGATGTTGTGCTGTTCGGAATATGTTTGTAATAACTCTATTAGTATAGATTTTGTATTTTGATTGTCTAATTTATTGTTGTTTCTATCTTCAATAGTGGCATCATGTTTTTCTACTTTATCTATTAAAGTTTCTATAAAATCTGTCCTTTGATAGCCTTCAATATTGTCAAACCAAGAATAGTGATTGTTTTGATTGTTAATTAACACATTATATTCGATACGAGGAATTTCTATATATTCAATTTTTTTCTTACATGAATTTAAAGAAAACAATATTACAGTAAAAAAAAGTAGAGAGCTAATAATCTGTTTCATCTTATTTTTATCTAATGATTGTTAAACTTCCTTGATATGTTTTTTTGTCATATTTGAAAACATAAAAATAAGTTCCTTCTGATAAATTTTTGCCATTCCACGAATTATCATAATTCCTTTGCTCAAATACTTTGTTTCCCCAGCGGTTATAGACTACAAGACTATTTTTGGGGTGTTTTTCAATAAATTGTATTTCAAAGTTATCATTAAATCCATCTCCATTTGGCGTGATTATATTGGGAAAAATAAGTTCGTATTGAGTATCAACTAAAAATTCGTGCATAAATGAGCAGCCATTATCGCTATAGACAGTA
Source organism: uncultured Bacteroidales bacterium (assembly GCA_964551645.1). GTDB lineage: Bacteria > Bacteroidota > Bacteroidia > Bacteroidales > DTU049 > CAZKDV01. The sequence goes on along the minus strand of CAZKDV010000134.1, from coordinate 585 downwards.
ATGCTGTACTTGCCTGCTTCAGTTATTGCAATGCTTTGTGTTGTATCTCCTGTTGACCATAAATATTTAGGAAAATATCCAGCATCAATAATTAATGAATCTCCGGCATTTAGTATGTAAATGTCTTCAAGTGATATTTGAGGTGCAGGCAAAACAGTGATAAACTTTTTCTGAATTAAAGTATCAGAACCGTGTTCATTTGCCACTGTTAGTGTTACAGAAAAATTTCCTGCTTCATTATAGCAAATATTAGCGGGGTGTTGTATGTTTGAAAAGGAGGGTAGTCCTTGCTCAAAAGTCCATTGCCATGAAGTTGGCTGGTTTAGTGTAAGATCTTCAAAGTTTATGCAATCAAACTGACATATTACTTGTTCTGGAGTTGAAAAATTTGCAATAGGTGCTTGATTGATAGGGCTTGCTTTTATATATATTTCATCAACTGCAAAACCCGGGTCATAATTACTACCACCAAGATTAGTAAACATAAAACCAAATTGTAAATCAGGAATATTTTCAAATTCTTTTTTACTAAATTCAATATAATTCCAAGCTGTATTATTTTGACAAACATATTCTAATTGATTC
>CAZKDV010000133.1:0-3945 GCA_964551645.1 uncultured Bacteroidales bacterium | reverse complement strand
GAAGAAGGAATTTTGTATATTAGAAAATTAATGAGTTATTTCCCACAAAATAATCTTGAAGATCCTCCGATTATTCCGTGTAATGACCCAATTGATAGATTAGACGATTCTTTAAATTATATAATTCCTGAAAATACTAACAAGCCTTATGATGTAAAGGATATAATTTACTCAATTGTTGATGATAATGAATTTCTTGAAATCCACAAGAATTATGCGGCAAATTTAGTCGTTGGTTTTGCTCGATTTAATGGTATGCCAGTGGGTATAGTCGCAAATCAACCTAAGTATTTAGCAGGTGTTCTTGATATTGAAGCTTCTAAAAAAGGAGCTCGTTTCGTTAGATTTTGTGATGCATTTAACATTCCAATTGTTACTTTAGTTGATGTTCCAGGATTTTTACCGGGTACTGCACAAGAATATGGTGGTATTATTCTTCATGGAGCGAAGTTGTTATTTGCTTATGGAGAAGCTACTGTGCCTAAAATTACTATTACCTTACGCAAATCTTATGGAGGAGCTCATGATGTTATGGGTTCTAAACAATTAAGGGCAGATATAAATTATGCTTGGCCTACAGCGCAAATTGCTGTGATGGGAGCTAAAGGAGCTATTGAAATTCTAGAAGGAAGAAAAATTAAATCAATTACCGATCCCGAAGAAAAAGCAAAATATATTGCAATGAAAGAAAAAGAGTATATGGATAAGTTTGCATCTCCATATCAAGCTGCTAAATATGGATTCATTGATGATGTTATTGAACCTCGTAATACAAGATTCCGTATAATAAGATCTTTACAAGCGTATGCAACTAAAAAGGAAATTAATCCACCTAAAAAACACTCGAATCTACCTCTGTAATGAAAATTAATCGCTTTTATTTACTAATTTGCTCCGTATCATTTTCATTTTTATTTTTATTTCAAACAGCTTATTCTCAGGGAAATAGAAAACTTAGAATTAATGAATTTTTAGTTCATAATGAGAATAATTATGTTGATGATTACGGCGAACATGTTGCATGGATAGAAATATTCAATGAAGCATATAATCCTATTAATATTTCAATGTTATATATAACAAATGACATTGATAATCCTAAAAAGTATAGAATACCAAATATTGGAAGAAAGGGAATTATTCATCCAAGAGAGTTTGTTGTTTTCTTTGCAGATAACAAAACTGAAAGAGGTCCATTCCATTTGAATTTTGAACTTGAAGAAAGTGGCTATATAGCAATATTTGATAGCGATGCTAAAACCCTTATGGATTCTGTACATTATAAATCCCAATATGTAGATAAAACATACGGAAGAGAGACTGATGGAGATGGTGCATGGGGCTATTTAGATAAATCAACACCAAATACGAGTAATGTTTTAAATATTAAGGAAACTGGTGCTGAAGAATTTCAAAGACTTGATAAGCATGGAATTGTACTTACTATAATAGCAATGATAGTTGTTTTTTCGGGTTTGATATTGTTGTTTTTTATATATAAATGGATGGGTATTATAAATCAGAAGCAATTTTCATATAAAATTCCTAAAAAGCACACTCATCCTACTATTGGCGAAGAAATTATTGAGGAAAAGCATATAATGTCAGGAGAACTTAATGCTGCTATAGCAACGGCTATATATTTGTATGCTGATGAAATGCACGATGTTGAAAATACAATAATAACAATAAAAAAAGTTGTAAGACCATATTCTCCATGGAGTTCAAAGATTTATGGTATTCGAAAATATTTTTAGAAAATAATAAAAAAAAATGAAAAAATATAGTTTTAAAATTAATGGAAATCCGTATGAAGTTGAAGTAAACGAGTTTGAAGATAATATCGTAAAACTAAATGTTAACGGTACTTTGTATGAGGTAGAAGTTGATAGAAAAGTGGCACAACAGAAAACGCCTAAACTAGTTCAATCTACTCAAGCTGCTCAACCACAAGCTACTTTAACTGCTCCTAAACCACCATCAACAACTGGTGATAAATTCCTTAGTCCTCTTCCGGGTACTATTATTGACTACCATGTTAAAGTTGGAGATAAAGTCAATGTTGGGCAAAAGTTAGTTACCCTTGAAGCAATGAAAATGGAAAATGTATTAAATTCTGATAGAGATGGGACTATTGTATCAATAGCTACGAGCAAAGGTGAAACAGTGAAAGAAGGAGATACTTTACTTGTAATAGGAGCATAGTATGGAAAAGTCAGATGGTGTTTTAAAGTTTATTGTAGATCATATTGCTCAATTTATCCAATATTCTGCTTTTGGGAATGTTACAATTGGGCATATTGTAATGATATGTTTTGGTCTTATTTTTATTTATCTTGCTATTGCAAAACAATTTGAACCATTATTGCTTGTACCCATAGGATTTGGTATTATTATAGGGAATATACCGTTTTATCCTGGAATGGAAATAGGCATTTACGAGGAAGGTAGTGTCTTAAATTATCTATACTTTGGAGTGATTAAAGGCGTTTATCCTCCCTTGATATTTCTTGGGATAGGTGCCTTGACTGATTTTTCTGTTTTAGTATCTAATCCTCGTTTAATAATAGTAGGTGCTGCAGCGCAATTTGGGATATTTGCAACATATATGGGGGCTTTGCATCTCGGTTTTTCAGCAAGTGAAGCTGGTGCTATTGGAATTATTGGAGGAGCTGACGGTCCTACTGCAATATTTTTATCATCAAAACTTGCTCCTGAATTAATGGGTGCAATTGCAGTTTCAGCATATTCGTATATGGCTTTAGTTCCTGTTATTCAAGCACCGATAATGAGGTTGTTGACAACTAAAAAGGAGCGTGTAATCAGAATGAAACCACCTAGAGCAGTTTCCAAGAAAGAAAGAGTTTTATTCCCAATTTTTGGTATTCTACTTACTGCTTTTTTAGTTCCTTCTGCTTTGTCTTTGTTAGGAATGTTGTTCTTCGGAAATTTATTGCGAGAAAGTGGTGTTACAAGACGATTAGCAGAAACTGCAGGCGGTCCAATGATAGACATTGTAACAATTTTAATTGGATTGACTGTTGGTGCATCAACTCAAGCAACTGCCTTTTTAAGCTATAAGTCTATTGGAATTTTTGTACTTGGAGCAATTTCATTTATCATAGCTACAGCATCTGGAGTTCTGTTTGTTAAGTTTATGAATTTATTCCTTAAAGAAGGAAATAAGATAAATCCTTTAATCGGAAATGCGGGTATTTCTGCAGTTCCTGCAAGTGCAAGGGTTTCTCAACAAATTGGATTGCAGTACGACCCAACAAATCACTTATTAATGCACGCAATGGCTCCAAATGTAGCCGGAGTTATTTCTAGTGCAATAGCAGCAGGCGTTCTTTTAAGTTTCTTGTATTAATCAATAATAACAATTTATTGATTTTTCTAATGCAATAAATTGCAAGCAACTATCTGTTTGTTTTTAACTGCTTTTATTTGTAAAAAATACCGTATCTTTGTTTTTTAATTAATAAAGATTACTTATGAATAATAGCATTTTAGATTTACAACCTAGTCCAATTTGGAAGTACTTTTATCAAATAACACAAATACCGAGACCTTCTAAGCACGAAGAAAAAATCATAGATTATTTAGTTGATTTTGCAAAAAAACATAATTTAGAACATGAAGTTGATAAAACTGGAAATGTTTTAATAAGAAAAAAAGCACATAAAAATTGTGTAAATTATCCTATCGTTGTGTTACAAAGCCACATGGATATGGTTTGCGAAAAACACAGTCATATAGAAAAGAACTTTTTAACAGATCCAATTGATGCTTATGTTGATGGTGATTGGGTTAAAGCAAAAGGAACTACTTTGGGTGCTGATAATGGTATCGGAATGGCTTTACAGTTAGCAATTTTGGAAGAGAATTCTATTGAACATGGAGCAATTGAATGTTTGTTTACAGTTGATGAAGAAACAGGTTTGT
>CAZKDV010000132.1:0-4021 GCA_964551645.1 uncultured Bacteroidales bacterium | reverse complement strand
ATCTTCTTTTACTGGTATAATTAATGCTTTTGCCATAATGAATTAAATTAGAGACTAAAATTACAACAAATATTTCAATCTACCAAATATTTAGATCTAAATATTATTTCATTTTAGTTTAACATAGTATTTTAAGAGATTTTCTTTGCTTATAGCATCTTTAAACAACATTTCTCCAAAACCCCTTCCTCAATAGGTTGTATCAGTTAATACAATAACTTTTCTTGGGTATTTTTCTACTATATTAATTTGTACAGAATCCAATCTACGCTGAATAGTTTTGATAGAACACTGATATTTATTAGCTAACTGAGTATAAGTTTGCTTCCCCTCTGTGTATTTTCGCCAAAGTTCCGTATTATCTATTCTTTGACCACCTATAAATTGCCTACCACAAGTATGGCATTTATAACGCTGAACTTTATTTACAAATCCGTTTTTTTTACAATTGAACTATTGCAGTAAAAGCATTTTTTTTATTCATAACCTTTGATTGTATTCAAAATTAATAAAAATAATGCTTGTAGAGAATTTTAGCATTAAAAATGTCCATTAAGCCTAAAATGTTAAATCGAAGTACTTTACCCACCTTGCATTCAAACCGCTTGTTAGCGGTTTGTGGCTTTTTTGTCTGTCGTATTTAATTTTTGTCAATGCCGTTTTATTCGTCTTTTGTCCTGTCAATATTTTGTTTTCCTATTTCAAAAAGTTGTTCCGTTTCGTCTGATACATAACGTGAACGTTGAATGTTGTCGTTTATAATACTTTCGTAATTCGTAAGCATTTGAGGATTGTTTAGTTTTTTGTATTTGTAAGCGTATGTTAGTAAATACAGTTCGGAATGATACAAATACAATTTCGTTAGTTGTTGAGAACTGGAAGTTGACCATTCAGAGTCAATGAATTTAATTTTTTCAATTAAGTTTTCCATTGAAGAAATTAAATCATTGTCAGCCGTTTTTCGTGTATGATAGTGAACAACATAGTTTGCAAAGTTCGTCAATAAAATGCTGTTTTGATAAAAATCTTCTGTTGTGAGAATGTTGTCAAAGTAGCGTTTCCATTTATTGAAAATTAGTTCAAGAAATAAATCAAGTTGCTCTTCTGATACGAGTTTTGCATACTGATTTAGCAATTCATCTCTTGTCTTTAAGTGAAAATCATACCTATCTATGGAAAAGTCAGAAATTATTTCTTCCATTTGCTCATTATTGACCGATGTCAAAAAGACACCCAACGCAGCGTTAAATAATCTGCTTCTGTGAAAATAGATTGCTATCTGTTTTAAAAAATTAAAGTCGTTAAGTTTAATTCTGTCAAGAACGTTTTTTACTGCTTCTATCTCTAATTCGTCAATAATTTCTTTGTGTTCTTTTTCAATAATTTGACGAATAAGTTCAAAGTTTAGCCATTTATTTGAAAGTGAAGTTTCGTTCGCTATTTTTAAAAGGTCTTCTTTTTTGAAACTCTGAAAATAAAAGACAAAGTCAGTTGGACTTTGTAAACAAGATAATGCGTTAAGGAAACAAGTGTAATTTAAGTGAAATAGAAATGAGATTAAATTTTCCAATAGAAAATTAAAATGAAACCCTCTGCCACCGCGTTCAACAGATTCAATGAATCTGTATGTTTTAGAAATATCATTTTCCAAAAATCCCTTTTGGGAATCACTCATAATTTCTTTTTCCCAATAAGGTACATTTGGTAATGATTGGGTTGATAATTTAATGCTTTTTAAAACTTGTATGATTTCTTCGGAAATCGTCTTGGTATAACTACTTTTCAACTCGTTTATAGAAAGTAATTTTTCAAGTTCTATATGCAAGTAACAATTGACACTTAGAAAAATTAGTATCGCTTTTACATCTCCGTTTGAGATGCCTTTGTGAAGATATTTCTTAGCAGAAAAAATAATTTCAGCAATCTCTTCAACCTTGCCTTCTTCAAATTTATGATTAAAATGTATGGCATTAGTTACAATATCTCGAATTTCATTATCTATTGACCATATTTTTTCGTCTTCTTTGGCACTAAGAAAACTTTCAAGTTTTTTGCTTTCAAGTTTCTTTAAAAGATTATCCAATTCTATGTGAATAGAAGACGAATTGCTTTTAACTATTGCTTGCATTAATATTATTTCGGGAATTTCCATACTAAACAATTAGGGTGATTTAATTTATTCCACAATTCATTAAATGCATCAACAACGGGTTGTGGATGTGAAACTTCTTGCAATATATGATGAGTATTTCCGTATGAGTTAATTGAAGTGCCAAGAGAATATACTTGCGGTCTTTTCAATTCCCCACTTGGGAAAATGAGAAATCTATCGTGAAATGCCCAACCATAATTTGAGTGTTGAATTCTAAATTCAAGATTTAATCCATAATTATTGTGGTTTGGATTGTCAAGTATAAGTTTATTTCTATCTATGTATTCCTTCCATAAAGGGCCGCTTTGAGTTGTCTTTTTGTTTCCAAAGCAAGAAAAAAGACGTTCTTTAAAGTTATCCCAAAAGCTAATGGATTTTACTTCATTATCTACATCGTAAATTTTTCTTACGTTTTTATTAAACGCTCCAATCGCTTTTATTTCTACATTTGCCGTTTGTGAGTAATAAAGTGTTTTTAGAATATCTATTGAAGTCAAAAATGGGTCCCATAAATACACTCCATTTTCATCTTTTTCTTTAATCAACTTTCTTATGTCGTTTAACGCAACCTCTGAAAGAGAATTGTTATATTGTTTGAATGCTAATTTCTTTGCTAATTGTTGTTTTTCGACTTCGTAGAGATTGTTTGATATGTGATCTGTGTATGTTGGTACTTTCTTTTTATTCTTATGATTTTCCTTGGAGGCAATTTGAACATTAACCTTGTTTCCGTCTATTTCAAATATCCTCGGTTCTGGATTCACTATTCCCATACCCAAATGAAAACCACGAATGTATGTGCCACTAAAAGTAGATAAAATCAAACTTGGCTCTTTTCTCCAAATTTTTATGTGATTTATTTGGTCAAGATTTCCTATAATTATTTTCTGATTGCTGGTTTTATTATATTCTGTAATTGTAGAACCCATATAGTTCTTGTCAAATGTAGATTCTACTTGTATTAAGCAATCTGGAATATTTGTTTGAGAAAAAGAATTGTGCCAAGAAAAATTCATATCAACACCGTCCCAAGTAGGAAGGGCTTTTGAATGCGGTTCAATTATGGTCACAGGGAATTGAAAAATAAAATTTCCTATTCTGTCACGAACAACAGATAGGTCTATTGGGACATATTCCTTTATTTTTTCGCAGAGTTCGTTATATTTTGCTAAAGAGTCTATTTTTAAAATAAAACTAAGATTTGATTTAATTTCATCAAAGAATTCTATTGTGTAAGAACCATTATGAAAATTGTTTTTCAGGATTTGGTTTACACGATTTCCTTCAACAGAAGGAACATATTGTTTCGGTAGGTATTTTAGTTGTGGGAATTGTGAGAAGTTAATTCCGTCTGCACTCCATTCATTTTGTTTCCTAAGTGCGTCAAACTTTGTTTTTGCATCTTCAATCGTAAACCAATAACGTTGAATACCTAAATTGTAATTTTCATTTACAGCTATTCTATTACTCAAGAATTTTTTATTTAAACCACTGTATGGTTTTTCTTCAAAAACAGCTAACGTAAAAAAGTTGAATACAAGGTTATCACTCTTTCTGTATAAGAATATTTCTGTTACCTCACAACTGTTGTAAAATCCGATATTTCCTACTGTCGTTAATGTTGTGAAGTCCATTTTGTATCGCCTTGATTATTTGATTTTGTCTGTGTCGTGTGGGTCGTCCTGCCATAATCGCCAAAGTTTCGGGCTTTGCGTTGGTGGGCTTTTGAAACCGAAAACTGTCTGCCAGCACCAAAGTTTATTAATTGCTCAAATATTTCTATTCGCACTGTCCACCCACTGACGCCAAACCCTTGTGTTTGTTGCACAACTCCAATGCAAAGATAATATAAATTCCGTTCAAAAGGAA
>CAZKDV010000131.1:0-4186 GCA_964551645.1 uncultured Bacteroidales bacterium | reverse complement strand
AATCTCGGTGATGTTACCGCAAAAAAAACACTATGTAATATAGCCTACGATGAAAAATATAGCATAAATGCTTTGCAATCGCTTAAATTGTATAATACTGCGAAAAATGACCAATCCGGTGCAGCAGTATTTACATGCGATGGCAGTCCTATAACAGCAATTTGGGGACAAGATGCAAATGCTGGAAATCCAACTCCTACTTCAGGTATTTCTATGGATGTAGGCTATCTAATGATTCCTCGTTGTTTGGATAAACTTATTTTAGCCAATGATAACAGAGAACTTACCGAACCAAGCACACCTGTAATTATTGATGTACTGTTGAATGATGCCGGATATTTATGTTCTGTTGATCCTTATTCTCTTAAAATTTTATCTGGAGACTTATTAATACCCGAAAATGGTAGCATACAAATAAACGATGATGGTACGATTACTTATGCCCCAAATTTTGGATTTACTGGTACAGATAAGTTTGAATACATGATTTGTTCACAAGAATATCCAGACATCTGTGATATTGCCGAGGTTGTTATTGATGTGAAACCATGTGAAGATGTGGCTCTAAGTGCTGCTGTTAATGTACTTAGAGGTAAAATTTTTCTTGAGCAACTACCTGATAACTCTACATACGATGGAAATGAAGAATTTATTGAAGGTATTAAAGTTGATTTGTATGCTGACTTAAACTGTAATGAAACTATTGATGCTGGCGATGATATGTTAGGAAGTACGATAAGTGATCCCAATGGAAGATTTTCATTTACCGTAGGAGGAGACAAATATGCAAAAGATATATTCCCAACATCTAGCGACTATAATACAAATGATGGTACTGTTAATTGGAATGGACAGTGGAGTCGTAGCAGCACTTCTAATATCACTTTACAAACAGATGCTATGCCAGGGAATGAAAGCAACATAGCATTGAGATTAAGTGGAGCAAACTCTACTGCCAGCAGAAGTATGAACTTTTCAGGAGCTAGTGGAGCTGCATTAAAGTTTTGTTTCAGAAGACAAGATTTAAATAAACAAGGAGAATCCCTTACGGTTAGCATTAACGGGAACATACTTATGGTAATTAGTGATGGAGACGATATTGGCACCAATTATTTATACGAAAAAGTAAGTTTACTTATTGATCCAAACTATATTAATGCAAATGGTGCAAACACTATAAGTTTTGCTACTAATGGAAATACAGCTAATGACGATTACTTCTTTATTGATAATGTAGAGCTAATTTACTTCCCTTCTTGCTATATCGTAAAAGTGGACCCAAGCAATACTAATGGACAGTATGAAGAAGCAAATCTAAACCAATCAAATGTTACATATAATGATTTAGGCAATTGTTCAGAATTTCAATATTTAGGCGTTAGAGCATTGATGGATGCTATTGATGATAATGAATTCGTTACAAAAGACATTCCTTCTATTGTCAATATTCTTACTAATGACATAGGATACCCTGATCTTAGTTCTGTTACTATAATGTCCCAACCTACACAAGGAAATTTAATTGTAAATACTGATGGTACTGTTACATATATACCTAATGCAGGCTACGAAGGAACTGACCAATTTACCTACAAAGTTTGTAGTAAATATGACTCCCAAGTGTGTGATGTAGCAACAGTAAATCTTACAATTACTTGTATAAATATTCCTAATAAAAATGTTATTAACGGTATTGTATTTGCCGATCTTGCTTTAGATGGTATATTTAATACTGGAGACCCAGGAATACAAGGAATCGAACTATCATTATATAATGACATAAATGAAAATGGATTAATTGACGAAGGAGACATTTTAATTAAAACACAAACTACTCCAAACACAGGAGGATACGAATTTGAAGTAGAATGTCGAGACATAAATACTTACAAAACTAATTTTATCATAAAAGACGAATTTACTACTCAAGAATACAATAGAAATTACGGCACAAAAAATTGGAGTAGAAATTGGACAGAAACAAATGACGATAATTTGCCTAACACAGGCAATATATACATAACTAATGGCACATTAAGAGTACAAGGTAACGCAAATGCATCTCAAGCTTCTATTAGCAGAAGTGCTAATCTAAACAATGCTAAAATCGCTATGCTTACTTATTCGTACAACAAATCGTCATTTAGCAGTACAAGCACTGACTGGGTGGATATCGAAATATCTGCAAACGGTAACACATGGACACAACTAAAGCGTTATTCTGGTCGTAATAGTTCTAATGGTGATGAAAACTTTGATATATCTGCATATATTTCTTCAAACACTACTATTCGCTTTATTGAGTCAAGCAATAATGGTTTTGCTAACTCTGAATATGTTACATTTGACAATGTTCAAATAGCTTATACAGAGATTAACCCTATTACAAATACATCTCATTATGTACAAGATGAATTCATTCAGCAGCAATACAATAACAATGATGGCACTCTTAATTGGGCAGAAAATTGGGTAGAGAATGACGACAATTCTCCAAGTAGTGGAAGCATATACATTACTAATGATAAAAATCTTAGAATACAAGGAGATGGAAGCAGTAGTCAAAAATCTATTCAAAGAAAACTTGACTTAAGAAATACTTTACAAGCTACACTTATATTTTCTTATACAAAAAGTGCATTTAGTAGTACCAACGATTGGGTAGATATTGAAGTTTCTGCAAACGGCACAAGTGGCTGGTATCAATTAAAAAGAATAACAGGAAACTCTACAAGTAATGACATTGAAGTAATTGCTATTCCGACATCTTATTATTCACAAAACACTACTATACGCATTATAGAATCAAATAATAGTAATTTTGCTAATAGTGAATATGTGTTATTTGACGACATTACTGTAGCATTAAGTTACAGCAATTATATTGTTAAAATTGTTACTCCTTTACCTGATGGTTACTCCCTTACTACTTCTAATGAATATTATCCAATATCTTTTAACTCATGTGGCATAAGTAGTTGTTCTAACAACTTCGGATTAGGTGCAGCCGATTTGGATATTACAAAAACTGTTAATAATTTAAATCCTGAAGTAAATACTCAAGTTGTATTTACAATCACAGCAAAAAACAAAGGACCTGGTAATGCTACTGGAGTTATCATTGAAGATATTATCCAAAATGGATTTCAATATGTGTCACATAATGCTTCTAATGGAACTTATAACCCTAATACAGGAGAATGGAGCGTTGGAACAATTGTATATAACACTTATGAACAACTTGAAATAACAGTTACAGTTAATGAACCTGAAAGCGAAAGTACTTATACTAACTTAGCCGAAGTTACTTATGCTATTCCACAAGATCCCAATACAGACAATAACGAATCTTTAATTGAAATTACTCCAAAATGCTTGCCTTCATGGACAATAGAAAAAACTGCAAAATCTACAACTTATGATGAAGTAGGACAAACTATTGAATATGATATTATGCTTTCTAATACAGGAAATGTAAAAATAAATAGTATTAATATTATAGACGATAAAGCTATTTCAGCACCAATATACTTGTCAGGGGACACTAATAACAATAATACTTTAGATGTTGATGAAATATGGCATTATACTGTTGGCAGTCAAGTAAGCCAATTTGACATAGATTACGGCTATTTTAAAAATACTATTACAGCTATAGGCAATGTTTTTTGCGGAAACTTGACAGAAGCATCAGATATTGAAATTGTATATGCAGACGCTAAGCCAAGTTTCAGTTTAACTAAAACTGCTATTTCGGGTAGTAATTATGCAAATGTAGGCGACACCATAGTTTATGAATACAAAGTAGTTAACACAGGAAATGTAACCCTGTTTTACTTTGAAATAGAAGACGACAAAATTGCTAATTTGCCTCCAATTGATGATGAAGTTGCTCCTGGCGACAGTATAAGCGTTACAGCTAATTATATTATAACAGCAGCAGACATAATTAACGCTAGCGTAACTAATATTGCAAGCGTAACTACTGAATTTGAAGACAAAGTTTATTCAAGCACCGACAGTGTTACGGTTTATTTAACTAACAATGACCCAGTAGCTATTGATGATTTTGCTACTACTCCTGAAGATACTCCTGTTAGTGGAAGTGTATTAACTAATGACTACGATGTTGATGGTGACACAATCACTGTAACTGAGTTTGAAGTTAATGGAAACACATATAATC
>CAZKDV010000130.1:0-4548 GCA_964551645.1 uncultured Bacteroidales bacterium | reverse complement strand
CATTTACAGCAGATATGGCTATTCATAATGTTATTGGTGATGCTTTCAGAGGAGCAACTTGGGTTTCTATTCACAATGGCGGCGGTGTTGGCTGGGGAGAAGTGATTAACGGAGGGTTTGGAATGTTGATAGATGGGTCAAAAGAAGCCGAAACAAAAATTAAAAACATGTTGTTCTGGGATGTAAATAATGGAATTGCAAGAAGAAATTGGGCAAGAAATCCACATGCAATGTTTGCAATGGAAAAAGCCATGAAAAAGGAAAAACGACTCAAAGTGAAAATTCCAAATCAAGTAGATGATAAAATTATTGACTCATGTTTTTAAATCTATATGAAAGATAAAATATTGCAAAGATTTTTAAAATACATCTCATTTAATACTCAAAGTCAGTTTGATAAAGAGCAATATCCCAGTACTTGTGGGCAAATTGAATTTGCTAAGTATCTTTGTGATGAACTAATTTCAATTGGCATAAAAGATGCTTACATTGACACGCATAATTATGTAATAGGCACTCTACCTTCAAATACAAATAAAAAACTGCCTATTTTAGGCTTAATAGCACACATTGACACTAGCCCTGATACTTCTGGAGAAAATGTAAATGCACAAACAATCCATAATTATGATGGCACAGACATACTCTTGAATAAAGAAAAAAATATAGTTCTAAAAGCCAAAGAATATCCAGAACTAACGAAATATCGAGGACAAACTATTATTTGCTCTGACGGAACAACTTTACTTGGCGCTGACGACAAAGCAGGAATTGCAGAAATAATGACTGCTATTGAATATTTGATAGAATATTCAGAAATTGAACATGGTGAAGTTAAAATTGCATTTACTTCTGATGAAGAAATAGGCAGAGGAGTTGATTTTTTTGATGTAGATAAATTTGGAGCTGACTTTGCATTTACTATTGACGGAGGCGAATTAGGCGAACTAGAATATGAAAATTTCAACGCTGCAATTGCCCAAATCAATATTTCTGGCAAAAACATACACCCCGGATATGCAAAAAATAAAATGGTAAATGCTATTCAATTATTTAATGAACTGCATAATTTGCTTCCAATCAATGAACGACCTGAAACAACAGATAATTATGAAGGATTCTATCATCCAATAAATATTTCAGGCGATGTTAACCAAATAAATGTTAAATATCTAATCCGAGAACATAATATAGAGGAATTTGAAAACAAAAAAAATTATTTAAAAGAAATCATTAGCAAAATCAATCATACATATAATAATTCATATATTTGCATTGAAATTACAGACCAATATTTCAATATGCTACCTAAGATTCAGCCCGTATCATATATTGTAGATTATGCAGTAGAAGCTATGAAGTTGTCTAATGTAACACCTAAAATAGTACCTATACGAGGCGGTACTGACGGTGCAAGGCTTTCATATATGGGACTACCCTGCCCTAATATTTTCACCGGAGGTCATAACTTCCACAGCATTTACGAATATATTCCCTTAGAATCAATGGAAAAGGCTACAAATGTCATAATAAACTTAATAAAAATCATTAACTTAAAATAATAATTAATATGGAAAATAAAACTTTAGAAATCATTAAAAAAGCTATCTTGATGGAAGCAAGAGGAAAAGCTCTTTACATGGAAGTTGCTAACAAAACAAATAGTCCAGAAGTTAAAAAGATATTTGAACTGATGGCTGCCGAAGAACAAATGCATATTGATTTTTTATCCGAACAATATAAAAACTATTCAAAACATGGAGTATTTGTTAAACAAAACCTTAATGCCAAAGAAGATAACGACATTACAAAATTAATTTTGAATGTAGAAATCAAAGAACAAATATCAGGAGCCGGATTTGAAGCAGCAGCAATTGAAGCAGCTATAAACTTTGAAACTAAAGCAATTGAATATTACTCAAAAAGAGCAGAAGAAAGTGTTGATATTGAAGAAAAAAACTTATTTAATTGGTTATCTAATTGGGAAAAAAGTCATTATGAGCTACTCATAAAATTAGACAAAGAATTGACAGAAAAGATATGGTTTGACAATCAATTTTGGCCATTTTAATCTTTTCCAACTTACAAAAGAAACTATAACAATATAGTATAAACACTAGCATATTCATACACTACAGTATTATTATATGCTAGTTTTGTTTTTATGCAAATTAAAAAAAACACATTCTCATACTATTGAATAAAAATAAATTATAACTTTGCAAACTAAATATTTTGAAGTATGGCAACAATAGGTAAAATACGCAAACACTCTACATTACTATTAATTGTTATTGGTGGGGCAATTGTATTGTTTGTATTAGGAGACTTACTCGGACCGGGCAAAGGCGGTGGTTCTAACAGCATTCCTGATATTGCTGTTTTAGGTAAAGAAAAAGTATCATATAGAGATTACTCTAACAAATTAGAGGAACAACTTGATTTTTACAAACAACAATACGGTCAGAACATTGACAACAATATGATATTCCAAATTAGAGAAGAAGTATTTAACGAAATGGTTAGACAAACCATATACAGCAAAGAATATAAAGCATTAGGACTTAAAGTATCTAAAGCTGAAATGGTAGATATGATGACTGGTGTTAATATTCATCAAATTATTAAACAAAATTTTACTGATCCTCAAACAGGTGTTTTTAACCCTAGCTTAGTTGAAAACTATCTTATGCATCTTGACGAACTTGATGCAAGACAGCAAAGTCAATGGTTTATGATAGAAAATGTTATTAAAGAACAGCGTTTGCAAAGCAAATATCAAACAATGATTTCAAAAGCATACTTTATGCCAACTGTTATGGCTAAATCTATGCAAAAACAACAAAATATGTTTGCAGATGCAAAAGTTTTTTCTCTTAAATATAATGCTATACCTGATGAAGAAACTACTATCACAAATAAAGATTATCAAAACTATTATAATAATCATAAATTAGAATACGAACAAGAACACTCCGTATATCTTGATTATGTGATATTTGATGTTCTACCTAGTTCAAGGGATATGGAATTTGCTAAAGAAAGTATTGAAGATATATATAATGAATTTATTGAAATTCCTTTTGAAGACAAAAAAGAAAATTTCTTATTTGCTAATAATAATTCTGATGTGAATTTTAGAGCCGATACTGGTTTTATCAAAAGAGAAGAATTACCAACTGCAGCAGATTCATTATTTGACAAAAATGCTGGCTTTGTAATTGGACCATACATTGAAAATAATGTTTATCATATTCACAAATTACTAACAAAAGAAAATAGACCAGATTCGCTTAAAGCTGCTCATATTTTAGTAGCCTACAAGGGTGCTTTACGCTCTGACCCAGCTATTACAAGAACAAAAGATGATGCAAAAATAAAAGCTGATAGCCTATTAGTAGTAGTGAAAAATGTTGATAGTTTGAAATTTGCTCAAACAGCTACTGATTTTTCAGATGATAAATCTGCCAGCAATAATGGTGGAAATCTTGATTGGTTTATTGACGGAACTATGGTACCTGAATTTAATCAAGCATGTATTGATAATAAAGTTGGCGATTATTTTGTAGTTGAATCTCCTTTCGGCTTTCATATTGTTCATTTAACAGGCAAAAAAGCGTTTGAAACAAAAGCTAAAATTGCAAACATTCAATATACAATTGAAGCTAGCTCTGAAACTATGCAAATCGTTTATACGGAAGCAAGTAAATTTGCTGGCGAAAATAAAACTATTGAAGAATTTGATAACGCTATTGCTGAACTCGGATATGTTAAACGAACATCAGAACATATTACTACAAGCGATTTTACAATTCCGGGCATTCAAGACGGAAGAGAAATTATTAGGTGGGCTTTTGGAAAAAATGCAAAACTTGGACTAGTATCCGATGTTTTTGACTTAATTACAGAAAATAAAAATGTAGTTGTCTTAATAAGAGATATTAGAGAAAAAGGCATACCGGCATTAGCAGACATTAAAGACGAAATTATGCCACAAGTTATTAAAGAGAAAAAAGCTGAAATGTTAAAGCAAAAAATCAATGATGCAAAAGCAAACAATATAGAAGCACTTGCTAAATCCTTTAATGAAATCATAATTGATGTTGAAAATGCAAACTTTGCATCTATAAATGTTCCAATGATTGGACCCGAAGCTAAAGTTTTAGGAACTATTTTTGCAACTAACAAAGATGTGATGTCTAAACCAATTCAAGGTTCAGCCGGAGTATTTGTTATTCAAACTACAAATATAGAACTTCCTCAAGAAAGCAATGACAATATGTATGAAATGCTAATAGCAAATCAAAAAAGAAACTTCACTAGCAGAGTAAGTTACGAACTTTATAATGCATTATTAAAAAATGCAAATTTAAAAGAAAACAAAACATTGTTTTACTAAAATATTATTCTCAAGTAGTTGTTTCTTTAACGGTATTATATTTATCTGAATATCAATAAAAAAACGACAAAAAATTTTGAAATAATATAATTTATTATAATAAATTGATTACTTTTGATTTTTATTTTTAATAAATCAACAAATATTTA
>CAZKDV010000129.1:0-4592 GCA_964551645.1 uncultured Bacteroidales bacterium | reverse complement strand
CAATGGAAAATTTTTTGTAACTGTGTCTATTACTGCATCTCGTTGTTTGTCTTTGTAAATAAATTCTCGTTGGTAAGGAGGGCGTATATCCAATAATCCACCATAGCCGACAACTCCATTTTCTTCATTGTCTTGGTAGCCGTCTGTAAGTTCTCTGACGGTGATTTCTTTAAGTTCTATTTTCATTTTTGCACTTTCTTGTTTTTAATAAAAATTCTTGCGTATGTATTTTTCGCATTAATTAATGGTCTTGCATCCTTATCACCTAAAAACGGAATACCAACAATTTCAGAGTTATAACCAGCAGAAGCCGACAAACCTAATATTTCAAATTGGTCTGGATTATACTTGTCAAGAAATGTAATGGGAACGCCCATAACGCCATCAAAATCCATTGGAATATCTTTTGTTTTATCAACATTGATTGCATCATAGTTGTCGTATGTCGGATATTCTTCTGGATTGTAATTTTTATAAAGTATCAAATCTTCGTGTCGTTTTGAAATGTCAAGATTTGTAAACCAGTGAACTCCCGAAACTCGTATCATACCTTCTTTATGGTCGCCCGCTGTTGCGTAATCTTCGTAATGTTTGTTTATGAAGTGAGCCGCACCGCCTTTAAAACCATAGCCTAACCACAATTTATTTTCTTTGATAAGTTTAAAAATATCACGATATGATATAGCGTTTTGGTGTCCTACAATCACGAATTTTTTGTCGTATTCTATTAGTTGAGCAACGTATTCACGGAAAAGTGAAAATGGCGGATTAGTAACAACAATATCTGCTTGTTTTAAAAGTTCAATACATTCTTTACTTCTAAAATCTGCGTCACCTTTAAGGTTTTTAATTCCGATTTCTGCTGGGTCGGGAATATTATTGCCGTTTTTGTCGCCTGTATATTCAAGATAGATTGCTTGTTCGCTGTCGTTTTGGCTAAACAAGTCCATGTTTTGGTTTTTGTAGCAAGTAGTAATGAGTTTTTTCAATCCAAGTTTTTCGAAATTATAAGAAAAATAATGAAAAAAGTTACTCACTCTTGGGTCATCGCAATTACAATACACTACTTTGTCTTTAAAGTGATGCTTGTAATACTTTAATTCTCTTTCAATATCTGAAAGTTGGGTATAAAATTCGTCTTTTTTATTGCTTTTTGCTTGGTGTAAATTTTTGTTTTTTACTATTTTTGCCATTTGCTATTTTGTAGAATGGTTTTTTACAAAGATATAATTTTTTCGAGTTTTTGCCCGTAAAAAATATTTACTTGTCAATCAATACATCAAATTAAATTTGATATAAATGCACAAAGAGTATATATTTTATGTCCTAATATTATTTTTTCCTTAACAATTAGAAAAAATTGTAACTTTGCAGGCACTAAAATTTTTATCAGTGAAAAAGTCGCGTCAAAAATATTCTATCAAATTTGCAGGTCTCCCTCTTGGCGAGCATGAGTTTGATTTTCATATTGACGAGTCGCTAATCAAGGTATATAATGAAGATACTGATATTGAGAAAGTTGAGGTGGAAGTTTTGATAAAAGGAGAAAGAATTGAAAGTGCTTTGCATTTAAACATAGTGTTGCAGGGGTTTGTACACTTGCCTTGTGACAGATGCCTTGATACTTGCGAGGTTGAAATTTTTGACGAACAAATGTTGATTTATACAACTGAAGCGATGGGCAAAAAAGACCAAGACAACATTATCCAAATTTCGCCTGATACTGATTTTATCGAATTAGACGATCTATTGTACGATTTCATTACATTAGCAATTCCACCTAGAAATGTGCATGATGATGAAGATATTGAAAACTCAAAGTGCAATAGAGAAATTCTTGAAATCATGGAAAACATGAGAGCCAGTGGCAACAAATCTCAACTGTGGGAACAGCTGAGCAAACATAAATTTGACAATTAATAACTCTAATTAAATATATTATGGCAAGCCCAAAACATCGCTTATCAAAGCAAAGAACAAGAACAAGAAGAGCAAATTTTAAAGCAACAGAACCTACTTTTATGGTTTGTTCTAATTGTGGTGCATCTGTGCAATATCATAGAGTATGTTCAGAGTGTGGATACTACAAAGGAAAAGTTGCTATTAATAAAGAAGCAAATCAATAAATTATTTTAACAGCCATTTGGTTTAATAATGGCATAAAGTATCAAAATATGAGTAAAATTCGTGCTACTATTACTGGTATTGCAGCTTATTTACCGGATTATATATTGACAAACCAAGAGTTGAGTCAGATGGTTGATACAACTGATGAGTGGATAATGACACGCATTGGCATCAAAGAAAGACGCATTATTAAAGAAGAAGGCGAAGGTGCATCTTTTGTTGGGGCAAAAGCAGTGCAAGAATTATTAAGAAAAACAAATACAGATCCTTCTGAAATTGATTTGTTAATTTGTGCAACTGTTACACCCGACCACCAGTTTCCAGCAACTGCAAACATTATTTCACATAAAGTAGGCATAAAAAATGCTTTTAGCTACGATTTAAACGCCGGATGTAGTGGTTTTCTTTATGCTTTAACTACAGCACAACAATTTGTTGAAACAGGTAGAGCTAAAAAAGTTATTGTTGTTGGAGCTGAAAAAATGTCTTCTATTGTTGATTATACCGACAGAGCTACATGTCCTATCTTTGGAGATGGAGCCGGTGCAATATTGCTTGAACCAACAACTGAAGATGTAGGAATTATTGATTCAATTCTACAATCAGATGGAGTTGGGAAAACACATCTACATCAAAAAGCAGGTGGTTCAGTTAAACCAGCTTCGCATGAAACCATAGACGCACGAGAACACTATATTTATCAAGAAGGACAGCCTGTTTTCAAGTGGGCAGTTTCTAAAATGGCTGATGTTGCAATTGAAGTAATGCAAAAAAATAATCTTACTTCTGAAACTTTACAATGGTTAGTGCCACATCAAGCAAATATGCGTATTATCGAAGCAACAGCTCAAAGAATGAAATTACCCAAAGAAAAAGTAATGATTAATATTGAACACTTTGGTAATACTACATCTGCAACTTTGCCATTATGCTTATGGGAATGGGAAGATAAATTGCGTAAGGGTGATAATATTATACTTGCAACCTTTGGTGCAGGATTTACTTGGGGTGCAGTGTATCTTAAATGGGGATACGACTGCAAAAAATAAAAACTAAAAGTTCAGACCTCTCTTTTTTCATCATGTTTTTTTATTAAAACTTCTAATAATGAAAAAATGTGTATTTTTGTTTTCTAAAAATTTTAATTATGTCTATTAATAGCAAATCAAAAGACCTCAAGAAACGCATGGAAGATGCATTGAAGGGCGGAGGCGAAAAGGCAATTGAGAAACAAGTGGCATTAGGGAAATTAACGGCAAGAGAAAGAATTCTTGCTTTGGTTGATACTAATTCATTTCATGAATATGACTTATTTGTCGAACATGCTGCAGGCAAAGATTTTGATATGGATAAAAAGTATCTGCCGGGTGATGGTGTAATTATTGGTACAGGTACAGTCAATGGTTTTCCAATATGTATATATGCACAAGATTTTACTGTTTTAGGTGGTTCTTTGGGTTATATGCACGCAAAAAAAATCACTAAAATTATGGATCATGCCATGAAGCTGAAAGTTCCTTTAATTGGAATTAATGACTCTGGCGGTGCTCGTATCCAAGAAGGTGTGAACTCACTTGCAGGCTATGGTGAAATTTTCTACAGAAACACTATGGCAAGTGGAGTTATTCCTCAAATTTCAGTAATCTTAGGACCTTGTGCAGGGGGTGCAGTTTATTCACCAGCATTAACAGATTTTGTTTTTGTAGTTGATAAGATTTCAAAAATGTTTATAACTGGACCAGAAGTTATTAAAACAGTATTAGGTGAAGAAATTCAAATGGAAGATCTTGGTGGTGCAAAAGTACATGCTGAAACAACGGGTAATGCTCACTTTTTTGCTGAATCAGAAGTAGAATGTTTTGCTCAAATAAAAAAACTTCTTTCATTTATTCCATGGCATAATGAAAAAGTTGCTGAGGCATTTCCAGTGAAAGCTCCTAAAACTAGGACATATAAAATTGATGATATTTTTCCTACCGATGCAAGAAAACCGTATGATATTAGAGATATTATAAGAGGTATAGTTGATGCTTCTGAGTTTTTTGAAGTAATGGAATTATTTGCCGCAAATATTGTTATTGGATTTGCAAGAATGAACGGAAAAACTATCGGAATTGTAGCAAATCAGCCATTAGTTTTGGCAGGTGTTCTTGATGTTGATTCCTCAGACAAAGCAGCTCGCTTTGTTAGATACTGCAATGCGTTTAATATTCCATTATTAACTCTTGTTGATTTGCCGGGTTATCTTCCGGGTATTGACCAAGAGCATAGTGGCGTTATTCGTCATGGAGCTAAATTATTATATTCGTATAGCGAAGCAACTGTTCCAAAAATTACTTTGATACTTAGAAAAGCTTATGGCGGCGGTTATATTGCTATGTCATCAAGTCATTTGAGAGCCGACTTTGTATTTGCATGGCCAACAGCAGAAATTGCTGTTATGGGACCTGAAGGTGCTGCTAACA
>CAZKDV010000128.1:0-4687 GCA_964551645.1 uncultured Bacteroidales bacterium | reverse complement strand
TATGAAATAAAAATTACATCATCATGGCAAAGAATCAACAACAAACACAAGAAACTCCTAATATTAATTTAATTGGTGTAGGTACAAAAATCGTGGGTAATATTATTACAAGCGGAGATATTAGAATTGATGGGAGTGTATCTGGAAAGATTGAAACTCAAGGAAAGTTAGTTGTTGGAAGTTCTGGTATTATTGAAGGAGAATTGAAAGTGAAAAATGCTGATATTTCAGGAGCAATTGTCGGTACTTTGTATGTATCTGAAAGTTTATCCTTAAAAGCAAGCTCTTCTATTGAAGGTGATATTCACACAGCAAGGCTCGAAATTGAGCCAGGTGCTAATTTTTGTGGAAATTGCACTATGAATGATAAGAAAAGCAGAAATCAACCTATTTTACAAGAGGAAAAAGAAACTAAATCTGTTTAAGGATTTTCTTTGTAATTATTTTGATGTAACTTTAAAACTATACCATCAACAAGTCCTCCGCCAGGAACATAAACTTTTTCTATTCCAACATTATACATTATATTGCTAAATATATCACATGCTGGTATAATTACATCTGCTCGGTCAGGACGAAGAAAATACTGAGAAACGCGTTCCGAAAAAGATAGTGGTTCTAGCAATTCTTTAATTTGAACTAATTCTGTAATTTTTAAAAACTCCTTTGTCGGAGATGAAAATGTCTTTTTTAATGTATTTATATTTCCGCCTGTCGCTATAAAATATATTTTCTTTGGATTCTTGGGTAAATGTTTTTTTAGCCATTTATATAGAGCTTGATACTCTTCTTTTGGTATTTTATTAGTTAAAGCTCTAATTGCTCCAATTTTGAATGATTTTGCTTTAAACTTATTGTTTTCGGGCTCAATAATTATGAGTTCTAAACTGCCCCCTCCTAAGTCGGCAAGCAATTTCCAACGCTTAGGTTTTCCATAATTTTGATAAAGGTTTTGAATTATACTTGCTTCTTCGGTTCCCGTAATGACATTAATATTTACTTTATGCTTTTTTTGCAAATAATCAAGTACTTCTGTTGAGTTTTTTGCTTCACGAAGTGCTGCTGTTGCATATATTGCAGTATTAAGGGGCTTGTAAATAGCATTTAATGATGTAAATATTTCAATTGTTTGAGAAATGAGAATTGTTTTTTGCTTAGAAATAATACCTGTTTGATAAACATCTTCTCCTAAGCGAATAGGCAAACGAACTAAGTTATTTTTAAAAACTTTGGGAGAATTATTAACATTAATAATATTTGCAAATAGTAAACGAGCTGCGTTTGAACCTATATCTAAAGCTCCGTACAAAGGTAATTTATTCATGTCTTAATTTGTGATAAACAATAATTATAATAGGCATATTGAGATCTAATTTTCTCTTTGGTGTTACTTACATAGCTTGTTGAATTTATGTTATCGTGATATCTTGCCTTGATATTGTCATTTATTTGAACATACAATTGTTTTGCTAAGTCTTGTCTGATTTTTGTATCGTAAATAGGGCAAGTAACTTCAATTCTATTATCCAAATTTCTTGGCATCCAATCGGCACTTGAAATATAATATTCTTCTTCTCCATTAAAGTTGAAGTATAGTATTCTCGCATGTTCTAAAAATCTATCAACTATACTAATTGCAAATATTTTATTTTCCAAATCTGAAAGGTCTGGTGTAAGGGTGCATATACCTCTAACAATCAACTTTATATCAACTCCTGCTTCTGATGCTTTTATTATTTTTTGTGCTATTTTGGTGTCAGTCAGACTGTTGAGTTTGATTATGCAACTTGCACGCAACCCTTCTTGTGCTAATTTGATGAGTTTATTAAATTGCGAATTAATGAAGTGTCTGGTGTCAAAAGGGGATATTATTAGATTTTGGAATTTCAATGGACGATATACAGTATCAAACGATTCAAACACTTGCCTAACTTCATCTCCAATATTTTGGTCAGATGTCATCAAGATATTATCAGAATAAACTTTGGCTGTCGCTTCATTGAAGTTTCCAGTTCCAACTAAAGAGTAATATTTATCTTTGTTATTTATTGAACGCCTAATTTGAATTAGCTTGGTATGTACTTTAAGTCCGGGAATGCTATGTATTATTCTTATGCCTTCTTTTCGAAGTCGCTCAGCCCATTGTATATTTAGCTTTTCATCAAAACGAGCTTGAAGTTCCATAAATACTGTAACAGATTTACCATTCCTCGAAGCATTGATTAATGCGTTCATAACCTTAGAGTTTGGTGCAATTCGATACACTGTCATTCTAATTGATTTAACTTCTGGATGAATTGATACTTCTCTTAAAAAATCAATTATATAGTGGAAAGAGTGATATGGAAATGTTAGCATTATATCTTTTTTATCAAGAACATCAATAATTCTTTTTGTGTTTTTTAAACTATGATGTTCTAATGGAGGTAGTGGCTCATAAACAAGGTTTGTTGCTTTAATAGCTGGAAATTTCATAAAGTCTTTGAAATTATGATATCTACCACCCGCTATTATGGTGTCATTTTTTGTTATTTTTAATTTGGATTGAACAATTTGTAGTAATTTTTCTGGAATTGTTTTATCGTATATAAAACGAACCGGATTACCTGTATCTCTTTGTTGAAGACTTTCTTTTATTCTCTCAATAAAACTTTTAGAAACATCATTATCAATATCTAATTCAGCATCTCGAGTGAGTTTGACAGTATAAGCTGAGAAGGTGTCATAATCTAACATTGAGAAAATATTTGGCAAGAAAAAACGCACAATATCTTCAAGTAGAATAATATAATGCTTGTCGTTACCTATTTCTGGCAAAACAATAATTCGATTGAGATTTTCAGTTGGGACTTCAATTAAGGCATAATCCTTTTTTGGAGATTCGCTTTTGCCTTGCAGTTGTACGGCAAGATATAGGTTGTCATCTCGTAATACAGAAGTTTCGTTGTAAGTATTAAGCATAATTGGAAAAATACGAGAACGAACTTGATTTATGTGGTAGTTTTGAATAAAAGCAATGTGCTTTTTATCTGAGATAGTTTTGTCGTCTAAAAAAATTATTCCATGAGTTCTCAAATCTTGCAAAATTCGCCTAAAAATAGATGAAAATTGTTTTTGTTGTTCTTTGACAATCTCATTTATTTGTTTTAATATATTACTTGGTTCAAAATTAATACTTCCCTTTTTGCCTTTATCTAATTCTGTTAGTCTTTTTATGGTTGCTACGCGAACTCTAAAAAATTCATCTTGATTGTTTGAGAATATTCCTAAAAAACGAATTCGTTCAATCAATGGAGTTGTCATGTCAATAGCCTCTTGAAGCACTCGCTGGTTAAAGTGCAGCCAGCTTATTTCTCTATTGACGAATTTGTGTTTTTTATTCACTTTTTGCTTCATAAATTATCTTTTTTCAAGTTTCTTAGGAAAAATTAAATGTGTAATGTTTTTTTCAGCATTTAATATCAAATTCCATTGAGTTGTATCAAATGAAATCACTAATAAACCAGAAGTGGGCATGTTTGAGATTGGTTCGGAAATTAATTCGTTAACAAAACTAGTAATCATAGGATTATGTCCAATAATAAGTGCCGTATTTTTTTCGTCAGAAATTGCAAAAACAGCTTCATAATATTTTTCAGTATTTACAAAATACAAGTTTTTATCAATGACTATATTATCAAGTGGAAAACCTTGTTGAGTGCAAATAATATTTGCTGTTTCCATTGCTCTCACGGCTGGGCTTGACACAACATAGTCAATAGCTATATTGTTTTCTTTTAAAAAGTTTGAAATCAAAAGTGTTCTGTTTCTTCCTTTGTCTGTAATAGGGCGATCAATATCTCTTAGCTTGCTATCCCACAATGATTTGGCATGTCTGAGTACAATAAGAGTTTTCATTGTTTTTTTTATTAAATGTATATAAATGTCATTTTTACAAAATTAGTGAAAATTAATTTTTGTTACTGCAATAGAATGAGGTATATTTGCAGAGTATTTAAATTTATAAAAACATGAAGAAATTTACTACTTTAATTGTTATGTGCTTTATTGTTTTGAGTACAATGGCACAAGAGAGAATTGCTTTTCCATTAGCACCAATGGAGTCTAAGATAAATCGTGGGAGAGGACTTGACACTTTGCTTCCTAATAGCGTTATTAACGGCGCTACGCAAGAAGTGTTAGCGACATCTCAGGAAGGATTTATTTGCGGGACAAATGAGTTTAATGATTTGGCAAAAGCTCAAAGATATAGTATGAGTGTTCCAGGTCGTGTCAAAGGATGTATAGTGTGGGTGGCAGTAAAGGAAGGTAATACTGGAAACCTTATTTTGAATGTTTATGATGCTAAAGGATCTGGATATAATTATAGTGGTAATGCCGTAGGATATGCTCCTGGCTCTATTTTGGGAACAGTGTCTAAACCGCTATCTGAAATTAAAGGAGGCTACACCCTTGAAGAAGGTTTAAACTTTTTTGAATTTCCAACACCTATAGAAGTTGGGGCTAGTTTTTATGTGGGATTTGATTTTTCACAACTAGGTACATTCCCTAACAATAAAGTAGGAGTTGCATCTAGCAAAAACGGTTCAGGATTGGGTGCTGATATGGCATGGGAAAAGTGGGATGACGGAACTTGGGTGTCTATGTACTATACTTGGACACCTCCTTTTGATTCAGATATGATGTT
>CAZKDV010000127.1:0-4702 GCA_964551645.1 uncultured Bacteroidales bacterium | reverse complement strand
TTCCTTGAAAAAAGAAAACCAAACTGGTAATACATATTATTTTTATTTAATAACTAACTAAAATTTTCAAAACCAATGAGCTACGATAAAAAATTTGAAAATGTTACGGTGATTGGTGCAGCTGGAAAAATGGGAAGTGGCATTTTGTTGCTTACCGCTATTGAAATGGCTGATATTAGTCTAAAACCCGAACATAAAGATAAACAATTTATTCTTTATGCCCTTGATACTTCACAAAAAGCACTTTCAGGACTTATGAGTTATGTGCAGGAACAAGTAGCAAGAGCTGCCGAAAAAAAAATGGTTTTTCTTAGAGAACTTTATGCCGATAACCAATATTTGATTGACAATTCTGAAATTATCGATCAATATGTTAAAGATGTTGTGAGTATTATCAGACCTGTTACTACAATTGAGTCAGCATACGAATCTAATATTATATTTGAAGCTGCAAGTGAAAATCCCGACCTGAAAGTGAAATTGTTTTCACAAATCAATCAAAATAACCCTAATAAACCATGGTTTTTTACTAATACATCTTCAATTCCAATTAGCTATTTAAATGAAAAAGCTAATTTAGAAAATAGAATAATAGGCGTGCATTTTTATAATCCGCCTGCCGTACAAAAACTTGTTGAAGTTATTAAAACTGAACTAACAAGTCCAGAAATGAGTGAATTTGTTTCTACTTATATTAAAAAAATGCGTAAAATTGAAGTCCCTTCAAATGATGTTGCAGGATTTATCGGCAACGGACATTTTATGCGTGATGCTTTATATGGTTTACAATTAGCGGAAACTCTTGCCCAAGAACATTCTTTTGTCGAAGCAGTTTATATGGTTAATAAAGTAAGTCAAGATTTTCTTATTCGACCCATGGGAATTTTTCAGCTAATTGATTATGTCGGAATTGATGTGTGTCAGTTTATTATGAAAGTAATGAATCCATATATGAAAGATGAAAATCTTCATCACAAATTGCTTGACCAATATATGGACATGGGAGTAAAGGGTGGTCAACATTCAAATGGCTCACAAAAAGATGGTTTTTTGAAATATGAGAAAGGTAAAATTGTTGCAGTTTTCAACCCAGAAACCAAACAATATGTGGCAATTGAACAATTTGCCAAA
The DNA here is from genome assembly GCA_964551645.1 of uncultured Bacteroidales bacterium. Classification (GTDB taxonomy): domain Bacteria; phylum Bacteroidota; class Bacteroidia; order Bacteroidales; family DTU049; genus CAZKDV01. The sequence continues at coordinate 3,571 of CAZKDV010000127.1, read as the reverse complement.
AAATGTGATGATTTGTTAGGCTCATTGCCTTCTTCTCACGCACCTTGGAAAGCAGTTGTTGGAAATCCTAAAAAACATGAATTACTTACGACTTATTTTGGAGAAATGAAAAATATGAGCAATTTAGGTGCTAAATTAGCTATTGACTACCAAAAACGCTCCAATGAAATTGGAACTAATTTGGTCAAAACAAATGTAGCTCTTAATGCAGATGATGTTAATACAGTTTTGCTAACAGGCTTTTTCCATGCTTATGGACCAATTAACGATTATTTAAAATAAAAGGAGTTTGAGATTATGAAATTAAGAAGAAAAATATATATGGTTGCCGGTTACAATACCATTTCAATGGGTACTGGTAGAAAAGAATTTCATCCTAAAAAGCCTCGTCCCGAACTTGAGGACTATATGAAAGAAGCCGGACAGGCTGTCCTAAAAGCAATTGGTGGAGCTGATAAAGTTGACGAATGTGTTGTGGGAAATTTTATTGCATCTCGATATAATAAGCAAGCAAATTTAGCAGCGTTTTTTCCTTATATAGATCAAGGATTAACATATAAACCGTGTATAAGAGTTGAAGGTGCTTGTGGAACAGGTGCTTTGGCATTGGCAACAGGAATAAAATCAATTTTGGCAGAAACTGCTGAAGTAGTTCTTGTTCTTGGCGTTGAAGTGCAAAATACTGTTAAGGCTGTTTATGGTGCCGATATTTTATCTGCCGCAGGCTGGTATAAAGAGAGAAAAAATGGACATGTACATTTCTTTCCTGGAAAATTTAGCGATAGAGCAGGAGTTTACTATGAAAAATTCGGCTACGATTATGCTCGTAAAGGAATGGCAACATGGTATAAAAATGCAATCGAAAATGCTCGACTATGCTCAACAGCTCAAGAATATCATAATAAAACAGAAGACTTGATGGCTCTTGGTATGACTAAACCAAATCCACGAAATTTTGTTGACAGTTTAAATGTATATGATTGTTCAAAAGTATCTGATGGTGCATCTGCAATAGCAATTGTATCAGAGGAGGGATTAAAACGAGTTGGAATTCCTATTAACGAAGCTATTGAAGTTGTCGGCTTTGGAATGGCTGAAGGCGATCTTACCACATCTCCGATTGATTATACAAAACTGTCTGTTACTGCTGTTGCTGTGCAAAAAGCATTGCAAATGGCACAAATTACAAAAGATGATATTGCTACTGTTGAATGTCACGACTGTTTTAGTATTGCTGGTATATTAGCAACAGAAGCAATAGGTTTTGCTGAGCATGGCAAAGGTGCCGAATTTGTCGCTGAAGGACATACTTCAAGAAAGGGGAAAATTCCATTTAATACTACCGGCGGATTGGTTGGATGGGGACATCCAACAGGAGCAACAGGTGTACATCAGGCAGTTACAATTTTGGAGCAACTTACTGGCAAAGCCGGAGATGCACAAATTGAAATTCCTGCAAATCGCCCCTACGGCTTAACCGTAAATATGGGTGGAGATGATAAAACACTTGTTTCAATAGTATATAAAAAAACAATATAAATAATAATATGAATATTTAACTTAAAGACAAATTCTCAAATTTGAGGATTTGTCTTTATTATTTTTAAAATAGATACAATGAACAGAATAACAGAACTTTTTCAAATTAAATATCCGATAATTCAAGGTGGAATGGTATGGTGTAGTGCTTGGGAATTAGTATCAGCAGTCAGCAATGCAGGTGGCTTAGGGTTACTTGGTGCCGGTTCAATGAATCCAGATATATTGAGAGAGCAGATTAGAAAATGTAAACAAGCTACAGATAAACCTTTTGGAGTGAATATTCCAATTATTTTTTCACATGTAGATGCATTTATGCAAATAGTGGTCGAAGAAAAAGTGCCGGTAGTATTTACATCGGCTGGAAACCCAATGAAGTGGACTTCTTTTCTAAAAGATAATGGAATTAAAGTAGCACATGTTGTTGCAAACACTAAAGGGGCAAAAAAGTGTGCCGAAGCTGGCTGTGATGCAATTGTTGCCGAAGGTTTTGAGGCAGGCGGGCATAATGGCAAAGAAGAAACTACCACCATGGTGCTTATTCCTATGATAAAAGATGCTGTTACTTTGCCTTTAATAGCTGCTGGAGGAATAGCTTCGGGTAGGGCAATGTTAGCCGCTATGGCTCTTGGTTCCGAAGGAGTACAAATAGGAAGTCGTTTTATTGCATCGCTGGAATCATCAGCACATCAATTATTTAAAGAGAAAATCCTTGAAACTAAAGAAGGTGATACATTTTATGCCATGAAAAAATTAGTTGGAGTAAGATTATTGAATAATCAGTTTGCACAAAAAATATACGAGTTAGAAAATAATGGAGCCGATGTTGAAAAAATTTCAGAATTATTAGGACGCGGCAGAGCTAAGAAAGGCATGTATGAAGGAGATTTGGTAGAGGGAGAACTAGAACTAGGGCAAGTAGCAGCCGCAATAAATAAAATACAAGCAGTTGCCGATATTTTTGAAGAAATTATTACAGAGTATAATTCAGAATTAAAAAAACTTACAAATATTTGAGTTTATAAACTAGATAGATACTTTTTAACTTGTTCTAACTGCCATTGCGGCGTTGATGTAGCTCCACATATTCCTACATCTTGATGCGGAGCAAACCAATTTGTGTTAATTTCTTCAATACGATTGACATAATATGTTTTTTCGTTAACGCTTTTGCATATTTGACTTAATTCTTTTCCATTTGAAGAATCTTTGCCTCCAACAAAAATGATTATATCATGTTTTTGACAAAATTGTTTAATTGATTGTCTTCTGTCAGAAACTTGCCTGCATATAGTATCATTTATTTTTAAGTCAATAGGTTGCGATTTTAAATAATCAACTGCTTTTTGAAACTCGTCAATTGACATTGTAGTTTGACTATAAAGAGTAATAGATTTGGGAAGTTCAATTTCTTTCAACTCGTCAGCTGAAGCAAAAATAACAGCAGTATTATTTGTTTGACCGTTTAGACCAATTACTTCGGGATGCTGTTTTTTTCCGAAAATAAAAATATTTTCATTTGCAAGGTAAGATGTTAGTATTCTCTTTTGAAGTTTAAGCACAATTGGGCATGTTGCATCTATAATTGTATTGTTGTTTTTTTTTGCTTTTTCAAAACTTGAGGGCGGTTCTCCGTGTGCTCTAATTAAAATGGATTTGTTTGAAAATGTGTCTAAATCCTGATTTGATACGGTTTTCATACCTAATTTATGTAATCTTTCAACTTCCTCCTCGTTATGAACTATTTGTCCAAGACAGTATATTTCATTATTTGTTTCTAATTGTTTCTCTGCTTTTTTTATGGCATTTACAACGCCAAAGCAAAATCCTGATGTTTGCTCAATAGTTGCAGTAAGATTTAATAAATTTGAATCCATTAAAAAAATATTATCAATCTATTATAATTCTATTGCAAATTTACTTTAAAAAACTCATAATCCTTTATTTTTTATTACACTAAACATTGGAAAAAGCATTAAAAGCTAAGTTCAATTAGTAAATGCAACTTTTTCGAGTGTAACATTTAAGTTTT
>CAZKDV010000126.1:0-4809 GCA_964551645.1 uncultured Bacteroidales bacterium | reverse complement strand
ATTAGAGCTTTTTTGACTTGCAATGCTTGTGTGTATGTAATTGTTAATATTTTCAGGAGTTATAGCAATACCCTTAGACATAATTTTTTTTATCGGAGTATTAGCAACAGGAACATACATCCACATTAGAATATATGCAACAGTTCCTAATCCAAAAGCTAAAGTTAGTATAATAAAAATAATTCTAAACAATGTGCGAGGTAAGTTGAAAAAGTGAGCAAGACCATTGCAGACACCACCTAATATTTTTTTTTCAGCTTGTCTAAATAGTTTTTTATGAGCTTTAACTTCTGAATTATCTGATGGTAGTTCTAATTTATTTAAAACACCAAGTATATTTTCTTTAGTTATTATTTTTTGTTCAAGTGATTTAGGTGTTTTTTTATGTAGTTTTTTTGCAATTATATACTCAATTTCGTCTATTATAGCTTGTTTGTGAGGAGTGTCATTAATAAATGTTTCAAATGTATTAATTGTATTAGTAAGCAATTCGTATGCGTCTTCGTCAATATGAAATATTTTGCCTGAGATGTTTACTGTGAAATTTCTTTTCATTATTTATATATAATTGTACGAAATTAATGTTTTTTCATAATTAAGCACCGATTAATACATTGTTTTTTTTGTGATTGTTATCCATTTTTCAAAAATATTTTTTGCTTGTTCAGAAGGTACATAAACGCTTTTGATTTTTCTTTTATCAATGCTTAATAATATTTCTTTGTATATCATTGAGTCGTCAAAACCTGCTTTGGAAGCATCTTCTTTTGAACTTGCAAAATATAAAGCTGAAGGTCGTGCCCAATAAATTGCACCAAGACACATTGGACAGGGTTCGCAACTACTATATATTTGGCAGTTGTCTAATTGAAAGGAATTAATGTTTTTGCAGGCATTTCTGATTGCGACTATTTCAGCATGAGCAGTTGGGTCATTAATAGTGGTAACTCTATTGAAACCCTCTCCAATTATTTCGCCATTTCTAACAATTACAGCACCAAATGGACCTCCTAAGTTATTATCTATACTATATGAGGCAAGCTCAATAGCTCTTTTCATAAATTTTTCTTCAAAATTTTTCATTTTGTATTTTCTTTAATTGTTTCTATTATAATTGAGAGTGCCTTTTTTAAATTTTTATTTGAAATAGTAAGCGGAGGTGCAAGTCGAATAGATTCAGGAGCAAATAAAAACCAATCAGTAATTACTCCTTTTGCAATACAACTTTGAATTACTTTTTGGCATATTTCTGCATTAATCAGCTCTATTGCAAAAAAAAGTCCTCTACCTCTAATTTCTTTTATGTTGGATAGATTTTTAAAGGCGTTAAAAATAATTTTTTCTTTTTCTTTTGTTGTTTCAATTAGGTTTTTGCTTTTTATTAAGTTGATAGCCGCCAAAGATGCAGCGCAAGAAACAGCATGTCCACCAAAAGTGGTAATATGCCCTAATACTGGGTTAAAACTTAATGTTTTCATGATTTCTTTGGAACTAATGAAAGCTCCTAATGGAAACCCTCCACCGAATGCTTTGGCTAAAATTAATATGTCAGGCATAAGTTCGTATTGTTCAAATGCAAACATGCTTCCTGTTCGTCCCATTCCTGTTTGCACTTCGTCAAATATTAGTAAAGCACCTATTTCATTGCATTTTTTTCTAAGTGCTTGCAAATAGTTGTTTTGAGGGAGTCTAATGCCTGCTTCTGCTTGTATTACTTCAACTATAACGCATGCTGTATTGTTATCAATTTTGTTAATATCATCAAAATTATTGAATTTGATGTGATGAATATCAGGTAGAAGTGGTCGAAAGTTTCTTTTGTAATGTTCGCTTCCCATTATGCTTAATGCTCCGTGAGTGCTTCCATGATAGGCATTGTAACAGGATATAATTTTGGGTCTTCCGGTATATTTTTTAGCTAATTTTAATGCTCCTTCTACAGCTTCAGCTCCTGAGTTAGTATAATAAATATTAGATAATTCATTAGGAAGTAATGAGCATAGAGCTTTTGTTAGTTCAACTTGGGGGCTAAGAATAAAATCTCCATAAACCATAACATGCAGATGCTTGTTAATTTGCTGAGTAACAGATTTTAATATTTCCTTATTGTTATGCCCAAATGAAGAAACAGCAATTCCTGAAATGCAATCAATGTATTCTTTTCCGTTTATATCATACAAAATATCTCCTTTGCCATGTGTGATTTGGATTGCTAAAGGATTATCACTAGTTTGTGCTTGGTTGGAAAAGAAGTATTCTCTCAAAATATTTGAATATTTGTCATCTGTCATCATGGTGCAATTTGAATTAGGTTTTTACTACTATGTTTATGAATTCCTTTAAAAAACTCAATTTCTACTTTTTTGCAATCGTAATCATTGTCTGTGTTGGTTTCTGCTTTGCATAATTCAGTCGAATAATATATTAGTACTCTATTTCTATTAATTCTATTTCCTGTTAAGAAATGATATGTTGATTTTGCTCGGCGGATAGCAAGTGATATATTAGTTTTCTTCATTTCAGTATCAGGTAATGAATCTAATATTTCATTTTTAGCAGTATATCCAACAATTTTGACTTGAATCTCTGGATTTTTATTTAAGTAATCAATGATATGTGCTAATTTAAGATAGGCTTCGTAATTCAAATCAGAAGATTGGGGTGGAAATAATATTGTGCGATAATACTCATCAGGGACTTCGTTAGTTAATACTAATTCTGTTTCTATAGTTTGCTTGCTTGCTATTGTGCTGGTAGTATCTCCATATATAGGATAACCAAATTTGTCAAGTTTATATAAAGCTAAATCATCAATATAATAATATGCTTCTCTTTTTTTGAATGTGAGTTTTCGTGTCTTAAATTTGTTTTTGTTGTTTAAGCTGAAATTTCCAATTGTTATAAATCTTTCGCCTCCATTAGCAATAAAAACCCCAGCTACTTTAGTCCAGTTTTTATCGTTTCCAATACCTTTTTCATTATAAATATTAAACTGTGAGGGATAGTCAGAATTAGCAGATTGTTGAGCATAAGGAGCTTTGAATGAATAAGCGCTTAGTCCTATGCTTTTAAGTAAACTATTTGAATGAGGCGACAAAACAACATACATTTCAAAAAGATATTTGGCTTCTTTTTCTAATGGTTCTTCAAGTTGAATTACAAGATATTCTGAATATTTTGGCCATACACGCAAACCTACATAAGCATTTCCTGTTCGGGCGGTTCGTAGTTTAAAGTTCTTATCTTTTATCTTTGTTTTAAGAATTTGACCCTCTTTGCTTGCATCGTAAATAAAATAATCAATAGTATTAATCATTTGCCACGGGTGCATACTTTGCCGATTTGCTCTTTTGTCTTCAAAACTTGGATTGGGAAATAAATTTTGAGCAAGAGTAGTGTTAAGATAAGTAAATATTAGAAATAAAACAAAGTGTAGTTTCATTAATCTATTTATTGTCGAGATTTCGAAAGAGTTTCTATATATAGATTTATCGTTTTTTTTATTCCCTCAAAGTAATTGTTGTTTGAAAATTCAGGAATCATAACTTGCTGAATTACATAATCTGTGAAACTGTCGGGAATTGCTTTTTCGAGCATATCACCATTGATAATCCTAACTTCAACTAAAGATGTAGATAAAATTATGATAATATATTTTTGACTATCATCGTGCCAATTTGCATCTATCGCTTGTGCATACTCATTCAATGAGTTGAATGGTTTGTATGTTTCTATTGTTTGTATCATGCACATATTGCCGGTTGTACTAAACATACTGTCCGCAATAGATTGCAATTGATTTAATTCGTCAGCATTAAATATATTTTCATTATCTAAAATCCAGCGTGGTGCTTCTGGAAGTTGAGACATAAGGGAGTGGTTTTCTTCTCCTAAAAAATCATCTTCTTGTTCTTTAATTTTATTATTATAATTACAAGATATTGCTATTGCAGCAATTAGTATAAAAATTAGCTTTTTCATATATTTTTTTCAAAATTACTCATAATTTTATTATGTACACAACAATACTAATAAAGTCATTATGTCATGTGATTTTAAATTTTTCTTCGTATTTTATGTCAAAATGTCTTGTTTTGAGAGGATGTGAAACAAATAATTAAAATTGTTAAATATTTGATGATTATCGAGTTAGAATATTAATCATTATTTTTTTGATTTTATGGAATGTTTTTTGACTATCTCTGAATATGAAATCTTAAAATTAATTAATAATAAATAAAAATAGGAGGAACAAATTATGTTACCAGTAATTAGAACAAGAAGTGCATTCCCAAGTTGGATTGAAGAATTTTTTGGAAATGATTTTGTAAGCAACTACAATGAACACAATGCAAATGTTAGCGTGCCTTCGGTTAATGTTAAAGAAGATGATGAAAAATTTTTGATTGAGGTTGCTGCACCCGGCTTGCATAAAGAAGATTTTAATATTGAAGTTGATAACGGAATTTTAAAAATTTCTTCTGAGAAAAAACAAGAATATGACAATAAGAGTGAAAAAATCTTGCGTAGAGAATTTAGTTATTGCTCATTCAAAAGAACATTTTCTTTGCCCGACAGCGTAAATACCGAAAAGATTGATGCAAAGCACGAAAATGGCATTCTTTATGTGAATCTTCCAAAAAGAGAAGAGTCAAAGGTAAAGCCTATTAGGCAAATATCTATCGAATAGTATTATGCACAATGATTAATAAAAATGGCTATCTATTTTAGGTAGCCTTTTTTATTTTAGTGGGATGTATCGTCCTAAATAACCGTTACAGGTTTTCGATACAAAATTAATAGATTTAT
>CAZKDV010000125.1:0-4886 GCA_964551645.1 uncultured Bacteroidales bacterium | reverse complement strand
CCGACACGGACAAATTAAAATATGCACGTTATCAGGCAATTGCCGGACTAAAACCTGAAATTCAAAACAAATATTACGAGAATGCAGAGATCGTTTCTAAATCTTTGGCGTACATCATGAAAACGCAATTAGTAAAACGTCTTGAAAGTAGTTTTTTTGCATTCAAAATGTCGCTTTCCAACTTCCAAAAAGCAAATGATAGAATGATTGAAATGTTCGAGAAGGATAAAGTGTTTATTGCTCCCGACACGAATGTAAATAAACTTTTAGACAAAGGATGGAGCGAAGAAGATATTGAAAAAGAGATTGAACGCTTGAGTGAAGAAAATCCCAAAAACCAAACTTTCAAAGCCGATGATTTTAAAGAAGGTTTTTTGGAAGAGTTAAAAAAAGATGCTACACTATTACAAGAACTTGTAACAAGCTGGAATAAAATTAACTATGACCCCAAACTTGACGTTTTTCTTGCTAAATTAACAAAACAATTTCTCAACAAAAAAACCAATCTTGAAGGCAAGTTAGTCATTTTTTCTGAATCAAAAGACACCGTGGATTATCTTGCGAAAGCACTTGAACAGCAAGGAAGAAAAGATGTATTGGTTATTTCTGCTAAAAATAGAAAATTGAGTTATGAAACCATTGTAGAAAATTTCGATGCAAACTTTCCAAATGAAAGTGAAAAAGAAAAAGGCAAAGAACAAAAAAACGATTTTAATATAATCATTACCACCGAAGTATTAGCAGAAGGTGTGAACCTACACCGTTCAAATGTAGTAATTCATTACGATACCCCATGGAACTCAACCAAGTTGATGCAGCGTATTGGTCGTGTGAATCGTATTGGTACCAAATCGACCAAAATTTATAATTATGTTTTTTACCCTTCAGCCCAAGGAGATTCACAAATAAAATTGAATAAAACTGCCTTTATGAAAATTCAGGCTTTCCACACTGCTTTTGGGGAAGACAATCAGGTATTCTCCACAGAAGAAATTTTAGATGAAGTAAATTTGTGCGACCCAAAAGCCATAAGAGAAGAAGAAGATGAAAGACTTAAATATCTTCATTTTCTGCGTGATTTTAAAAAGAAAAATAGAGCATGGTTCGACACCATTAAGAAAATTCCGCTCAAATCAAGAACAGGACGAAACTCAGATTCAATTAATAAGCCTGAATTAAAAAATGGAACTGCCGCCTTCTTGAAAACAGATAAAAAATTTGAATTTTATTGGGTGGACAATTCCAATCAATCAACTGAAATAACAGATGTGGAAGCATTTAAACTTTTTGAAGCTGATCCCCAAGAAAAACCTTGCAAATTGATTGAAAACCACCACGAACATGTAAATACAGCGGTTGAACATTTTGAAACGTTGGAACATCAAGTGGTACAGTCCCAGACTGACCCCGAAGCTTTGGGCGGTGTGGCACAACGGGCAAAGAAATTTCTTTCTGAAATAATCAAACAACCTGACCTTAATGAAAAACAGAAAGAGAATATTCAAAAAATAGTTGTGCTGATTGACATTGGGAAATATACCAATTTGCCATCAGATGTGGACAAACTGCAAAAAAGAAAACTCAATTTGAGTAACAGCATTTTTGAATTGGATAAAATTGCCAAAAATTACAATGTAGATTCTTCTGATGCCCAAAAGGGCAAAAAAAATAAAGTAGAAAAACCTGTTTTAATTATTTCTGAATCATTTGAATAGATTATGAACATTGAACAAATACAAACAGTTTTTATAGCTGATATAAAACAAATGGCTCAGTTTTATTCTGAATATCAAGCAGATGAAAATCTCCAACCATTAGTTGGAGAAATTAGTTGGAGTAAGCACATTGTTATTCTGAATAAAGAAATTTCAAATAAAATTAATACATATTTTTCCGATGTCCGTTTTCACGCTACACCCGAATCAATAACCACTAACAACTAAAAAAATGAAAATTAAAAAAAATCTTATCGTTCAAATACAAGAAATCATTACGCAGGCAAGAGAAAATGCTGTACGTTCAATTGATTTTGAAAGAGTGTTGATGTATTGGAAAATCGGAGAAGTAATTTTTGTAGAAGAACAAGGAGAAAAAGAAAGAGCCGATTATGGTAGTTTTCTCATTAAGAATTTAGCCAAAGAATTACAACCACAATATGGTAGTGGGTTTTCTGTAAGGCAATTAGAAATTTGCCGTCAATTTTACAAAACATTTCCAATTACGAACGCACTGCGTTCGCAATTGAATTGGACACAATACAAATTACTGATTCGTATTGATAGTGAACAGAAAAGACAATTCTACATAGCCGAGTCTGTTAAAAATAATTGGAGTGCCAGACAATTAGAAAGACAAATTAACAGTCAGCTTTTTGAACGATTATTGTTAAGCAACAACATAGAAGATGTTTTAGCGGTAGCCAATAAAGAAAAAGTACCTATAAAAGCTACTGAAATCATCAAAGACCCAATGATTTTGGAGTTTTTAGGTTTGCAAAGAACTGCTACATATTACGAAAAAGATTTAGAAACCGCCATTATCAATAATCTGCAACACTTTATTTTAGAGTTGGGTAATGGATTTTCTTTTGTGGCAAGGCAAAAAAGAATACAATTAGAAGACGATGAGTTCTTTGTAGATTTGGTGTTTTATAACCGCTTGTTGCAATGCTTTGTATTGATTGAAATTAAGACACACAAGCTCAGTCATCAGGATTTAGGGCAGTTACAGATGTATGTTAATTACTACGACCGATACGAAAAACAAGATTTTGAAAATCCAACGATTGGCATTTTGCTTTGTGCCGATAAAAACGAAACCGTTGTACGAGTTAGTTTACCCGTAAGCAATAAAAATATCCTTGCAAGTAAATACCAACTCTATTTGCCAAACGAAGAAGAACTCAAACAACAACTGCAATTAATATATCAAGAACAAGAAAAGTTAAAAAACAAAGATGAATAATGTAAGTAGCAAAGAAATTTCAAATAAAATCAATAAATATTTTTCTGAAAAATGATACAAGAACAAATACACCAGCTTTTTAAGCAAGGTTACAATCAAAACAATTGGAAACAATTTTTGGGCGAGACTTTTACCAATTCACGTTTATTATCCACCCCTGAAACACTTATAGGCATTGACAACAATGTGGCAAATAAAGCCCTGAAATTGGGCTATATATCATTAGACGAGAACGGAATTGAACGCCAAATTGCTGTTTATGAAGTGGAATTAGCCAAAGGAATTATTTTGGAACGCAATCGTGTGGGCTTGCGTAACCTGCTACGCACATATTGGAAAGATATTGATGCTGCTTTTATTGTTTATCACCATCCTGATGCTTCGGCAGGCTCAGCATCCGGGAAGTGGCGGTTTACTTATGTATCGGAATTAACAGGCTATGATACCGATGGCGAATTTATCCAAATAAAAACTGAACCCAAACGCTACACCTACGTTTTGGGTGAAGGCGAAAAAGTAAGAACGCCTACGGAGCGATTTGCTCAGATTCAAAACAAAACCCTTGCATTAGAAGATATTCGACAACTTTTCTCCGTTTCAACCCTTACCAAAGAGTTTTATAACGAACTTTTTCAATGGTATCAATGGGCTTTGTCGGAAGAAGTTGGCATTACCTTTCCACGTGATACAACTACGGCTGATGACGACAGGGAGAAATTGGAAGAACAGATTATTCGACTAATAACCCGTTTGCTTTTTGTGTGGTTCATAAAACAGAAACAACTTATTCCTGATTATTTATTTGATTATAAATTTCTAAAAAACAAGCTAAAAGATTTTAATCCTTCTGATAAAAAAAATGGTAACTATTACAATGCCATCATGCAAAATCTATTTTTTGCAACACTAAATAAAGCAGTAGGAGAGCGTGCTTTTGCCAAAGAAGTGAACGCGCGTGATATTAAAACATTGTATCGTTACGCAGAAATGTTTTCTATTAGTGAACAGGAAATAATAGCGTTATTTAACCCCATTCCTTTTCTAAATGGCGGTCTGTTTGAATGTTTGGACAAAGAGATTTCAACTGATGGCATTAAATATCATTTAGATGGTTTTAGTCGAAACGACCATAAACAGGCGAACGGACGCTATAGCCATCGTGCATTTATTCCTAATTGTGTGTTTTTTGATGAAGAAAAAGGAATTATTCCACTTTTAGAACGCTACAATTTTACGGTAGAAGAAAATGCGCCCGAAGATGTACAGGTAGCCCTCGATCCCGAACTATTGGGAAATGTATTTGAAAATCTATTGGGAGCTTTTAATACAGAAACCAAAGAATCTGCCCGAAAACAGAGCGGTAGTTTTTATACTCCCCGCGAAATTGTGGATTTTATGGTAAACGAGAGTTTGCAAGCATATCTGAATCAGCATTTAGGAAATATTGATTTAGATGGAGAACTATCAGATATTGACAAAAAACGTATTTATGAAACTTTGCTTAAAATTAAAATCCTTGACCCCGCGTGTGGTTCGGGTGCTTTTCCGATGGGGATTTTAAATGGCATTATCAACCTACTTGCGAAAATTGGCGTAGCAGAACAATTAGATATGTATAAACTAAAGCTACATCTTATTGAAAATTGTATTTATGGCGTTGATTTACAAACCATTGCTACACAAATAAGTAAATTGCGTTTTTTTATTTCGTTGATTGTAGAGCAAGGTGAAATGGATGCCAATAAAGAAAACTACGGAGTAATTACATTACCCAACTTAGAAACCAAATTTGTGGCGGCAAATACTTTGATTAGCATACATAAAAAGGAAGCTCAGTTTAACCTATTTGAAGATCCTGAAATTGAAACCACCAAACAATCTATTTTAGCAGTTAGGCATGAACATTTTTATGCCAAAAGTGC
>CAZKDV010000124.1:0-4964 GCA_964551645.1 uncultured Bacteroidales bacterium | reverse complement strand
TCAATTGACCCAAACAAATGTACTCTATGCTACGCATGTATTCGAGTTTGCCCCGTTGAAGCAATCGAAGTAAAAACCGATAAAAACTATGCTCGAATTATTGATGAACGCTGTATTGGTTGTGGCAGTTGTTTGAGTGCTTGCGCATTCAATGCAATCTCATACAGAAAGTCTATTGACAAAGTTGAAAACATGTTAGATAGCCATGATAGTGTGGCTGTAATATTAGACCCTGCCATTGCCGGAGAATTTGAAGACATTTTAGATTATAGAAAATTTGCTCAAATGTTGCGTTTGTTGGGATTCAGCTATGTTCATGAAGCATCTTTCAGCATTGATGTTATTGGTGAAAAATTTAAACAAAGTCTTGATAATTTTAAAGGAAAATATTATATTTCATCATTTTGTCCTGTTACGGTTTCATACATCGAAAAATATCGTCCCGAACTAATTAGCAATCTTGCTCCTCTTGTCAATCCCTCTATTGCATCAGCATATATCATCAGACAAATGCACAAGTCAGAAAATCTAAAAATTGTATATGTTGGTCCATGCGTAGCACTTAAAGATACTGCACTTAAGTTCAAAGATGATTTTGCTATTGACGCAGTTTTAACATTTGAAGAACTTAGACAATTGTTTGATAAAAAGAATATTTCTGAATCTAAAACTGAATTTTCTGATTATGATGAGCCTTTTGGAAACTTAGGACACCTTTATCCGATAAGAAATGGCATCCTCGAAGCTGCCGGCATTGATGAGTCTCTTCTTCAAGGATCTATAGCCACTCAAGACGGTTCAATGGGCTTTGTTGAAACTCTTGAAGAATATCATAAACATCTTGATATTATTCAAAATCACTTAAATATTTTTTATTGCAGAGGTTGCGTAATGGGCCCAGGCATGACATCAACCAAACAAAAGCACTATCGCCGTTCATTAGTGATAAAATACTGTAAAAAAAGAAGTGTTGATTTTAACGAAAAAAATTGGAAAAAACACATGCAACAATTTGAGAAACACAATCTTTCATGCAGTTTCACTCCAGATGACCAAAGGTTGTCTGAACCTCCTGAAGAAAAAGTAAAAGAAATTCTTGAACTTATTCATAAAGAAGATGCAAGTGGAAAAGGTTGCTTTAACTGCGGTTATGACAGTTGTAGAAGTTTTGCAGTTGCTGTAGCACACGGATTAGCAAAAACAGATATGTGCTTAGCATACAATTTGACAAACAAACAAGAGTTTATAGAAGCTCTAAAAAACTCTAATGAAAAACTTGCACATACACAAAAAGCTCTCAAAGAATCGGAAGAAAAAGCAAGACGAGAACAAATGACTGCAAATGAAGCTACTGACCGAATGCAAACATTGATGCAACAACTACCTTCAGGAATTGTTATTGTTGACAATAACCTTAAAATCATACAAGCAAATAAAAAATTTATTGAACTACTTGGAGAAGAAGCAAAAGCTATAGATGAAGTTGTGCCAGGATTAGAAGGTGCTGATTTAAAATCTTTTCTACCTCCCAAAGTCATTAGTATGTTCCAATTTACTCTAACTAAAGACGAAAATATTGTTGGACATGACATACATTTAGATAAGCAACTTTTAAATGTCTCTGTTTTTAGCATTAGAAAGCATAATATAATTGGGGCAGTCATTAGAGATATGTATGTACCCGAAGTTAGAAAAGAAGAAGTTATTGGAAGAATTGATGAAGTTATCACTCAAAACTTAAATATGGTTCAGCAAATTGCCTTTTTGCTTGGCGAAGGAGCTTCTAAAACAGAACGAATGTTGAATTCTGTAATTGAGACCTATCAAAATCCGAATAAAACCGAAAGTGAAAATATTGAATAAAACTTGAACTACTGATATATGAATACAGGTTTTTATGTTGAGGTAAATGCTTATCAAAGAAGTCATCATAGTTCAAAACTATGTGGAGATGTATTTTTATCAAAACGAATTAAAGAAGAAAATCGAGTTATTGTTGTCTTGTCAGACGGTATGGGACATGGTGTAAAAGCAAATTTATTAGCTACACTCACAGCAACCATGGCTTTAAATTTTACTGTTGAACATAAAGAAGAAACAAAAATTGCCGAAACTATCATGAATACGCTTCCCGAATGTAGTGAACGCAGAATTAGTTATTCTACTTTCAGTATTCTTGACATTGAAGCCGATGGTTTAGTGAAAATTTTACAATATGACAATCCTATGACAATGGTATTCAGAGGCTCCGATATTTTGGAATTACATTGGCAATGTATGCTGCTTTCGGGAAATAATCAAGGAAAAGAAATATTTTTCACGAGTTTTTATCCAAAAAAAGAAGACCGCATTGTTATGTGTACTGATGGTGTTACACAAGCAGGTTTGGGGGTTGGCAATATGTCATTTGGATGGGGAGAAGACAATGTTAAATCTTTTATCAAAAATGTCATCAAATCTGACAAATATATTTCAGCACGCGATCTTTCATTCAAAGTTGTTGCAAATGCCAACAAATTAGATAATTATATGCTCAAAGACGACACAAGTTGTAGTGTTATCTATTTTAGAGATCCACGAAGATTATTGATTTGTTCGGGTCCTCCATTCTCTTCTGAAAACGATCAAGTATATATTCAAAAAATTCTTGATTTTCAAGGAAAAAAAATATTAAGCGGCGGAACTACAGCAGATATTGTTGCCCGAGAACTAAATATTGCAATCGAAGATACTCTCGAATTTGATGACCCAGAACTTCCACCTATTTCAAAAATGGAAGGAATAGACTTAGTTACGGAAGGTATTTTAACATTAAGCAAAGTATCCAGACTTTTGTTGGAATATGACCATAATTATGTTTTTGGTAAAGGACCAGCCGATTTGATTTGTCGCATGCTTTTAGAAAGTGATGAAATTAATTTTTTAATCGGCACTAAAATCAATGAAGCTCATCAAGACCCTAATTTGCCTATTGACTTGGAAATTAGACGAACTGTTATTAGAAGAATAGTTAGAATATTAGAAGAGCAATTTTTAAAAGATGTGTATATAGAATTTATTTAATTTTTTTCGAGATGCCATTATTTAATGTTATACTTATACCATTTCTTATAGCTATGTTTTTAGCGATAAATATGGGTGGAAGTGGAACAGGTCCTTCATTTTCTGTAGCATACGGAGCAAATATTGTTAGGCGTAGTGCTATCCCCGGTTTATATGGTGTTATGGTGTTTTTTGGAGCATTAATAGCAGGCGAGGAAACCTCTAATACACTCGGAAAAGGCTTAATAAATCCAGAATTAATGACTATGACACTAACTTCCATAATTTTATTCTCAGTGTCAATATCATTGCTTATTGCAAATATTTTTGGAATACCACAATCAACAAGTCAATCTACGGTACTCGCAATTATTGCTCCCAGTTTGTATTTCTCAGGCTCAGGTTTTAACAATAAAAAACTATTGTTAGAAATTATCCCGACATGGTTTATTTTGCCAATAATTGCATTTTTTTTAGCTTTTGTAATAGGTAAATACATATACAAACCTCTGCGTAAAAGAGGCTATACCATATCAAAAAAGCTAAATAAAAGTCCAATACTAAATGGCTTAATCCTATTAGGTTCTCTCTATGTCGCATTTTCAATAGGTGCAAACAATGTTGCTAATGCAGTTGGTCCAATCACAAGCATGACACTCAATCAATTTGGAGTTGTAAAAAACGATCATTCGTATCAAGTAATCATGTTATTGTCAATATTAATGATAGCGCCTTTATTCGGAATTGGAAGTTCGATTTTTGGATATAGAGTTGTTCAAAAAACAGGAAAAGGAATTGTGCAGTTTGGGAAAATCGAAGCTGTAATAATTGCATTTATTTCGGCTAACTTACTTTTATTTGCTTCTATTTGGAAAGGAATACCAACTTCATTAGTACAATTAAATGTTGCTGCAATTATTGGTATTGGAGTTGCTAAACTTGGATTTAAAAACATTTTCAAGAAAACACAAGTAAACGCATTTTTCTCTATGTGGATTTTTGCTCCAGCAATTTCATTCTCACTCTCATTTTTGCTTGTTTTTATATTTGACTACTACGGTTGGCTGTAATCCTCCTTATATCAACAACATTGACAAACAAAGCTCACAATATAATATATCTTAATATCTTTACTAAGTTCAATGCAAAGCCGATTTTAAAATTGTTCCTACAGAAATAAAGAACTAATACAATTTTGATTGAAATGTTTTCATTGACAAAAGTGATGGCTTCAAATAATTTCAACATAGCATTCAGAATATTTCGACATACCAAAAGTAGATATCCATTTAGTAAAAAAACATAAGATTAGCTTAAATTCGCCATTAGAACTTGGATTAAAAATTACTTTAGATTAAAATAACAAAAAAAATGTTAAAATATTTTGTAGTTAAAATTATTTTATCTACTTTTGCACTACAAAACAAATGTAGTACAAAATGAACACCAATATAGATAGTACTAAAGATATAATTATTAGCGTTGCTAATAGACTTTTTAGTCGTTTTGGCTTTCATAAGACCTCGATGGATGAAATTGCTAAAATTGCAAGAAAAGCAAAGGGATCATTATACTATCATTTTGATAGTAAAGAAGATTTATTTAGAGAAGTAGTGTCCAAAGAAATGAATAATATTAAGAGTCAACTGACAATTATTATTAATAACCCGAAAATGAGTGCATCTGAAAAACTTAAAAACTATCTTGAGAAAAGAATGTTCATAATGAATAATGCTACAAATTATCATGAAACGCTTAAAGCCGATTTTTTTGAAAGATTTAGTTTTATAGATGATTTACGCATTGAGATATATGAATGGGAGAAGAAAAACATTCAACAAATACTTCTACAAGGCATCAATGGAGGAGAATTTTCAGTGAATGCTGAAACAAATGTTTTAGCTGAAATAACCATTATGATA
>CAZKDV010000123.1:0-5094 GCA_964551645.1 uncultured Bacteroidales bacterium | reverse complement strand
ACAATAGTCAAATTAATATTGATGAAATTCAAAAAGAAATTGCGTACTACGAGCAGTTTCTTGATGGCATTAGAAAAAAACTTTCAAATGAAAAATTTATGTCAGGAGCGCCTGCAGAAGTAATAGCAAAAGAAAGAAAAAAAGAGCAAGATGTATTACAAAAACTTGAATTATTGAAAAAGCAAATTGAAAATAAATAAACCATAAAACATCTAAGTTGATATAAAAAAGTGAAAGCAATAAAACACCTTGGCGAATACATATTACTAATGCGTAGGGTTTTCAAAAAACCAGAGCGAATTAATGTATTTCGCAAGCAGCTTTTAGATGAGTTCTTTTTTCTTGGCATTGACTCCATCGGCATAGTTGCCATTATTTCAGTATTCATAGGTGCAGTAGTAGCCATGCAAACGGCTTACAATATAGATTCTCCGCTAATACCTAAATACACCATTGGCTACATAACAAGACAAACCATAGTTCTTGAATTTTCGCCCACCATCATAAGTTTAATTCTTGCCGGCAAAGTAGGCTCACGGATAGCAGGCGAGATTGGGACCATGCGTATTACGGAGCAAATTGATGCAATAGATGTTATGGGCATTAATTCGGCAAATTTTCTTATACTTCCTAAGATGTTTGCAGCTTTACTATTTAACCCAATTTTAGTAATTTTCAGCATGGGACTTGGTCTTATAGGTGGCTGGTTTGTTGCTTATATGTCTCCTGCATTTTCAGTAGAAACATATTTGTTCGGAGTACAATCTTTTTTTGTAGCTTTTGAAATTTATTATGCCTTGATAAAAAGCATAGTTTTTGCATTTATCATTGTTTCCATATCTGGTTTTTATGGATATACCGTAAATGGAGGAGCTTTAGAAGTAGGAAAAAACAGTACAAAGGCAGTTGTCCACAGCAGTATTGCAATTATACTGTTTAATTTAATAATCACTCAGTTGTTATTGACATGATTACAGTTGCAAATGTATCTAAATCATTTGGAGAACATAAAGTATTGAAAAACATATCAACTACTTTTGAGCCGGGCAAGACTAATCTAATTATTGGGCAAAGTGGCTCCGGAAAAACTGTTTTAATGAAATGTTTGCTTGGCTTACTTGAAATTGACGAAGGAAATATTTTATTTGATAATAGAAATTTTTCAAGTATTTCTATCGAAGAAAAAAAGATTATCAGGCAAGAAATTGGAATGGTATTTCAGGGCTGTGCATTATTTGATTCTATGACAGTTGAAGAAAATGTCATGTTTCCACTAAATATGTTTACTAAATTCTCAATTGCTGAAAAACAAGAAAGAGTAAATTTTTGCTTGCAAAGAGTAAACTTAAATAATGCTAACAATTTGTTTCCATCAGAAATAAGCGGCGGAATGAAAAAAAGAGTTGCAATTGCAAGAGCTATTTCCATGAACCCAAAATACTTATTTTGTGATGAACCAAATTCAGGCTTAGATCCTAAAACTGCAATTGTAATTGATAACTTAATTAGTGAACTAACACAAGAATATAACATGACAACTATCATCAACACTCATGACATGAACTCGGTGATGGAAATTGGAGATAAAATTGCATTCATACATCAAGGGGAACTATGGTGGGAAGGTACAAATATTGAAATACTTCAAACAGATAATCAAGAAATCAATAATTTTGTTTATGCTACCGAACTAACAAAGCGTTTAAAAAAGTCAGCTACATAAATTTATGTCCGGAATTGACATCATCATTATAATACCAATTGCTTGGGGTGCCATAAAAGGGTTTAAAAAAGGAATTATTACAGAAATTGCCCAGATATTTGCTCTAATACTTGGATTTATGTTAGGTGCAAAATATTCTCATAAATTATTTAATCAATTATTAGAAATTACTTCATTATCCGAGCAAAGCGTAAAAATACTCGCATTTGTAATCGTTTTTGCAATTGTTGCAATTTCCGTCATGCTAACTGCTTATTTAGTTACATTGCTTGTCAAAGCAATTGCATTAGGTTGGCTAAATAAAACTATCGGAATGTTACTCGGAATTTTTAAATATGCACTAATTATTGGAGTAATATTATTTACCGTGATTAGAATAGACTCAAAAGAACAATTTATTAAACCAGAAACTAAAGAATCATCAATTTTGATAAATCCATTGTGCTATCTGGCTGAACACACAATACCATATCTTAAAAAAATTGTTTTAAACAATAATGATTAGATAATAAACGAATTTTGTTCAGCTTTTTTTTAATAAAAACCTTACTCATCATTAGTTTCAACGCTTGAAAAAAAATCATCTGCATTTTCGATTGCAGAACTCCGTTCTTGTTCAGATTTTATTGAATCTTGTAATCTTTGCTCCTCTGTTTGCTCAAATTGCGAACCACAAGAAAAGATTATAAAGCTAACAAACAGTCCAATTACAAGTTTTCTCATGATATTTCAAATTAGAATTGCAAAAGTATGATAAAAATTTCAGTAATCTAAAAAAGATGTATATTTGTAAATTCAAATAACACATAATACTATGGCATTACAAAAAGAATGGAAATTTAAGAAAAAAGGTAATGCCGACTTGATTACTAAACTTAGCAAGGAACTTAATAACATAAATCCAATATTATCCAATCTGCTTGTTCAAAGAGGCATAACAAACTTTGAAGATGCCAGAAATTTTTTTCGTCCCGATATAAAAAAACTTCACGATCCTTTCTTAATGAAAGATATGGATATTGCTACTGAAAGAATTAAACAAGCTATAAATAATGATGAAAAAATATTAATATACGGAGATTATGATGTTGATGGAACTTCAGCTGTAGCACTTGTATATTCTTTCATTTCGAGGCTTAGCCCCAACATAGACTTTTATATCCCAGATAGAGACAAAGAAGGATATGGAATATCAATTGTCGGGATTGATTATGCACACCAGCATAACTTTAAATTAATCATCACACTTGATTGTGGCACTAAAGCTATTGATAAAATTAAATACGGAAATGAAAAAAATATAGATTTTATTATTTGCGACCACCACAACGAAGGAGATTCACTGCCCGATGCAATTGCAATTTTAAATCCAAAAAGAACCGATTGTCAATATCCATATAAAGAATTATCTGGTTGCGGTGTAGGATTCAAATTGGTGCAAGCATTAGCCGAAAAATATAAAATTCCTTTTGATGACATTAAACCTCTATTAGACTTAGTTGTGCTTAGCATTGCTGCCGACATTGTCCCTATTACAGGAGAAAATAGAATAATGGCTTATTACGGACTAAAAAGAATCAACACTAATCCGAGACCGGGCATAGAAGCATGTTTGAAAACGGCTGGAATTAAACGCCGTCCTGAAAGTTTAGAAAAAGTTGAATATAATTTCTCTAAATACATTACAATTTCGGAATTAGTTTTTACAATAGCTCCAAGAGTTAATGCAGCAGGCAGAATTAAACAAGCAAAAGACTCTGTTGACCTTCTTCTTTCGCAAACACTTGACGAATCATTAGAATTAGCAGAAAAAATAGATGAATTTAATACTGAAAGAAAAAATTTGAATAAATCCGCTTTTGAAGAAGCCGTTAAAAGAGTGCAAAGCGACCCAAATTTTCACAATAAAAAAACTATAGTTCTTTTTGATAAAAATTGGCACAAAGGCATCATAGGTATAGTTGCATCTCAATTAGTTGAGTTTTTTTACAAACCCACTATGGTTTTTACTGAATCAAATGGATTATATACAGGCTCTGCTCGTTCGATAAAAGACTTTGATTTGTATCAAGCTGTTGAATCATGTAGCCATCTTCTTGAGCATTTTGGCGGACACAAATATGCAGCCGGAATGTCTCTCAAATCTGATAACTTTCAAACTCTTTGCAAACACTTTGAAGAGGTAGCAAGTAAAACACTTACCGAAGATATGATGATACCAGAAATTGAAATTGACGATACAATTGAATTTTCTGATATTACACCAAAATTTATTAAAACACTCAAACAATTTGCACCTTTTGGACCTGGCAATATGTCTCCAATATTTCACACTAAGAACACTTATGATACAGGTCATTCCCGCCCAATTGGAAACAATCACTTAAAACTAAATATTACTCAAGCTGAATTTCGTGGGATGGGTTTCGATGCTATCGCTTTTAATTTTGCACATCTATTTAGCAAATTTCATGACGAAAGAAAACCTGCCCAAATTTGTTATCATATTGACGAAAACGAATGGAATGGTGTCATAAGTACACAGCTTACCATCAAGGATATGTATATTGACGAAGAAATAGAAGAACATTAAAACAATTATTAATTTTTTAATTTACTAAAAATTATGGGCAAATATGAATTTCAATGGGAAAATATCGGAGATATTGAACTCGGAAGACCAAATTTAGGAACAACAACTCATGTTGCAATATATAGATTAATGCAATATACTTTTCGTGATATATTAAATGAAAAATTTGGGATAAAAACAACTAAAGAAATATTCTATAAAGCTGGGGAAATAGCCGGGAAAGCATTTTGCAACAATATGCTCGATAAATCGCTTGAATTAGTCCCTTTTATTTCACAATTACAAAATATACTTTTAGAACTTAAAATTGGAATACTAAAAGTTGAAGAAACAAACTTGGAAAACATGAACTTTACTTTTGTAATCGAAGAAGATTTAGATTGCTCCGGTTTGCCTATTTCTAACGAAACTACATACGATTATGATGAAGGATTATTAGCGGGAATATTATATGAATACTTCGGTTTTGAGTTTCTTGTTAAGGAAATTGATTGCTGGTCAAGTGGCGATAAAGTGTGTAGATTTGAAATTAAAAGAAAATAATGAACAGAAAAGATATTTTAAAAATTGCTATTTCACTATCCGAAGAATGTGAAAATGGATATGTGAAAAATTTTACTTTCACAGAGGAATTAAAAAATCAAATACAAAATATTAAAGAAGAAGAGTTACGAATACTATTCAATAAACTATTTACTCTTTTAGAAAAATGTAGCTTAGTTCACGGTTTGGCTATGCGTAGTTTGGGATTTTGAAACGATTAATTTTCAATTTACTA
>CAZKDV010000122.1:0-5236 GCA_964551645.1 uncultured Bacteroidales bacterium | reverse complement strand
TTTTGGAAGGCAAAATTCAATCATAGTATTGTTGCAACCTACAATTGCATCTTCACCAGCTACTGGATTTGAAGATGTTATATGTATTCCAACTGCATCGGAGCTAAAACTATTTGCTTCAAGAAAAACAGCTGAATCATATAAATGGTCACCAGCATCAGCAATAGCAATAATTATTGTGTATTTTTTACAAGGTTCAACTACTGCCCACGCTGTTAATACCTTTGTAAATGCATCGTAAACAATTGAATTGCCATAGCAATTATCTACAAAGTAAGCGCAGTTTTTGCATGGTCCATAAGAGCAATCGTATAATGAATAACCATTGTTTACGGTATTTATACTAATAGGAGTGCTTGAGTTAGGAATAAGAGCAATATTTTTGTTGTAGTAATTAGCTCCAATAGGATTAGGACCAGTAATAAAAAAACCAAATACATCATTAAAGTAATCATTTACATATTCATGATACTCTTCGGAACTAAAAACATATCTAAATCTAATTGTATCAGATTGGGGGACAAAGTCAAATTGCAGAACTGCAGCATCATAAGTTTGAATACCTGCCAAATTTGTAAGTAAACTATATCCAGCTCTACCCAAGTCTGTTGAAGCAAAGTTTGAAGCGTAAGAACCTATAGTATTGTTAGCTGCTCCTGTACTAATGACGATTCCTTCTTTTAAACCTAAATTGGTTGACATTGAGCCAGTTTGAAACTTTCCTATTGCAGCAGTAGAGCCTTGGAAGGTTATATTTGACACTGTAACTCCTTCTCCGACTAATACATTTTGTACAAGAGTACTAGGTGAAGTTCCAGTTGTAACAGTAAGTTGTGCATTTAATTGAAATGATAAAAAGAACAGCAAATGCAGAAATATAGTAGAAAGAAGAATGTTATTTTGCAACGACATAGTTACTTTTTTTAGATTTATTCTACAAATCTATAACTAATTTTTTAAAATTATTATATAAATTTCAAATATTTAGATAAGTTTTTTTATTTAAAGTTTAAACAAGTAAGTTAAATGTTTGAATAGTTGATTTTTATAGATAGGATAAGTAATTAAATAAATCTTGTGTTTGTTTTTTCATATTTGAGATATGGGCATTGAAAAATCATAAATAATTTTAAATATCGTTTTTGTTATTTGAAAACATAAATCTCAAACATAAATCTCAAAAGTAGCCTCTCATTGAGTGCTTTAGTTCCTTATAGTTTGTCATAATGACATATTTAGTATTTTTTGATTTGTGATAACTGATAGTATTGATTGTCAGTTGATTGTGTTTGAACTTTGCTTTTCGAATGTTTAAAAATGAATAAAAATCAAAATACAAATTTGCATTTTGATGATTGTTTTCTGAAAATTTGTCCTATTTAGGGACTTTATTTTTGTTTGGTATAGTATTAGATAAAAAGAATGCAGTTGAAAAAAATATTTAATAACTCTTAAATTATCTAAACTATGGCAAATGTAAGTATTAAACCATTAGCAGACCGCGTTTTGGTCGAACCTGTTCCTGCTGAAGAGAAAACAGCAGGTGGTATTATTATCCCAGACACTGCAAAAGAAAAACCACAAAAAGGGAAAGTTGTGGCAGTAGGACAAGGCAAAAAAGATGAGCCGATGACAGTAAAAGTTGGCGATCTTGTCCTTTATGGTAAATATTCAGGCACTGAAATCAGCATTGACGCTCAGGAGTATCTTATGATGCGTGAATCTGACATTTTAGCAATTTTATAAATCATTAAAAAATAAAAATATTATGGCAAAACAAATTAAATTTGACATTGAAGCACGCAATGCACTTAAAGAAGGTGTTGATATTTTAGCAAATGCAGTAAAAGTTACTTTAGGACCCAAAGGTCGTAATGTTATTCTTGAAAAATCATTTGGCGCTCCTGCAATTACTAAAGACGGTGTTACTGTTGCAAAAGAAATTGAATTAGAAGATAAAGAACAAAATCTTGGAGCTCAATTAGTTAAAGAAGTAGCAAGCAAAACTAATGATGTTGCTGGTGATGGAACGACTACTGCAACTGTTTTGGCGCAATCTATTATCAGCACAGGCATGAAAAATGTTACTGCTGGAGCTAATCCAATGGATTTGAAACGAGGTATTGATAAAGCTGTTGCTAAGGTTGTTGAGTCTTTGAAAAAAATGTCAAGAGAAGTTGGTGATAGTACTGAAAAAATCGAACAAGTTGCAACAATTTCTGCAAATAACGATACATCAATTGGCAAAAAAATTGCCGAAGCAATGAGAAGAGTGAAAAAAGAGGGTGTTATTACTATTGAAGAAGCGAAAGGAACCGAAACAACTGTTGATGTTGTTGAAGGTATGCAATTTGACAGAGGCTATATTTCTCCTTATTTCGTTACTGATACAGAAAAAATGTTGGCATCTTATGACACTCCATATATTTTGATATATGACAAAAAAATATCTGTAATGAAAGATTTACTTCCTATTCTTGAAAAAGTTGTTCAAACAGGAAGACCATTATTGATTATTGCAGAAGATGTTGAAGCAGAAGCATTAGCTACTTTGGTTGTGAACAAACTAAGAGGTTCGTTGAAAATTATTGCTGTGAAAGCTCCTGGATTTGGTGACAGAAGAAAAGAAATGCTTGAGGATATTGCAATTTTGACCGGCGGACAAGTTATTTCTGAAGAAAAAGGATATAAACTAGAAGATGCAGATATTACTTACTTGGGTCAAGCTGACAAAATTACAGTTGATAAAGAAAATACAACTATCGTTAGTGGTCAAGGCTCAAAAGATGCTATTCAGGGCAGAATATCACAAATAAAAGCACAAATTGAAGCATCTACATCAGATTATGACAAAGAAAAACTACAAGAGCGTTTGGCTAAATTAGCAGGTGGCGTTGCAGTTATTAAAGTTGGTGCAGTTAGCGAAGTTGAAATGAAAGAAAAGAAAGATAGATTTGACGATGCGCTTCATGCAACCAGAGCAGCAGTAGAAGAAGGTATAGTCCCTGGAGGCGGAGTTGCATATTTGCGTTCTATTGATTCTTTAAATAATGTTGATACTGTAAACGAAGATGAAAAAGTAGGTGTTGATATTATTCGTAGAGCCTTAGAAGAACCATTAAGACAAATTGTTCAAAACTGTGGTCTTGAAGGAGCTGTTTATGTTCAAAAAGTAAAAGAAGGAAAAGACGATTTCGGATTTAACGCTTATATTGAAAAATTTGAAAATCTTTATGAAAGTGGTGTTATTGACCCAACAAAAGTTGCTCGCGTTGCTCTTGAAAATGCAGCCTCAGTTGCAGGAATGTTATTAACAACAGAATGTGTAGTATCAGAAGTTAAGGAAGATAAACCAATGCCCGCAATGCCAGGTGGAATGGGCGGTATGGGTGGAATGGATTATTAATAATTACTTATATTTATATTTGAAAAAGCTGTCTATTAGGCAGCTTTTTTGCGTTATAAGAGAGTATATGTACTTTTGCTCAAAAGGGTAGGCAAACTTAAATTTTGTGCACTTTTCCTCGGTTTAAAGAAGCAAAAACCCCTAAGAAACACAAAATAGTAAATATACCGAAAAGAGTTTGCAAACTCTTAGAGAATAAAGGAAAAACTTCGGGTGTTATTTTGGCTTTTCCCATAAATAGAGAAATGATGATCATTGCAAATCCCATACTAAACATTTGTCCCGTAACTCTCATTGTGCCAAGAATTGAGGAAGCAATGCCATAATGTTTTTTTTCAACTGAACTCATCACGGCATTAGTATTTGGTGATGAAAACAATGCAAATCCAAAGCCTAACAACATTAGATATAAAACTATAGCTACGGTAGGAGTGTTGCAGTTGATAAAAGTTAGCAAGCCAAGTCCAATTGTTACTATCAACATTCCGACAGATGCAACAATTCTTGGTTCTTTCTTGTCAGAAAAATATCCTGCAAGTGGTGAGAATATTGACATTACTACAGGTTGTGCAACTAATATAATTCCTGCTTTATCAACTTCGTAGCCTTTGACATATTGCAAAAATAGGCTCATCATAAAAGTTATTGCAAAGGTGGCACTATAATTAATAAATGCAGCTAAGTTGGACATCGCAAAAACTCTATTTTTTGAAAATAGCTTTAATTCGAGTAGCGGATTATGTATGTGGGTTTGGTGATAAACAAAAATTACTAATCCGGCTAAACCTCCAAAGATTAAAGCAAAACCTGCAAACATCGGCAAATGGCTCATTCCAATCATTAGTGCAATTAATGAAACCGAAAGAATTAAACTGCCAACATAATCGAATTTTTCATTTTGAGCTTCTGCCCATTCGCCTTTTAGTAGTTTGGTTACTAAGTATAGCAGAAACACTCCGATAGGTAGATTTACCCAAAATATACTTTCCCAACCTAAGTGTTTGGTCATAATGCCGCCGATAAAAGGACCTAATGACAATCCTAAATATGTTGCCGACACACTAATTCCAAACGCTTTACCTCGTTCACCATCTGAAAATACTGAAGTTAATATTGCCATGCTGGTGCTAAAAATCATTGCACTACTAATTCCTTGCAGTACTCTAAAAACAATCATTGATATATCGGAAAAAGCTATGGCACATAGCACTGAACTAAGCGTATATGCTGCAACTCCAATTGTGTATATTTTCTTCCGTCCGTAAATGTCGGCAAGTTTGCCAAAAGGAACAAGAAAGGCGGCTACAGCTAATAAATATGCAGTAGCAACCCAGCTTAGAGTAATGGCATTCATCGAAAATGTTTTTTCTATTTCGGGTAGAGCAATATTTATAGAGGAACCCATAAATGAGCTTAGAAAGGAGCTTATTGTGGCTATAATTAATGCAGATGTTCTGTTAGTGCCATTTTCTTGAGTTTTTAAGTCCATTGTAGTGTTGTTAAACAGTTTGTAAGATTAATTTTGTAAAGACTTGAATTTAGTGCAAAGTTGTTAATTAAAATTAATAAAATTGATAAATATAAAAAATATATTTATTGAATAATTGAGATATTGAGAAAGTGTTTTTGAGAAATGAATATGTTTTTTTTGAAGTTTTAAGTTTTTAGATTGAAAATATATCCTCACATCACAAATGATATTTCAATTTTTTTTGCTTAAAACGGCGGTCATTTTGGCACTTTTTAAGAGTTTTCTTACTTAGTTACATTAAATCAATTTGTGCCAACTCATTGAGAATAAGGTTTTTAGCCCCCTTTTAGCGGAGAGGG
>CAZKDV010000121.1:0-5480 GCA_964551645.1 uncultured Bacteroidales bacterium | reverse complement strand
GTTAGCAAAATTGTTTGATTTTAATTTTGGGTGACCCAGTGTCGAAGTCAGGACTAAAAAAAGTGGTTTTAAACTTGTCGGAGATGTTGATTATGCAGAGGTGTCAAAAAAAGTATCTTATATAACTCCTGTTCCGGGTGGCGTTGGACCTATGACTATTGTTGCACTCTTAATGAATACACTTAGGGCTGCAAAACAAGAGGTTTATCAGCAAACTGAATAATTTTAGTGTGTAGTACAAGCAATAGCAATAATGCTAATTTTGGTGTTTTCTGCTTTAGCAAGTTCTTGAGCGCAAGATTCAATGGTTGCTCCAGTTGTGATAACATCATCAACTAGTATAATATGCTTATTAGCAATGTGTTCGTCATCAATAAGAGAAAATTTTTCTTTTACATTTTCCCATCTTAAAAGACGATTTTTTTTAGTTTGTGTTTCTGTATAAGCAATTCTTTGAAGACTAATGACATCAATCGGAATATTCATGCTTTGAGAAAGTCCTTTTGCAAACATTTCGCTTTGATTATAGCCTCTTTTTTTGAGTCGTTTTTTATGCAAAGGAACAGGAATTATGCAGTCGGCACTTTTAAACACATCTATGTTTTTCAAAATATTACCGTATTTTCCACCTATTTCAATACCTAATTCGGGTTTGTTCTTATATTTGAGTGCATGTAAAATTTTTTGTGTTTTTAATCCCTTTTGAAAAAACATATATGCAGATGCCGCTTCAATATTAACTCTTCCCCAAAAAATTTTGGCTAAATCATTTTCGTATGGATTTTGATGCTGCTCTGTCAGAGGTAGATTATTGCTACAAATAAAGCAAATACTTTTAGATTTTTCTTGCAATAAACCTCCACATACTAAACAAGTTTTCGGACTAAATAAATGCAAAAAATCGGAAAAATAGGCATTCGATATTTTTTTAGTGTACTGCCAAAACATGTGAATAAATTCTTTATTTTTGCAATCAATTATTGTAAAACAAAATTAAATAAAATTTAATGAAAGACCAGAAGTATTATAAAAGAATTATTTTAGCCCTATCTGCAATAATCGTTATCCTGCTTATAATTATTTTTTTCATGCTTGTAAAGACGAGAAAAACAGTTGTTGAAATGGATAAAACTGTAAATTATAATATTGAACTTCAAAGTGAACTTGATTCTTTATTGCTTGACCATGAAAATATAAAAGCAGAATATGGTCATTTGTCTGATATGTTGACCGAGCAAGATAGTATTATCATGTCTCAAGCAGGCGAAATTGAAAAGCTTATTAATTCGCAGGCAGATTATAGAAGAATAAAAAGACAGCTGGATTATTTAAGAGGAATAACACAAGGATATGTTAATCAAATTGATTCATTATATCAAATTAATGTTGAATTGACTGAAGAAAATGTTGAAATTAAGAAAACACTAAAAACTGAAAGACAAAGGAGTTCTGAGCTTGAAAAAGATAAAAGTGTATTAGAGGAGCAAATTTCAACAGCTGCGGTTCTGAAGGCATATAATGTAAGTATTTCAGCTTTAAACTCTAAATCAGGCGGGAGAGAAAGAGATACTGAAAAAGCAAAAAGGGTCAATTCAATAAGAGTATGCTTTACTATAAGCGAAAATCATCTTGTTTCTGATGGTACTAAAGATATTTATTTGAGAATAGCTCGCCCCGATAATTACATCTTAACTCAAGGAAGCTATACTTTTATTTATCAAGGAGATAAAATTCAATATACCGAAAAAACTGCTATACAATACATCGGAAAAGCACAACATGTTTGTATTACATACAAAAACGATGATATCGAATTTATGAAAGGTATTTATGCAATTAATTTGTTTGCAGACGACAATGAGATAGGACAAGCAAGTTTTGAA
Source organism: uncultured Bacteroidales bacterium (assembly GCA_964551645.1). GTDB lineage: Bacteria > Bacteroidota > Bacteroidia > Bacteroidales > DTU049 > CAZKDV01. The sequence continues at coordinate 3,597 of CAZKDV010000121.1, read as the reverse complement.
CTAAAATAAGTAAATTCAAATCAATGAAAATATAGATTAAACAGAAGAATAGCAATATAAATAAAAAACAATAAACGAATCGAAAAAAAAGCAGTATATTTGTAGCATAAATTGAATTTGTAATAATGATTAAATCTTTTTCAAAAACAACTAAATTAACTTTATTTATTACAAGTTCGCTCGTATTTACTACTTTGGTTATCGGCAGTATCGTAACATATAACAAATATGTATATTGGAAAAATCAGTATGAATTATCTATTGATAATTTTGCTAGCTCAAACCAACAATTATTACAAACTGTACTAAAACTTTCAAATACAGAAATAGAAAACGCTTTTTTAATAGATGACTTTGAAGTGCTTGACAGTATGCTGACAGAGGAATTTATCAAAACGGATAAGCTATTGACGCAAATTAATCAATATAAAGATGCTATAAGTACATTAAAACAAAAAAACTCTGAATTATACCAAAACATTGGGGAATATAAATTACAGATAGACCAATTAGAAGCTACTGTTTTAGAAAAAGAAAAAGAATTAGAAAATTATGTATATTTACTTGAGAAAAAATTAACAAGTAGCAATGTTTCAATGAATAAAAATATGCAATTGAATAGCGTTGCTGATATTCATCAATATAAGTTATTTAAGTTCTCATCAAAAACAGGTTTGATTTCAAAAGGAGTGTATAAGGATACAAGGAAAGCTAAAAGAACAGAGATTATTAGTTTATGTGTTGATATTTTAGGTGCATTTGAATTTGACTTTGGCGATAGAAATTTATACTTAAGAATTTCAGATGCAAAAGGAAATATTCTTCCATTTGAAAATCATGCTGAAGTTTATTTTGACTATTCAGGAGGGGATATATTATATTCGCAAAATAAACAAATTCATTTCACCAAGAAATTATTTCCTTTGTGTATAGATTATAAAGTTGTGGACAATTTGAGCATGGGTATATATTGGATTGATGTTTTTTGTGATGGCATAAAGATAGGAGAAACTTCATTTGAATTATTGTAAATGTAATATATTTAAGAATATATAGTTTTATAATAAAATAAAACAATTATGTTTAATCGAGGTTCATACTTAAAGATTTGCTTGGTAATTGTTTTTTTTACTTTTCATTTATTTTTTACCTCATGCGCTCCGTCTCAATATAGACATTATAAAAAATCAATGAGGGCTCGCTACTATAGAGGTTACAAAAGTCATTATCAGAGCAAGCTAAGAAGAAATACATTGCCAATAAACAAGAACTTTATTATTAAAAACAGAAGACGACCCACAACTTGGAGATAAAATATGAAGTACAGCAATTTGCACACTTATACTCAAATTTCCTATTTACTTGCTTTTTAAAATACTTACAATGGCTAATATAGATTGGATTGTTATTGGTATTTACATTTTATTGACACTTTCAATTGGCTTATTTTTTTCATTGAGAAAGAAGATAAACACTAGTGATTTTTTCTTAGGCGGAAGACGATTGCCATGGTATATTGCAGGAACTGGAATGGTTGCTACTACTTTCGCTGCTGACACTCCTTTGGCTATTACCGAACTTGTTGCCGAACATGGAATTGCTGGAAATTGGTTATGGTGGAATATGGTGTTTGGAGGTATATTGACAGTTTTTTTCTTTGCAAAACTATGGAGACGCTCCGAAATTAATACAGATTGTGAACTTGTAGCAATAAGATATTCAGGTAAGCCAGCAAAGTTTTTGAGAGGATTTAGAGCTTTATATACAGGCTTATTTATGAATGTTTTAGTGATTTCATGGGTAAACCTTGCAATGGTTAAAATTTTAACCGTTATGTTTCCCGAAATATATTTGTTCGGATATACTAAGTTTGATTTTATTGGATTTACATTTACTTCGCAGCATATAGTAGTTGCATTCATTATGCTATTCGTTGCTATTTATAGTTCTTTGGGTGGTTTATCAAGCATTTCATTTGTTGATACTTTTCAGTTTTTTTTGTCAATGTCAGCATGTGTGATTTTAGCTGTTTTTGCTTTAAAACATGACAGTATAGGTGGTATTAGCGGTTTGCAAGAAAAATTACCAAACTTTATGTTTGATTTTTTTCCTTCAATATCAAATGCAAAAGCAGGTGCAACATCTGATTTAAAGTCATTAGGTTTGATGGCTTTTTTAATTATGTTTGGAATACAATGGTGGGCAAGCTGGTATCCCGGTGCAGAACCCGGAGGCGGTGGATATGTTGCACAGAGAATGATGTCGGCAAAAAATGAAAAACATGCCTTAGGTGCAACTTTATGGTTTCAGATTGCTCATTATACAATTAGACCTTGGCCTTGGATTATAGTTGCACTAATTTCATTAGTAATGTATCCCGACTTGGCTGCTGCTGATAAAGGAAATGGCTTTGTGATGGTTATTAGAGACATGTTGCCGCCTGGATTGTTAGGATTATTGCTCGCTGCCTTTTTAGCCGCTTATATGTCAACTATTTCTTCTCAAATTGTGTGGGGAAGTTCATATATTATCAATGATTTTTTGAAACCTTTTGTGCTGAAAGACAAAAAAGAATCTCAATATTTATTATTGTCAAGATTATCAACAATTTTGCTACTATTAGTTTCATTATTGATTACTACAAAAATTGATAAAATTAGCGATGTATGGAAGTTTATGCTGGAATATAGCACTGGTATTGGTGTTGTATTGATTTTTCGTTGGTATTGGTGGAGAATTAACGCATGGTCAGAGATTGCTGCAATTATTGCCCCTTTTTTGATGTTTCCGCTTATTTCTTATTATCAAATTGAATTTCCATATAGTTTACCAATAATATTAATTTGGTCAAGTTCAGTTTGGATAGCCGTCACATTTTTAACTAAGCCAACAGACCATAATATTCTTTCCGATTTCTATAAAAAAATCAGACCCGGCGGAATAGGATGGAAAAAGTTTGCAAAACAATTTCCTGAAGTTCCAAACGATTCGGGTTTTGTTTACTTGTTTTGTATGTGGATTTTTGGCTGTATAATGATTTTAACTTTTTTATTCGGAACCGGGAAACTGATATTTGGCGACTACAAACAAGCAGTTTTTTATTTTATCGCAACTGCATTATCCGTAAGCCTGATATTTATTTGTAACAATAAAATGAATAAAAGCAAATAGCTTTTTTTAGAAAAAAAGTTATAAATACTAAATAAAAAGTTTGTAATTCAGAAAATATTATTAATTTTGCGGCGGAGAGTTGGCAGAGTGGTCGATTGCGGCGGTCTTGAAAACCGTTGAGGGTAACACCTCCGGGGGTTCGAAATGAGAAGTTCAACGGTTTTTTTGTTGTCTGAAAATGGTAAAAAAGTGCATAAAAAAGCATGAGTTGATAGACTTATTCGGTTACCATAAAAATTGAGGGAAAAAGGTAACCTTTTATGATGATAATGCACTGAATTGCAGCATATTGCAATGTATATTGTTGCTCGTATTAATTAATTTTGTAACATTAAAAAAGAACATTATGAAAAGAGTAACAAGTAGCGTTTTGTTCTACGCCAAAAAGAGCAAAGTATTGAAAAATGGAAACTTGCCAATTTATGC
>CAZKDV010000120.1:0-5493 GCA_964551645.1 uncultured Bacteroidales bacterium | reverse complement strand
GAAAAGACCCAAATCGTTCGGTAGTAAGCGGAATGTTGGGCTCATTTTCTGATGCTCCCGGTGGATTTGAAGAAGAAATGAAAGAATTGAACTACGGCTTAGGATTAGAATATTGGTACGACAAACAATTTGCTATTCGTGGAGGGTTTTTCTATGAGCATCCTCACAAAGGAAATCGTAAATTCTTTACAATTGGTGCGGGATTTAAGATGAATGTGTTTGGTTTGGATTTTTCTTACCTCGTACCGCTTGAACAAAAACACCCACTTGAAAACACACTTCGTTTTACGCTTACATTTAATTTTGAAGCATTCAAAGAGCTTGGAAAGTGAGTTTAGGCAAAATTAGAACAGGAATTGGGGTTGATGTTCACCAGTTTGAACAAGGGCGAGAGTTTTACTTAGGCGGAATTGTTATTCCTTATGAAAAAGGCTTGAAAGGACATTCAGATGCTGATGTTCTTGTGCATGCAATTATGGACGCATTGTTAGGAGCAGCAGGATTAAATGATATTGGATATTATTTTCCAGATTCGGATAAGAAGTGGAAAAATGTTTCAAGTTGTCTTTTGCTTGAAAAAGTAAATAAACTGATCATAGAAAAAGGATATACAATTGGAAATATTGATTGTGTAATTTGCATCGAGCAACCCAAAATTGCACCATACATTCAGCAAATGAAAGAAACTATTGCCTCAAAATTGCTTATACAAACTGAAGATATTAGCATAAAGGCAACTACATTTGAAACTATGGGTTTTGTAGGAAAAAAAGAAGGTGTATTGTCGTTTGTAACTTGTTTGTTATATAAAAATTAAAAATCTAACTTTTGATAGTTATATTGGAGTTTTGTGTAAATAGTTTGATTTTTTTGAAATACTAGAATGAGTATAGTATTTGACAATATTAAGATTAAAACAATTTTAAACAATAAAATTCTGACATTTCGTTTGCTATAATAGAAAAACTAAAACTTAGGTGTTAGTTAACCCGATTTAAGAATTTTCGCTAACTTTACACTCAATTTTTAATTACTATAAAATTGTATTAAAAATATGGATTTATTGTCAATAAAACAAAGATTTGGAATAATTGGAAACGCTCCACTTCTTGAAAGAGCAATTAATATTGCTACTCAAGTGGCGGCAACCGACTTAACTGTATTGATTACAGGTGAGAGTGGTACGGGCAAAGAAGTGTTTCCTCAAATTATACATCAACTAAGCAGTCGCAAGCACGGTACATATATCGCTGTCAATTGTGGAGCTATTCCCGAAGGCACAATTGATTCTGAATTGTTCGGGCATGAAAAAGGCTCATTTACAGGAGCACACGAAGCTAGAAAAGGTTATTTTGAGGTTGCTAATGGAGGTACTATTTTTTTAGATGAGGTTGCAGAACTTCCACTTTCAACTCAAGTAAGGCTTTTGAGAGTTTTGGAAACAGGTGATTTTATGAAAGTGGGTTCTTCAAAAGTTATAAAAACAGATGTCAGAGTTGTTGCAGCAACAAATATTAATATTCCAGAAGCTATTAGAAAAGGAAAGTTTCGTGAAGACCTATATTATCGTTTGAATACTGTTCCTATTACAATTCCGCCTTTAAGACAAAGAGGCGATGATGTTTTTCTTTTATTCAGAAAATTTGCCGGAGATTTTGCACAAAAATATCACATGCCGGTAATCCAATTGTCAGAAGATGCTAAAAATCTTTTGTTGTCATATAGTTGGCATGGAAATGTAAGACAGTTAAAAAATATTACTGAACAAATTTCGATTATTGAAAAAGAAAGGATAATTGACAAACAAATTCTCTTAAAATATTTGCCACAAGAAGATATTTCTTTACCTGTTTTATATAAAGGGCAAGATGTTTCAACTTCTATGTCGGAACGAGATATATTGTATAAAATTTTGTTTGATATGCGTGATGATGTAAATGAGTTGAAAAAATTGTTAGGCTATGTAATTCAAAAAACAGGAGTATCAGAAAACATTGATAGAAGTCAGTTGCAGATGCTTGCTGAAATTGCAAGTCCGATAGTTAACGAACCTATGTCTTCACCACAAACACATGCTAATTTTGACACAGATGAACCAATAATTCTTAGTCATAATCAAGACGAGTTAGATGAGGAAATTCAAGAACCTGAAGAATATGTTGAAAATCTTTCGATCTTGGATAAAGAAATTGATTTAATTAAAAAAGCTCTTCAAAAACATGGTGGAAAGCGAAAATATGCCGCAGAAGAATTAGGTATATCCGAAAGAACGCTGTATCGAAAAATTAAAAATTTTGATATTGATATATAATAATTATTCATGAAAAGAGTGAATTTATATAGGTTTTTGATTTTGCCTGCATTAGTGGCTTTGTTGCTCCCTTTTGGATTAACTTCTTGTAAACTTTCATATTCTTTTACCGGAGCGAATATTCCGACAGAAGCAAAGACATTTTCTGTCAAATATTTTCAAAATAACGCTACTTTGGTACAACCTACGCTTAGTCAAAAACTTACAGACCAGCTGAAAGACAGAATGTTATCTCAAACAAACTTAATAATGCTTAATTCGGGTGGAGATATGGCTTTTGAAGGAGAAATAACAGATTATACCTTGCAACCACTTGCCATACAAGAAAATGAAATAGCACAATTAACACAAATAACTGTAAGAATAAGGATTAAATTCTATAATAAAATCAACAGCGAAAGAAATTACGAATCACAATTTTCTCGATTTCAACAGTTCTCAAGTAGCCTTAATTTATCTGCTATTGAGGATACTCTACTCGATCAAATTGTTGATGAGCTTGTTGATGACATTTTTAATAAATCGTTTGTAAATTGGTAAATATGGAACAACAGAATTTGTTTTATGGGTATTTAGAAAATCCCAATACTATTAATACTCAAAGTGCTAAAACTATATACGACCTTGTTAAAAAATATCCATTTTCAGTTCATGTGCGTTTGATACAACTAATGTATTTGAAAAAATATGATAAAACTGAATACAATAATCAATTATCGAAACTTGCATTAATGTTTTCAGATAGGAGTTTTTTATTACAAAAACTCACCATGATTGGGGATAAAATTGCAATGTTAGATGAAGAAAATATACAAGAAACGCATAAAACATTGAATGAGAACAGTTTTGAAAAAATAGATGAGCATAATAGTAGCAATAGCAATAAAAAAGGCACAGAAGAGCTATTAATCAATGAAAAACTAGAACAAGAGCAATTGCAACAAGAAGCATATAAAGAGGATATAAAAGAAGTGGCTGAAAAAGAAACAACTTCTAAAAATTCTGATAGCCGTTCTGAAGAATTAATGCGAATTATTAAAGAAAGATTAAAAGAAATAAATCAACAACAAAATAATCAAGAATCGAAAAAATCAAAAACTACTTTAGAAAAATATAAAGATAAAATTGAGAAATTTATTAATGAAGAGCCAAAAGTTAAGATAGATCAAGAAAAAGTTGACAATAGAGATTTAGCAGAAAAAAGCGTTCAAGACAGATTGGATATTATTAGTGAAACGCTTGCAACTATATATGAAAAACAAGGAAATAAAATAAAAGCAATTGAAATTTATAAACAATTAATTACTAAATATCCAGAAAAAAGTAGTTACTTTGCAAACCAAATTGACAAATTGCAAACCAAAAATAATTAGAATTTATGGTAACTTATGTTTTTATCTCAGTTTTAATATTAATTACTTGTATATTATTAGGACTTATTGTATTAGTTCAAAACTCTAAGGGTGGTGGGCTAGCTTCAAATTTCCAATCTTCCAATCAAGTGATGGGAGTTAGAAAAACGGCTGATTTTTTAGAAAAATCAACATGGACATTAGCTATTGTTTTACTTGCTTTTAGTTTGTTATCAGTATTTATTATTCCAAGAAATACTGAAGGACAAGTGAAAAAAAGCGAAGCAGCAGAACACCTTAAAGAGAAAGGAGTTAGTCCTGTTAATTTTGAACAACCTCCAGCTCCAGTTGGAGAATCAAAGTAAATAAAATATAAAATTCTTATTTAAGCCATTCCTAATGCAGAAAGTATTTGTTGGGAGTGGTTTTTTGTATCTACTTTTTTGATGATTTTTTCGATTTTTCCGTTTTCATCAATTATAAATGTTGTTCGCAAAACTCCTTCATAAGTTCTCCCATACATCTTTTTTTCTCCCCAAACACCATAATTTTTAAGTAAATTTTTCTCTGTATCCGGAATTAATTCAAAGGGAAGATTATGTTTCTCGGAAAAATTATTATGTGATTTTGCTGAGTCGGGACTAACACCAATTACTATAAATCCTTTTGCTTTTAAATCGGAGTAATTATCTCGCAAATTACATGCTTGTGCAGTACAACCGGAAGTATTATCCTTTGGGTAAAAATATAATATTACTTTTTTTCCTTTAAAATCTTTTAATGTTTTTCCATTTATTTCAAAATCTGGAGCTTCCATTTTTTCTGTTAAGTGACTCATAATGTTTCTGTTTTATTTGTTAATATTTCCAATTTTATTCTCTATAGAGCTAATTTTTTCAATCATTCCATTTTCTCTATTTTTACGAATATCAAATTTTACTGTTGAATAAACTCTATGACAATCAGGTTTTAAAACACTATATGCTTTTTGGATAACAGCAAGAGCGTCTTCAAGAGTTTCAGTTTCAATAATAGTTCCCATTGCCGTAAGTTGATATTTACATTTGGCTTTATTAAGCATTTCTATAATTCGACTAACATATTCGCTTACACTATCACCTTTGTCGGTTGGAAACATAGCAAATTCTGTAATTACTGACATTTTTTTGTTTTTGTTACAAAAATACAAAAAAGCCACTTCATAATGAGATGGCTTTTTTGAAAAAAAGGGAGTCCGATTAAAATTATTCTCTTGGTAATACTTTATACTCCGTTGCTACAATTTCAGTAACATTTCTTTTTTCTCCAGATGCAGTTTCAAAAGTCCGATATTGAATTTTTCCAATAATATTTACTTTTGCACCTTTATTGATTTCTTCAGCAGCTTTATCAGCAATGTTATTCCACAATACAATTCGATGCCATGATGTGTTATTTACCCAAGCACCTGTTTTGTCGCGATAACTTTCGCTTGTTGCTAATGAAAATTGTGCAATTTTAGCATTATTACTAATTTCGCGTACCTCTGGATTCATACCTGCAAATCCGATTAATTCAACTTTGTTCATGTTTGTTTTCATGGTGATTAAAAATTTAAGTTTAACATTGATTGAAGTTTGTTCAGCAAAATAACGATGACTTTTTTGTGCAAGTCGGAGAATAAGCACTTACTTACGACTAATTTTCGTTTGTTGTCGTTTGTTGTTGTATTTCTTCTTTTGGATTTTGAGTTTGATATTTGCTGTAAAGTTTTGTTTTTTTAAAAAGAAAGAGCAAAAAGCTAAGTTCAATTAGTAAATGCAACTTTTTCGAGTGTAACATTTAAGTTTT
>CAZKDV010000119.1:0-5514 GCA_964551645.1 uncultured Bacteroidales bacterium | reverse complement strand
AGCAGAAAGGGTTGTGTGAACAGGGGTAATATACTTGCTACTGTAAAATTTAGAAGGTAAAATATAGATATTACGCGTTCCATAATTATCTATTCCACCAAAAACAATATCTACGCCTATTGGTTTGTCGGCAATTATTTTTGCTCCAGCTTTAATGTCGTTACTTTTATTAATATCAGAACTAGTTGAACCAGGAGTAGATGAGGTGCCATCATATAGCCACACTTCGCCTTCATTTAAGGTTTTGCTTACATCAATAATTCCATCTCCATTATAATCTAATTCTACAAAAGTGTTGTCTTCTGAAGCTCTTATGAATACGCCTACATAACGGAAAGCATTATGGATAGTACTTATTTCTGTCAAATCTTCTCCGAAACCAATTGTAAATGATTTTCCAAAGCGTTTTGTATCAATTACATCAGTTTTTATATTTTGGACATTAAAATCTGCATTACTACCTGCAACTTTGGAAATAGCAATGTCGGCGCTAGAAAATATTTTATCTTTACCATCATATTGTAATTGCATTTGACTACGATTATAATCAAATGTATTGTCAATGATAATTTGACCTCCGGCTGGTATGATATCATCTGGATAACCAGGAGCAACTCCGTTATCAGGATTTCCATCTCCCCATATTTGAGTGGTAGATTGTTTTGGAACAGTTATATCTTCTTCATAACCGTCTTCCCAATGGTCATATATTATAATAGTTTTAGGGTAGTTTACTTTTATACTTAGTACACTTCTTACGATATTCAGATTCGGATTTTGACTTGCCGCACTTCTCAATGACTTTAATAAATAGTCGGGATGTTCGGGGAAGGGTAAATAATAAATTTTTGATCTTACAGCATCTACACATACATTGTCAATGTCTTCATTTATTAGAATATTAACAAATGCTTCACTACACTGACTAGGATCATCTATACTACAAATTTTATATTCAAATTGGTCGTTTCCTGAAAAATCTCCATTGGGTATATATGTAATTTGCCCATTTGCACCAATTAAAATATTTCCAAATGAGGGTTGTGAAACTATATTGTAAGTTCCAAAATAAGCAGGATTGAAGTCTCCTAAGTCGTTGGTTAGTATATTAAATACAGCAGGACTTCCTTGTATTGTTTCTACATAATCATCAACTGCCACTACTGGGCATGCTCCAGTAGGACTCACATTGGCAGTATAACTATTGTTAGCTAATATAGCATCATTTTGTTCTCCTGATATATTTGTTGTGAAATTATATTCTAAGTTACCAGGACAAGTAACTAAGGCTGTAATATTAAGAATTACGCTATTGTCTTTAGCCAAATTGCCAATAATCCATTTACCTGTGTTCTTGTTGTATGTTCCAACAGAAGCATTATGAGATATATAAGTATATCCATTAGGTAATATACTATTTACTGTTACTTCAGTAGCATTATTATAACCGTTGTTTGTAGCAGTAAGTGTAAATGTAATTTGGCTACCTTTTGTTGGATTTGGATTACTTGGAATATTAGTGATAGCAAGATCGGCACTTGTTACATTTGGTACTATTCCAAACATGAGTCCAGTAGCTTTGGTATTTCCTATCCAAGAGAAGTTTTTGGTTCCTGTTGTGCCTGATGAAACAATTTGATAGCTTCCATAGAAAGAAGGATTATTACTATCGCTGTCGCTACTGCCACTACCGGCACTCCACCACGCTATGTTCATGTCTGAGGGTACATTATAATTTGATATTAATCTGCGAGCCACTACTCCTCCAATCAGAAGAGTATTATTATAAGCATTTTGAATTTTTGGAAGAGTTAATGTTGATACATTACTTCCACCAGAGTTATCTCCACTGTGAACAACAATAGGTGCAGTAGGATCATGTCCTGTAACTCGCATGGCGACAGCTTTCCAACGGGGTGTTACAAGTCCATACTGTGATACGGAAGAGGTGTAAGTGACCGGTTCATTATTTGTGGCTATTTTATAAAATGCAATAATTTCAGGTCTTTGGTTTAAATTGAACAAACCATCATCATGTTCTGCTCTGATTTTGGTAAATCCTGTAGGTGTTGAAAAGCCATCATTTGAGTTGTTGTGGCTTCTTTGTTGTGAAAATATTAGAATAATAAGGTCTCCTGTTGACACATTATCAGGGATTGCTATTGTAAGTGATGTGCCAGTTCCTCCATTTTCTTTTGTATCATTTGCATGTAGAGTAGGGGCTACTTGTCCATTAGCAAGTTGTAAAAATAAAACCAGCAATGTGCTTAAAAGTAAATATTTCCAATGTTTTAATAAATTAATTTTTGATGAAATAGTTTTCATATATGTTTTGTTATTGTTTTTATTCGTTAATTCCAATTGAAAGGATGTGCTATTTGTTTGTATCATGATATTACTTTTAATAAAAACACATGCGTAATATCAAATATCAAGCCAAAGTGTATAAATGGCTGATAATTAATTGTATATGATGTAATTATTTATGAGTGTATTCTGTATTTTAGAATATATTCCTAAAATTGGATTTTTGTCATTATCTTATAAAAACAGTCAGTTTTTCATTGTTTTATCTATGTTAACTGTATTTGCTATTTCTCCTCTTAAATTAAATTTAAGTGTTATTTTTTCTCTGTCATTTTTTATTTTTACTATGTATCCTCTTTCGTCAAAAGCATTATTAGTGAGCTTGCATTCTGTACATTCAAAACTTGAGTAATTGTTTGAAATATAGTTTGTTATAGCTTTAGGAAGTTGTAAGCAATCTATTGTCCATAATGTGCCTTCCCAAAAACCTGTTTCTTTAAAAAAAACTTGTGTCATAAAACCTTTTATAGTAAAATTTGCTACAAATAATGTGTCTTGTTGATACCAATCAACTTTGATGTTATCATCTAAGGGATAAACTATAGGAAAAAAATGCTGAACTGGCTTAGGAAGATCAGTAAAATTAATATTTTGTTGTGCTGATATTTTGCAAAAACTAAGTAAAATTGCAAGTGCTATTAAAATTGTTTTATTCATAAAATTCAATCATTTTGGATAATTTTTGAAATATCGAAAGCAAAAGGCATTAAACTATTTATACTTTCAAAAATGATACCATTTCCTTCTTCTCCAAACAAAATAATTGTTATAGGTTCTTTTTGTTTAATTTCAGTTTCGACCATTACTTGTCTGCATGCGCCACACGGAGAAACTATTGGAGTTTTTTGGCTTGAATGATTTTTTTTAGCACTTATAGCAATTTTTTTGACAATCTTATTTGGATATTTTGCACTGGCATAAAACAAAGCAACTCTTTCGGCACATAAGCCTGATGGATATGCTACATTTTCTTGATTGTTCCCTTCAATTATTGTTCCGTCATCTAAAAGTAAAGCAGCACCAACGCTAAATTTTGAGTAAGGTGAATATGCTTTTTTTATTGCTTCTTTACACTTTTCAATTAGCTTTTGACTTTCGTTATCTAAGTTTTTTATTGATTGAAAGCTCGAATATTCTATTGTGAGTGATTGTTTTTTCATTTTATTTAACTTGAAGTTGGTAAGATATGTTACTGCTGAAGTGTCTGTTTTATATATTGAGTTAAAATATCAATTGCAACTATATTTGAACCGCCTTGAGGAATTATTATGTCAGCATATCGTTTTGTTGGTTCAATGAATGTGTGGTGCATAGGTTTGACAAAAGTTTCATAATGCTCAAGCACTTGCGAAAAAGATCTGCCTCTTTCTTCTATGTCTCTTCTAATAACTCTAATAAGTCTATCGTCAGGTTCGGCATCTACAAAAACTTTCATATTTAGATTGTTTCTTAATTCTTCGCAAGTAAAAATTAAAATTCCTTCAACTATCACTACATGTCGAGGATAAACTTTTATAGTTTCTTTAGAGCGTAAGCAAGTTAAATAAGAATATATTGGCATATCAATACTCTTGCTTTGTTTAAGTTGTTTGACATGTTGCACTAATAGAGAAAACTCAATTGAGTCGGGGTGGTCAAAGTTGACATGTTTTCGTTCTTCAATTGTAAGTTCAGAACAATCTTTGTAATAGGCATCTTGTGAAAGTATGCTCACTGCGTGTTCGGGTAGTGCTTGTACTATTTTTTTTACAACAGTTGTTTTTCCCGAACCACTTCCGCCAGCTATTCCAATGGCAATCATTATTAATTTTTCTTCAAAATTAATAACTTTTGCGATAACTTACATTTTGTTTTAAGTCTTTTTAAGCAATAAACTTCTGTTAATATGAAGTTTCAATAAGTTGATCTTTTGCTCTATAATAATATTTACATTTTATTGAATCTCTTTCTTGAAGATATTGTTGGTATTTTTGTGAAAACTTTATTCGTTCGTCAAGAGCAAGTTCGTAACTTTCAGCAATTCCCATAATGAGTTCACATGCTTCTCTAATAGCGTTGTTGCCACTTGTTTGTCCTGTTATATAATCTGCGTATTTTCTTTCTTTAACATACTTGATAAACAAGGGGTTGGAAAATCGTTTAACTAAGATAGATATTCCACATTTTTGAGCTAAAGGAATGTCTAATACATCATCATAGATAAATAGAACTTCGGAGGGTTTGATATTGTTATTTTGCTCTATATGCTCAATTGCTTCAGTTTTATTTTTAAAATTGAAATAAACAACATTAAAATGCTCTCGTTTTGATAGTTCAAATGCTGCTTCATTTTTTAATCCCGTAATTACACCAACCACTGGCACTTTACCTAATTTTAGCCAATATGAGAATCGTAGTAAGTTAATACCCATACTGTCAACTTCGGAAAAAGTAGAAGCAAAGTTGTTATTTTTTTCTCCAGAGTTAAACACTCCATCCCAGTCAAATAAAATGCCTTGAATACTATCTGTTTTTTTCTTGAAATCAGATGTAGAAGTTAGTAATTCGCCACCGTTTGAACGGAATATGTCAATAATTTCACTCACTATATAACATTTATTTTCACCAAATCTTGTATGTCTAACATGCCAAATAGTTTATTTTGGTGAGTAATAATGATATTATCAATATTTTTTTCTTTAAAAATTTGGACAGCATCATCAAGCATAGCTTCTGCGTCAAGGCATATAGGATAATTAAATTTGAATTCTGACATTTTTTTATGAAGTATGTCTTTTCCGTATGTCTTGAGTGAACGCCTTAAATCTCCGTCAGTAAAAATTCCCTTGATGTTTCCTTCGTCATCAACTACGCTAACTGCTCCAAGTCCTGATTCTGTCATTTTTATAATTGCAGCTAAAATATCTTCATCTAATGTAACAACAGGGTTTTCTTGTCGAACTATATTTTTCACTTTCATGGTAATTAGCTTTGTATGTGTGAAAAATTGTTCGGTTCCAATTGTTGTAAAGGTATTTTCTGTAAGTTGTTTAATTATTTTCCAAGGAGCGGTAATTGTGTGAACGCCAATGTTTATGGCATTTCTTACATGTTCAGCATGTCTTACCGATGAAAACATTATTTTAGAATCATATTTGTAATAATTGA
>CAZKDV010000118.1:0-5633 GCA_964551645.1 uncultured Bacteroidales bacterium | reverse complement strand
ATTTACCCGACTTGCAAAACCGGCCACAAGCGTTGCAGGAACGCATATTTGAGAAGCTTTTTAAAGCCGCCGAAATTGCAAAGTTCTCACAAAAGGAACGCCAGGAATATGAAGATAGCTTGAAATACTATAGAGACCTGCAAAATTCATTAGATACGAAGTACGAAGAAGGGATAAAGAAAGGCGAAAAGAAGGGGATAAAAAAAGGCGAAAAAATAGGAAGAAAAATAGGAAGAGAAGAAGGAAGAGAAGAAGGAAAAAAGCTGAAGCAAGCTGAAATAGCAAAGAATTTATTAAAAGCCGGTATTGATATTAAAATTATTATTAATACTACAGGCTTAACTAAAGAAGAAATTGAAATATTAAAATAATAACAAAAAATAGTTTAACTAAAAATATGAATATGTAAAATAAAAAAAATATAAAATATAGCGTTTAGCCGAATTCTGTTGTTGAAACCGACCAAATTTCAATTGTCTGACAGGATAGTAAGTAAGACGCCACGTCAAGGCGTGGTCGTTGCATACTTGTCAGACAGGTTCTTGGTCGGACCTCAACAGCGTAGGCAATTTGGCCACGCTGTTTTTTTTTGTATGGTAAACAAAGGGCTGACCCCCCGTTTTTATGAAGTTGAGTTCAGTTACAACTTAAAAAAACGACCTTCCCCGAAAAAGGATATTTCGGGGGGCGTAACCCGAAAAGCCTTATGAGTAGGAAGAATAAAAAATTTAATTAAAATGAAAAAGCACTTAGCCCTATTAGTTTTTGTGATGTTTATTGCAAATGCAGTAAAATCCCAACATATTTTGCCAGTAAGTTTACTAAGTAAACCGGACTCATTAGATGTTGCTATTTTTGGAGAATTTACATTTGATGGAAGCACAGTTTCCGAAAGAACTTGGTCAACAACCGGACAATCTGGATTTGTTGTACATTCAAAACCAAGAAAGTTTGCCCAAGATTTAAAGTTTACTCAGATTATTGTTGACTTTAATCCAATTATTATTGGCTGGGATCCTTTCAATTGGAATACTTTAATCAAGCATTCTGTTGATAGTTTTTACGTGCAAAAAATGCCTTTTGCCGGCGATTGTTTTTTGCATATTGGATTAAAGAGAAATTTTCTGAAAGGACAATACATGACTGGTGGAAAGCAAAAATACTTGCATAGTTATTTTGCAGATTTTTATTGGCGACCATACAATATAGAAAAAAATAACGAAAATTATAGGTTTCAAACAGTAAATCTAAGTACTGGTTACCAGTTTGGCTATCTGCAGAAAGAGATACCTGTTATTGGAGTCTTGCTAATATCTACATCTTTGCAACTAAATTATATGTATATTAATGAAAGTGATAATTATTTGAACAGTTATAAAGAAATTACTGAACAATATTATAATGGTAACAATTATGCTGGATGCGGTTTTAAAATGCTTGCACAAACCAAAACACTCAATATGTACGCAGAAATGAGGCAGTATTGGGCAATAGATAATAATTATTCAGGTAATACATTTACAAAAAATCCAACTCTTATTGTTGGTGCGTTTTATAATATGAATTTTTATACAAGAAAAAGTGAAAAAACACAAGAAATCAAATATCAATAATAATTAAATTTTGGAGGAATTTTATCATGAAAAAAAAATCAATTCTATCGTTTATTATTTTGTTGTCTTGCTATTATTATCTAAATGCACAACAAAATGTTGTTTTTCCAATGAGTGAAGCAGGGTCAAAACAGCAGAGTTCAAAAACGGATGAAACTATTATCCCTGATGATTTGAAAGCAGAAAAATTTTATGAAGATTATAGTTTTCCAATACCTGTAATTCTATATGGAGATGATTACAACGCATTAGTTCTGGAAGCAAAAGAAAAGGTTGTAGAAGCTGTTTTTTATAATTACTGCAGAGAATACAGTAATTTAACATGTGCTTTGCTTATATACCATGCTGGTAGCTTAGTGAAAATACCTGTTCAGGATTTTATTGTGCCAACTAAAAGAAAGGAAAAAAATAAAGGGGCATATAAATTTTATGCTGAAAGTGCAAAAGTAAATAAAGTATTAATTAACTATATTGCAGAAAAATCTAACATTTTTTTCAGAGAAAATACAGTTGTTTTATATCATCCAGTTGTTGGAAGTAAAAATGATGAAACTATCGCTCTATTTGAAAATACAAGAAGAAGATTACAATCTGCATTTGCAGATTATAAATATAAAATATTATCCTTGAAAAATATTGATGTGATGCCTATCTGCATGTTTGATTCAAATGCAACAAATTTAAATTTTTATAGAGAATTGATGCTTTGTGTTAATAATACGACTAGAATTAATTCTTCAATTTTAATAGTTGTTAGAGGAATTGATATAAAAAGTGTTGAAAAAAATGAAAATACTTATAAAGCTACTGTTGAACTAGCAATTGATATATTTAATTCGCATACTTATTCATTTATATTAAGCAAGTTTTATATGGCTTCAGCCGAATTTAAAACAAATATTGGTGCGGTTGAAGAAGCAATTAAAAAAATAATTTCTGAGCAAATTGATGATATGATGTATCAAAAAACAGCTACTTACTATAATTACATTATGGACGGTAAAGAAATATCTATAGAACTTAAGCCTTCGTGCTATAAAAATGACAATGACCTGAACGAATTTGAAAATGCTATTAACAGTTCAAAAGTTTTTAGAATTACAAATATTTCAAAAAAAACAGATGGTGCAGTTGAATACAAATGCCTTTCTTATGAAGCAATACAACTTAATGTTATAAAATTATTAAGGAAACTCAAGCCCCCGTCAATTTCAGGTAAGATTGATACTGAAGGCGATGCAATTATAATTCAATAAAATAATTTATTATTATGACAAACCCGAAAGGATGGATTGTAGAAAGAAAAATTGAATACTATAAGCAAATTGTAGTTAATAAAAGTAAATAAATTATTAATGATATGAAAATAATAATTTTACTCATTATATTTTTCTTTAATATAATTTGCTTAAATGCGCAACAGGAAGTCATTTTCACTATTATTACTAACGATATTATTGAAGACATTAATAAAGATGACAGATTATGTAATAGTATTCTTCGTATCCATACCAATATAACGGATACATGTTCATTTGAAATCATTCAGAAAGAGGAATCCGATTCTGTTCCACCTGAACTTATTAGGGATATCAAATTTCATATGATTTCTGCTTTTAAAAACAATGAGTTAATGACTATAAAAGAAGATTGCAAGAAGGAGGCAGTCGATTATTCATTCAAAGCTGAAATATCAGTTGATCGCACAATAAATGAAAATGAAATTCACATTGCAATATCAACACAGATAAATATATTACATAAAAATCGAACCGCTGAAATAGGTCATATTTTTATTAAAGAATATACTATTAATAAAAGTAAAGATAGTAATAATTTTTTAAAAATAAATAAATATTACAAAGATCAGAATTTTATAGAAAAACTTGGCTCGTTATCTATACCATTTTTAAAAACAGAACCTATTGAATTGCCCAGCAAGGAAAAAATAGAAAGTGATGAAATCAAGGAAACAGAAAATGTTAACGGAGTTACTGGTGATAATGTTGTCTTAGAAAACAATTTTGCATTTGATGTTGAAGAATTTATTTTTAATGAAAAAAGCAGAACTTTTCAGATGGAACTTGTAGACGAACTGATTCAGGCGGGCTATATCATGAAAAACGATGACCAAAATGCTGATTTGTTGATAATCATCAGAGCATCAACTGAAAAAGTCGGTGAACGCACAACATCCATGAACAATACTGCATATTCTGTTAAGGCAAGTTCAGACATAATTGTTAAAAACAAAAAGAGGGATATGATACTTAGCAAAAATTTTGAAAAAACATCTATCCACACAACAAGTTATAAATCTGCTGCCGAAAAAGCATATAAAGAAATGGCTGTTGATGTTGCCAATGAAATTATTCAAAAATTTAAAAAACAATAATATGAAACAAGCAATTTTGGTGTTTTTTCTTTTAGCATCCTTATCGGTGTTTGCACAGGATAAAATTTATGTATTGGAACCATACGATAAACTGAACAATGTAAAGGCTACACAGAAATTGTATATCAGAAGCCAAATGAAAAGTGCCTTTGCTAATTCTCCTCATTATCAGGCAATTGATATGATAGGGCTTGATGCTTTGATTGATATTCGAAAGTTTTACGAAGAAGGCTACTTGAGCAAAGATGCAAAAACCGAGTTTGGCAAAATTCCGGGGTGCAAATATATTTTGAAAACAGAGATCGCTGTCGATGATAAGGACATTGTCTTTGAAGTAAGCTTGCTTGAGATTGAAACTCTTGTTACGGTACCTGGCAAAAGCACATCTCAATATGTTAAAAATGATAAGGAGATGATAAAAACCGCTTGTGAAAAGATTATTGCTGCCTTTTTTGGCAATGACAATGGTGGCGGAGGAGGAGTAAGCATCTCATCCTTTACCGATACCCGTGATGGCAAAACCTACAAAACCGTAAAAATTGGCAATCAAACTTGGATGGCAGAAAACCTGAATTACAGCACTGGTAATTCTTGGTGTTATGATAACAATACTTCTAACTGCAGTAAATATGGCAGATTATACGATTGGGAAACAGCGAAAAAAGCATGTCCAAGAGGCTGGCATTTGCCTTCAAAAAGCGAATTTGAAATATTGTTAAGCAAAGTTGGTGGCGAAGGCAGCAATGCCTATCATGCATTAAAAGACGGTGGCAGCAGCGGTTTTTCTGCTCTTTTTGGCGGTTGGCGTTACTTCAGTGGGAATTTCTACTACATTGGAAGCATCGGCTACTGGTGGTCATCTACGGAGTATGGTACCAACCTCGCATGGTACCTGGGCATGTACAGCTACTTTCAGGATGCCAGCATGTACTACAACAACTACAAGGAAAATGGCTTTTCTGTGCGTTGCCTCCAGGACTAAAATTGACTATTTACCCACGAAGCGAGGAAAGTCGAAAATTTTTAAATAAATAAACCGAAAAAATAAAATACCTGATAATATGAAACCAACTTTTTCATTCATTTTGTTTTTAATTATGTTTACCACATTGGCGCAGGAAAAAATATATGTTATGCCTGCGTATGATCGTACAAATTCAGTACCTCAGCCTACTATGCAGTATGTTCGTGACCAGCTTTCAATTTCATTTGCAAACTCAAATCAGTATCAGGCAGTGGATATGCCATCTATTGATGCCCTGATTGATTTACAAGCATTCTATGAACAAGGGTATATTAGTGATAAAGCAAAAATTGAACTTGGCAAGATACCCGATTGCCAGTATATTCTTAAAACCGAATTAAGTACAGACATGTCAAATATAGCAATTTCAGTTAAATTGCTTTACAAGGAGTCTCTGATTATGGTGAAAGGTAAGCTTGCAACTGTATACATAAATAATGATAGAGAATCAATTATTGCAGCTTGCAATAAGATTATCAACGAATTGTTTGGAACACTAAATAACGGTGGTAGCAATAGAGTAAGCACCTCATCCTGTACCGACCCTGATGGCAAAACCTACAAAACCGTAAAAATTGGCAATCAAACTTGGATGGCAGAA
>CAZKDV010000117.1:0-5673 GCA_964551645.1 uncultured Bacteroidales bacterium | reverse complement strand
GTTGTTGCTATAATCCTCGCCCAAACACCAAGCTCTTAAACCATTATACTTCATAGCAATAAGTTTAAATCACTCAATATTGCTGAATATCCGAATTTCTTCGTGGAATTGAGCAAATTTCTATTTGTCTTGCAAATTGCTCAATGGGGTAAACTATTATCTTTGAATTTCAAATTTTCTGTGTATTTTTGAAAAAAAATTGATTTATGGACTTTACTAAAATTATTGTTGTATCAGAAAAAAGTGGACTTTTTAAAGTGCTATCGCAAAGTCGTAGCGGTTTTATTGCTGAATCTCTAATTGATGGACGAAAACAGCCAATATCGGCATCAAATAAAATTACATCTATCGCTGACATTATTGTTTTTACCGAAACAGATGAAATTAAACTTGTTGATGTTTTGAAAAATATGAAAGAACAAGCAAATGGAGAACAAGCAATTAGTCATAAATCAGCAGAGAATGAAATTCGTAGTTTCTTTGAAAAAGTTTTGCCTGAGTATGACAGAGATAGGGTTTATCTTTCAGATATGAAAAAAATTATATCGTGGTATAATTTGCTTCAAAAAAATGATATGTTGGTTTTTGAAGAAGAGAAAGCTGAGGAAAATAATAAAACAGAAGAAAAAACAGAAGAGTAAGCATAGACCATGCTAAACACAAGTAAAAAAAGAATAGAAGACATAATTGTCCTTAAAAAGGATATTGTAAATACACATTTGTATTTAGAGTGTAAAACTATATCTAAACCTAAAATTGTTCCGGGACAATTTATTGAATTGCTTGTTGAAAATAATCCTCAAGTTTTTTTGCGTCGTCCTTTTTCCATACATGATTGGGATGAAGAAACTCAAAAATTATCTTTATGGATTAAAATCATTGGAGAAGGAACTCGAACATTAACTAATTTAGAGGTGGGCAATAAAATAAATGTTGTTTATCCTTTGGGTAATGGATTTGTATTGTCGCCAAATGATGATGTGTTGCTGATTGGCGGAGGGTGCGGTGCTGCCCCACTTTTATATTTGTCAAGATATTTAAAAAAAACAGGAATTATTCCCGATATTTTGTTAGGTGCAAAAGATAAAAGTGATACTGTTTTTTTTGATAAATATCGCCAGTTTGGGAATGTTCATATTATGACAGAAGATGGTAGCGAAGGGCAAAAAGGACTTGTTACTCAGCATGATATTATTAAAAATAATCTTAGGTCATATTCTCAAATCTATGTTTGCGGTCCCGAACGAATGACCAAAGCTATTGGAAAATTAACTTTGTCATTAAATATTCCTTGTCAAGTTTCGCTCGAAAATCTTATGGCTTGCGGAATTGGAGTGTGTTTATGTTGCGTTGTTAAAACTAATTCCGGAAATGTTTGTACATGTACAGAAGGACCTGTTTTTTATGTTACCGATATCGAAGAGTGGATAAACAAATAAATTATGGCAAAAGTAGATGTAAATATTGGAAACTTGTATTGCAAAAATCCCATTTTTACGGCAAGTGGAACTTTTGGCTTTGGAATTGAGTTTGAAGACTTTATCAATATTGACGATTTGGGAGGAATAATAGTTAAAGGAACAACACTTGAGCCTCGTCAAGGCAACGATTATCCTCGCATGGCAGAAACGCCTTCAGGTATGTTAAATTCTGTGGGCTTGCAAAATAAAGGAATAGATTATTTTATAGACAAAATATATCCACAAATAAAGCATTATAAAACCAATGTAGTTGTTAATGTATCAGGTTCAAAAATAGATGATTATGTAGTGGTTGCCGAAAAATTATCAACTTTAGAGCATATTCCGGCTATTGAGCTAAATATATCGTGTCCAAATGTTAAAGAAGGTGGAATGGCTTTCGGAACTTCATGCAGTTCGGCAGCTCAAATTACCAAAGAAATCCGAAAAGTATATCCTAAAACATTGATAGTTAAATTATCGCCTAATGTTACAAATATTGCCGAAATTGCCAAAACAGTTGAAGATGAAGGTGCAGATGCCGTTTCATTGATTAATACAATATTAGGAATGGCGATTGATATTAACACCCGAAAACCAAAATTATCTACTATTGTTGGTGGCTTGTCAGGACCTGCCGTTAAGCCTATTGCATTGCGAATGGTTTGGCAAGTATATAATGCTGTTAAAATTCCAATTATCGGCTTAGGTGGAATAATGAATGCAGATGATGCAATAGAGTTCTTTTTGGCAGGAGCAAGTGCCATACAAATAGGAACAGCAAATTTTGTAAATCCGGCAGTTTCAATTGAAATTGTTTCGGGTATTAAAAACTATCTTGATAAACATGGATTTGGCAGTATTGATGATATTATTGGAGGATTAAAAAATTGATACAAATTGGGAATATCATTCATTATTAAGGTGTTTTTATTCCTTTTGACCTATTTGCTATTTTTGTTATCTATATAGCGGAGCAATAATGAAATTAACCCAAAAAGTTATCAATAACTTAGTGAAATTCATAAATGGTCGAAAAAAAGTTTTTTGTTTTATACGCTTATTTTGATTTAAACAAGCCATATTTTATAATACACCATATCGCCCTAAAACCGTCTTTTGCACTTATTTTTTTTCCTTCCTCATAAGTACGACCATAATAAGAAATTCCGACTTCATAAATTCTAATTTTTGGAATACGAGATATTTTTGCAGTTACTTCGGGCTCAAAGCCAAATCTGTTTTCTCTAAGTTTAATGTTTTTAATAATATCAGAACGGAACAGTTTGTAACATGTTTCCATATCCGTCAGGTTGAGGTTTGTAAATACATTAGATAAAAAAGTGAGAAATTTATTGCCAATGCTATGCCAAAAGAATAATATTCTATGAGGATTTCCGCCAATAAATCTTGAACCGTAAACTACATCTGCAAATTCATCTATCATAGGCTTCAATAATATGTTATACTCCTTAGGATTGTATTCTAAATCAGCATCTTGAATAATTATATAATCGCCACTTGCAATTTCAATTCCTTTTCTAATAGCCGCACCTTTGCCTTTGTTTTTCTCTTGATTATATAACACTATGTTTTCATTTAAGCATGAGGCAATATATGTTTCAATAGCTAATTTAGTATCATCTTTTGAAGCATCATTGATAATTATTATCTCTTTTTCAATATTATTCAACAATTCTACTTCCAAAATTTTATCCAAAATTAGATGTATGGTTTTTGCTTCGTTATAGGCAGGAATAATTATTGAAAGTGTTTTTTTCTTCATATTAAGAATAGAATTTATGTTAAAAACGAATTCTGATTTGTGTTTTTATTTCGGATTTTAAATTCCCTTGTATTTCATCTAAGCCTGAGCCAATAGTTTGTTTATTTGCATAAAATGTTTGGGCATAACGAAACCAAATATCAATGTATTTATTAATTGAATATTTAAGCAATATGTATGCTCTGCTTCCTTTGTAGTAATAGGCTGGAATTGAATAGGCGTACAAAACATCATGCTCATGTGCGTATAATCGTTCATCATACGACTGTGTGTCAAACAGAGCATAGCGACAAGTAATGCTTAATGGAATTTGATTTGGTTTTAATATAATATCCTGATATATCAGATATCCGGTTTGCATATTGTTTTCTTTCAGATATGTAAGCATTTCAATTCTTGAATTGAATGAAACTGAAGGACTTATTTTGTAGCTCGCATGTATTCTGTAATTCGATTTTTCAGTATTTTCAATACTTCTAATAAATTCATTATTTGAAGTGTTTGCATATTTCATTTTTTTCCTATATCTAAAAGAAAATTGTGTGTTTCGTGAAAAACGATGCGTTAATTGAGCCAACATATCGTTTCCGTGTGAAGGTGCATCAATTTGATATTTCATCCACGGAAAACTAAATAAATCAGCATATCCGTTAAAAGTCCATTTTGGATTTATTCTAATATCAATTCCGGAATAAAAACCGTGTTCATTATTAACTTTACTGCTTTCGCCAAATGCACTTGCATAAATTGATTGATATTCCTTTTGAAAGTTTCTGTAGTTTAATCCTAAACTGACATTTTTTGACAAAGTGTAGTAAAGCCCTTGTAAAAATGCCATTCCTCCATTATCGCTGCGCGATGCTTCTCCAAAAAAGTTCATATTATTATACACATAACTATAGTCTATTGATGCAACCGTAAGATTTTGTGCATTAAATTCAAACTGATTATACAATGTCAAGTCTCTGTCTAATGGAAACCCAAATGAAGTATTGTAAATAGTAGCTCCTGTGCTTAGTCTGAATGAGGTGTATTCTAATCTTGTTCCGTATAAAACTTCATTTATGCTTTTTCTTTTGGCTAATTCGTTTGGAGTTCTGTGTAAACCACTAGAGTTAAGAGATGTGATATAATATTCTTCTTTGTCTAATGTGTCTGAGGGAATTGAGAATGTTCCTCCTCCAATGTTTTTATTGGAATAAAAGCCATATAGCTCAAATGAACCTAAAGCATAAGATGCTGCTATGCCACGCATATAAGCGTTTTCATCAACAGAAGTGTAAGGCGTAATTCCTCTGCCAGCTTTCTTCATGCTTGCAATGTCAAATGATTTTCCAAAACCAAGATTTGTCCACAAACTTGTTCCTTGTCCAAAGGATAAATTATAATCTCCAATTGCCAAACTTTTTAATATGCCAATATCACGCATCCAAATATGGGCAGAATAAAAATCAAAGCCTTGCTTCATGCTTCCTTTAAAAAACTCTTCTCCCGCGTCTTTTTCAGCCGTAATGCCGACACTTAAACTATTGTAGTAAGTAAATCTATATTTTGCATATATTTTGTCAGGACTACCAAGATATCGCGAGTTTGGATTGCTTTGATAATCTTCTTTATCAATTTCAGAAAAACCGTTTTGTTCTTGCAAAATTCGGGCGTGCCTAATGAATACCTGATGTTTGCCATTTTGCAGTATATCATTGATTGATGTTTTTCTTTTAGACAAATCGGAGGTAACTACAACATAAGGCAATATTTTTTGTATGGTTTCCATATCAAATCCATCAATTGCTTGCAGTTCGTATATTGTTGCCAATTCCCCGAAGATTTCTTTATGTTTTAACAAATTTGATATTTGTATTTCAGACATAAACGGCAAGGCTCGAAGCTGGTTTGCATCTGCACGATTGAGGTTTATTGGGTTTTTTTGCAATTGTTCCAAAAGTTCAATAATTTCCGTGAAATCGACATCACTTTCAGCAAATTCGGTAAATTCTTCAAGATAATCTTGAATAATGTTGTCAATTATTGTTGTGTCTGGAATTTGAGCATGAACACATTTAATTACAAATAAGGTAGTAATTGAAAGTAATATTATTTTAGCAATATGCAAATTCATACTTTTCAATTAAATCTATATCTAATTCCTGTTGAAGGGCTAAAACCGAGAACTTCGTGATATGAACTGGCAAAGTCAATAACAAAACTATTTAAGTTTAATCCGAAACCAAATGCAGCTTGAGTTGGATTTGTTGCAATGCCAGCACGCAACACAAATGTATCAAATAGTTTGTAATCAATTCCAGTTTTCAATGAAGGCTTGTGTTGAATGTCTTTTTCAATCTCTGCGCTTAATTCAACATTTTTTGATGCACTAAATGCACAGCCTAATTGTAATGATGTCGGAAATCTTTCATCGTTATATTC
>CAZKDV010000116.1:0-5997 GCA_964551645.1 uncultured Bacteroidales bacterium | reverse complement strand
CCGAAGCAAGAGCCGTTTTTGATGCAGGACGCGAACTTTGGAAACACTATCACCAACAACCCAACTGCAATGTGAATGCCTCACTCTATGACATCAGAGAACATTTTCAAGGCAGAAACAAAGCAGGCAAAATGAATAACAAAAGCTCTGACGAAACATATACGAACTTGATTGGCAATCTTAGAGAAAACCTCAAACAGCTCGCTGACAAAATTGAGCCTAAAGTTTATCAATATGAGTTTTTGAAGCAATAAGCTAAGGCTAACTTTGCGTATTCGCTATTTGCCCAACAATCTTATTCCTCAATCAAGCTAGGATCCATAATGTTAGGAACCTCAATATTCATAATTTTCAATATAGTAGGTGCAATATTAGACAGCCTTCCCGTTGGCAATATTGACTTCACACTTGGGTCATATAAAAACAAAGGTACCGGATTTAAAGAGTGGGCTGTATTGGGCGAACCATCAGGATTAACTGCATAATCGGCATTTCCATGGTCGGAAGTGATTATAATCGAATAGCCGTGCTCTTGAGCAATCGGAACTATCTCTGACACACACATATCAACTGTTTCAACTGCTTCTTTAATAGCCTCATACACTCCAGTGTGTCCAACCATATCAGCATTTGCAAAATTCAAACAAACAAAATCAGCCGATTCTTGCTCCAATTCTTTAATTATAGCATCTTTCACTTCAAACGCACTCATTGAAGGTTGCAAATCATAAGTTGAAACTTTGGGAGACTGAATTAAAATACGGTTTTCATGTTCAAACATTTCTTCGCGACCTCCTGAAAAGAAAAAAGTTACATGAGGATATTTTTCGGTTTCTGCAATACGAATTTGTCGCAACCCATTTTTTGAAATCACCTCTCCGAGAGTATTAGTCAAAAAATCCTTATCAAAAATCACATGAACATTTTTAAACTGTTCGTCATATCTGGTCATCGTTAAATAATACAAAGGAAGTGTTTTCATTCCATAATCAGAGTAATCTGTTTGTGTTAAAACAGTAGTTATTTCTCTAAGTCTATCAGTACGAAAATTAAAGCAAATCACCACATCATTTTCTTGAATTGTAGCAATAGGTTTTTTCTCATCATCAACAATCACAATTGGTTCTATAAATTCATCACTTATTTTTGCAGCATAAGAACTTTCAATACCTTCAATTGCAGAAGTAAATGGCTTTCCAATTCCCTGTATCATCAAATCATATCCTTTTTTCACTCTCTCCCACCTTTTATCTCTATCCATAGTGTAATATCTGCCACAAACACTTGCAATGCGAGCATTAGTTGAACTAATATTATTTTCTAAACCTGCAATAAAATCTCTTCCACTATATGGGTCAGTATCTCGTCCGTCTGTTAAGGCATGTATAAAAATATCGTTTACACCCGCCAAAGTTGCAATTTCACAAAGTTTTTCAAGATGCTTAATTGACGAATGAACGCCGCCTTCACTTACTAAACCTATTAAATGAATTGCCTTTTTGTTTTGTTTTGCGTAAGCAAATGCCTTATTTAGCTCAATATTTTCGGAGATCTCATTGTTTTCAACAGATTTATTGATTTTTACAAAATCTTGATAAACAACCCGTCCTGCACCAATATTCAGATGTCCGACTTCTGAATTTCCCATTTGTCCTTTGGGCAAACCAACACATTCGCCAGAAGTATTAATTTTTGAATACTTCCATTCTGGATTATCATGTAAACTTTCGACAAAAGGGGTGTTTGCATTATGAATAACATTGGAATGATCTTGTTTTCCTTCTCCCCAACCATCAAGTATCATTAAAAGTAATTTTTTTTTCATATTGATTTATTAATTAACATTAAATACTTGCTGTTTTTCAAGCAATACAGCTAAATTGCTCTTCATTCGACAATAGAAAATAAAAAAAAGCAAAAACGACACTTAAATACAGCATAAAGCATTTTTTTGAATTTGCAAAATTACAAATAATAATACTTACAAAATATGAACTATAGTTTTCAAACTTGTTTTTGGAATTTTAATAAAAAATACTACTTTTGCAATCATTAATCTATTTAAATTATAAATTATGAAAAGAAACAGTTTACTCATTGTAATTGTAATTGTACTCAACATACTTTTTGTTAGTGCATATTCACAGCAGCAGGCACCGCTAATATCAAAAGATTTGAAAAATTATGCGGTAAAAGCATCTATAGTTAAGCCTGAAAAAAATACCGTAGGTTTGGAAACATTGGAAAATCCTTATGTAACAAATAAAAGCTTTAAGGAACACACAATAGGCATGACACAATACGATGCCCAATCCAACAAAAGTATTGATAATAGAATTCATTTATACGAAGATAAAACCATAGGTGCAACATGGATTACCGGAACAGGAAACTTTTCAAACAGAGGAACAGGATATAATTATTTTGACGGAACATCATGGGGACCAATGCCAACAGGTCGTATTGAAGAACAAACTACTGGCTGGGGTAGCTATTCTCCTTTCAAATCGGGAGAAATAGTAGTGGCACATGACGGTGTTGCCGACTTAGTAATGAGTTCAAGAGAAGAAAAAGGCACTGGCGAATGGACTACAACAATTATCAAAGCACCTGAAGGAGCAGAACTCACATGGCCCAGAGTAATTACAGTTGGAGATACTATTCACTTGCTTTCAGTTAGCTATTCCGACTACCAAAATATGAAAAATCCTATAATTTATACTCGTTCCGTTGATGCTGGTGCAACTTGGACACACGAAATTCTTCCCGGAATGGATTTTGAATCAGGACAGTTATCATATAACGCTGATGTATATTCATGGGCAAGTCCACAAAATGGCGAACTAGCTTTTATAGTAGGAAACACTTGGAGTGATATTTTTATTATGAAATCAATAGACGGTGGCGAAACTTGGAATAAAATTTTGATTTTCGAACACCCAAGTCCATTTACATTTGACACCAACATTCCACTTGATTCAACTTATGCCACCGATGGATTATTAGATGTAGAATTTGACAATGACGGAAAATTACATGCAGTTTTTGGAGTAGTAAGAGTAGTTGTTGATGATCCCGAAGCAGGCACATACTCATGGTTTCCATTTGCATCTTATGTTGCTTATTGGAATGAAGATTATGGCGTTTATGATGACATGGATCTTGAATTTATGATTTTAGCAGGAAGAGTTGTTGCTTGGATTCAAGATATAGATGGAGATGGTCAATTGTACCCTGAATTTAACGATTTTAATCAGATAGCAAATTATGGTAATCACGGGCTTGTGTCTCAGCCTCAACTAACCATAGATGAAAACAATCACATGTTTGTTACTTTTGCACATTTAAATGAAAACATAAATACCGGAGCTCCAAACTATGCTTATTACAGACACATTTGGGCAAGCAAATCAGAAAATGGAGGTGCAAACTGGAGTTATTTTTCTGAAATTACAGGTGGCATAGTTCATGAATTTTCTGAATGTGTATTTGCCTCAATGTCAAATACTTCTGACGACTATGTGCATATTATTTTCCAAATGGACGACTTGCCTGGTCTCGGAACAGGAACAGGAGCCGAACATCAACAAAATGAAAATGCAATAATTTACATTCGTGTATTGAAAAGCCATATTGGAGAAACTAGTGCTGACATCTCTGAATACAATACAATTAATTCAGTTCAAGTATATCCAAACCCAACAAGCGATTTTGTAACACTAAATATAGTTTCGCCTATCAAAACTGATGCAAATGTCAGTATCTTTAATATATTGGGCAAAAAAGTATATAATGCTACACATTCAGTTAGCGGAGGCAACAATTCATTCAATATTGACATTAATAGCTTTGCTACTGGCTTATATGTTATTCAAGTTGAAGCAGCAAACTTCAAATCGTCACAAAAAATATTAAAGCAATAATAATTTATATTTGTTAAACATTTTTGTATATTTGCAGATGTTAACCAATAAATACTATACTATGAAATTAAAAGTTATCTCTTTTTTAATTGTGTTTGGGCTTATAGTAACTTGCTATGCTCAAAACATGGAAATTACTAATTCAAAGCTAGTTCCGAGAAGTATGGCAGAAAAGGCAATCATTGATAATTACAAAGAAAGTACGCTGCCTTTAAACTTTACTTTCAACAAGCAAAATGCTTCAATTCCTTTTGCTTCATCAGGAAATGCTTATACCCTGCTTTCAGGAAAAAAACTAACTGTTGATAGCCAAACAAAAACGATTTTTTATACTCACAGAGCAGGTGGTCCTTATGGCAACACTAGCCATGAAATTAAAGTAAGCATGTCTTCTGATTTTGGCAATTCGTGGGATTCTGTTGTGTTTGTTTCAGACGATCCTTCTCACCTATTGAGATATCCGGGTGGTACATTCTTCAGATATGCAGGAGATAATGACTTATACGCAGTTGCATCCGGTCCAATCACAGAAGGTAGCGGTTTTATAGCAAATTTCTTTGCAAGTGCTAAAATTGACGGAAGCAATATGCATTATCAAGAAATACCAGTACCTGAAGGAGTTGAACTTTTTCATGTTAATACTGGACTTTCAGCACTTCCAACTGGAGATTTATTTGTGTTGGGTCAAAAAAATGGCAAAGCCCCTGACTATCCACACATTGATTATTCAATATTCAAATTTGTTTGGAATGCAAGTGACAAAAAGTTTGAATTTGACGAAACAACAGAGTTAAAACCCGAATTTGTTGAAGGTATGCCACCTGTACAACCGTATGGTATGGCATTTAGCGATGATGGACAAGTTGGTTATTTATGGGTTAATGGACAAATTTCTGAAGATTCTCCTAACTTATCAACTCAACCACTTATCTGGAAAACTACTGATACCGGTAAAAATTGGGACATGATGCCTATATATGATTTTAGCACAATCAAGGAATTAAAAGATTATGTATGGCCATTAAGAGCTGACACAAATAGAATTAGACCATTTTTCTTCTACGGCTACACCAAAAGCGAAAAAGAAATACCAGGCGTAGTTGATAAAGACGGACAACTTAACTTATTAGTAACAATGATTGGTGGTTATTCTGAAGACCCAGACTCACTTAGCTACACTTATCTGTACGAGCCAACAAAAATATTTAACCTTTTCACCACTGCCGATGGTGGTTGGGATGCTAAATATGTTGACACTCTACAAACAGAAGTACAATATGTTGCTACAGGAGAAATGGGACAGTTTGGAGACTTATCATTGGATCATCGTTTCCACCTTGCTAAAAGCAATGACGGAAATAAAATTTTTGCAATTTGGACTGACACTGACCCAATTGACGGTTTGATTGAAGAAAATATTATTCCGGATGTTAAAGCTTGGGGTAGAGATATTAATACTGACCTATGTACTGGTTCAAAAAACTTCACACAAGGTACAATGCTTGACGGAGCTGCATTATACATGAACGCTTCAGAAATTATTATGTTTGATAACGACTTCTACAACATACCTATTGTATATGTAAGCCCAACATCTACTGGAGACCCACTCGGTGATCCAATTATTCACTATTACATACAAGGAATTGGCTTTACAGAATCTGATTTTGTAATTAATCCATTTGTTGACAAAGTTGAAAATCCGGTGAGTTATGTATCACAAAACTATCCAAACCCATTCTCAGGACAAACAACTATTGATGTTAGCATTGAAGTACCTACAACTCTTTCAATTGAAGTAATGAACATACTTGGACAAACTGTATATAGCAAAGATGCAGGAAGCGTTCAAGCTGGAAAACACAGATTTACAATTGACGGAAGTAT
Organism: uncultured Bacteroidales bacterium; assembly: GCA_964551645.1. GTDB lineage: Bacteria > Bacteroidota > Bacteroidia > Bacteroidales > DTU049 > CAZKDV01. The sequence goes on along the minus strand of CAZKDV010000116.1, from coordinate 187 downwards.
GCTTAAACCTGGCATTTATTTATATACTATCAATGCTGGAAATAATAGTGTAACTAAAAAAATGATAGTTAAGTAAACAAAGTAATATTTAAGAAAAAGGGAGGTTTTTTTGACCTCCTTTTTTTTTGCTTTATGCAATATATTTGTAATAACTATTCAATATAAAATGTCAGGTATATACATTCAC
>CAZKDV010000115.1:0-6050 GCA_964551645.1 uncultured Bacteroidales bacterium | reverse complement strand
TATTATAATATTTGCTAATAAATATTTATTATAAATAACCAAAACATATATCCACTCAGCAAGACTTTAATAATAGTTGATACAACAAAGCCTAATACTGTTGCAAATGAGGATTTGAATATTTGAATTTCTTTTTTACCTATGACTAATTCCCCGATTATTGCTCCCAAAATACTTCCAATAATAAATCCCCAAGGTGGAAATATGAACATTCCGAACAATAAACCTAACATACTTAGTCGTATAGCTAATTTTGAAGAGGAAAAGTATTTTGCTGACCAAAATGGCATAACATAATCAATTATCGTAATCGCCAGAACAATAGTCCCTAAAATAATCATAAAACTTAATGTAAAAGGGGAGTGTTCTTTAAGTTGTAACATCAAAAGTCCAATAAAACTCAAGGGTGGACCAGGTATTATTGGGACGATGCAACCGATAAGTCCCATTATGACAAATATCGCACCTATTGAAATCCAAAGGATTTCAATCCACGGTATTTGTATTGTTAAAAGTTCCATTTTATTTTATTTTTTATGATATGCGAACAAGATGATAATTTTTTTTGCCTATTTGCACTAATATATACTTATTGTTTAAAAGTGAATTAGCGTTAATTATAGAAGAATCATTAACTTTTGATTTATTTACAGAAATAGCATTGCTTTTTAACATTCTTCTTGCTTCACTTTTTGAAGAAAGTATATTGGTATGTTCGGCTAAAAAGTCAATTATATTGATTTCGTTTTCTATTAATGAAAGTGCTATTGTTGATTGAGGCACTCCTTCAAAAACATCATTAAAAACAGTATCTTTCCATTTGTTTAATGCCTCAATTGTCTTATTTCCAAATAATACTTCAGATGCTTCAACTGCTGTTTTGAGGTCATCTTCGTTATGAACGAGCAGCATCATTTCTTGTGCAAGTTGTTTTTGAAGTGTCCTAATATGCGGTGCCGACTGGTGTTCTTTAATTAGGGAATCAACTTTTTCTTGGTCTAAGATTGTAAATATTTTGATAAATTTTTCAGCATCTTCATCACTAACATTTAGCCAAAATTGATAGAATGTGTATGGAGAAGTTTTAGTTGGGTCTAACCAAATATTGCCTTGTTCGGTTTTCCCAAATTTTCCTCCATCTGATTTTGTGATAAGCGGACAAGTAATAGCATAAGCACTACCTCCAGTTTTTCTTCTTATAAGTTCAGTTCCTGTAGTGATGTTTCCCCATTGGTCGCTGCCTCCCATTTGCAATTTGCAGTTATGATTTTGATATAAATGTAAAAAATCGGCTGCTTGCACAAGTTGATACGAAAATTCAGTAAAAGACAAACCGTTTCCATCTTCACCTAATCTTTTTCTTACAGAGTCTTTTGACATCATGTAATTTACAGTAATATGTTTGCCAATATCGCGAATAAATTCTAAAAATGAAAAATTTGACATCCAATCATAATTATTAACCATGATTGCATGATTCGGAAGATTGGTATCAAAATCAAGCAATTTGTCTAACTGTTTCTTTAAAGCTGACTGATTTTGTTTAAGTTCATTATTGTCAAGTAGATTTCTTTCTTGTGATTTTCCTGAAGGGTCGCCAATCATACCCGTTGCTCCACCAAGTAAAATGACAGGCTGATGTCCTGCTCGCTGAAAATGTTTTAACATCATTATTGAGACAAGATGCCCAATGTGCAATGAATCAGCAGTAGGGTCAACACCTACATATCCAACTCCTTTTTCTTGCAATAAGTATTCTTCAACTCCCGGAATCATATCATGTATCATTCCTCTCCACTTTATTTCTTGAATAAAATTTGATTTCATTATTGATAGTTTTTATTTTAAGTGCTTAGTTTATTTTAATTTAGACAAATAGAGCAAATAGCTTTCCGTTTATAAAAAATCTTTAATACTGCCTTTTTTATCAATTATATACCCTTTTTCTCCTTTGCTTATAGTGCATGCTTCAATTTGATAATCGTGTTCGAAAATTAAAATATAATTGTTTGTTGCGGCTCTTTCCAAAAACTCTAATTTTTCTTTTAATGCCTCCAAAGGATAAATATCAACAGAAGCGATGTAAAGTGGCGATATATGAGCAATTGATGGTATAAAGTCAGCCACAAAAACAAAAGTTTTATCATTCAAAAATATGTATGTGAGTAATTGTCCTTCTGTATGTCCATTAACAACTTCAAATTGTATATTGTCTGAAGCCAAAGCTTGTTCATCTTCTTTCAAAAGATGTAATCTGCCTGAATTTTCAAGAGGTAATAGATTGTCAGCAAAGAAAGAACCAGCTTCACGCATGTTGGGATAAAATGCCCATCTCCATTGCTTGTAAGAAGTGTAATAATTTGCATTTTTAAATACTTCTAAGTGCAAGCCGGTTTCAGCATCTTTATATGAGGCACCACCAACATGATCATCGTGTAAATGTGAGAATATCACATCGCTTATCTCATCAGTTGAAAATCCATAATTTGCCAAAGTCTGTTCAATTGAGATAGGAGATTGAATATATTTATATTGATAATATTTCTTATTTCGTTTGTTGCCTAAGCCTGTGTCTATAAGAATCTTTTTGTCATTCACTTCAATAAGCAAAGACCTATTGACTATTGTAATTAAGTTTTGTTCGTCAGAAGGATACAGCTTGCTCCAAATACTTTTAGGAATAATTCCAAATGCAACGCCTCCATCAATTTTCCAAGTTTCAAATATTATTGGTAATATCTTCATTGTATTTATCTTTATATTAATTTTGCAAAAATATGAAAAAAGTACTTATTTATACAGGACTTGTATCGGCTATGTTATTTTGGTCAATTACATTTGTTTGGATTAAACAATTGTTAAATTTAGGACTTACACCGACCATGATTATTTTTTTAAGATTGCTTATTGCCTCAGTCATATTGTTGCCATTGATATTACATTCGAAAATTATACGCACATTAACAAAAACTGATATACTATTATTATTAAGCCTTAGTTTTTTTGAACCTTTTTTATATTACATTGGAGAAGTAAATGGCATTAAACATGCTTCGCCCAACATTGCAGCAATTATCGTAGCTATTATTCCCATTTTTTTACCATTTATAATGAGGTTTTTCGTTAAAGAAAACCTTAGCACTATGAATTATATTGGATTGTTTGTTTCATTTGCAGGTGTAATAATTATTGTTTTTAACAAAGATGGGCATGTATTTGCCTCATTCAAGGGTTTAGCTTTTTTATTTATGGCCGTATTTTCGGGTGTAGCTTACACAATAATTGCAAAAAAGTTATTATTGAAAATTGCTCCTTTTTACTTAGTTTCTTTAAAAACCGTAATTGGCTTCATGTACTTTATTCCCGTTTTTTTTGTCAATGATTTTGCAAATATTAGCGGATTGCATCTTTCAATAGATGTGGTTTTCAAAATACTGATTTTAGCAATATGTGGCAACATTTTGGCTTATATTTTATATAATATTTCGATTAAGCATATTGGAGCAACTAAAACTGTAATTTTTACGAATCTAATACCTGTTTTTACTATCATTTTTTCTTTTTTTATTTTAAAAGACACATTGCCTATTGCAAAATATGGAGGCATTGCTTTAACTCTTATAGGTATTTATGTGTCTCAGTTAAAATTTACTTTATACAAAACAACTAAATTTATAGATAAGTAAAAAAAATGAAAATATTTTATTGAAAAAAACAAAAAAAATTCAGAACTTTGCACGATTTTATGTATTATTTAATAATTAAAACATTTTTACTATGGTCATAATGAATATTCCGACTATTTTTTGGATAACACCATTAGCATCAATTTTAGCATTAAGCTTTGCTTGGTTCTTTTTCAAAAACATGATGAAAGCTAGTGAGGGCACTGATAGGATGAAGCAAATTGCAGTTTATGTCAGGCAGGGTGCAAGTGCTTACCTTCGCCAACAATACAAAATTGTTATCATTATATTTCTTATTATTACAGCTATTTTTTCATTTTTAGCTTATGGCTTGGGAGTGCAAAACACTTGGGTTCCGTTTGCATTTATTACAGGAGGTACATTTTCGGGCTTAGCAGGCTTTTTCGGTATGAAGGCAGCTACTTTTGCCTCTTCGCGTGTTGCAAATGCTTGCAGAACATCATTAAACACAGGACTTAAACTTGCATTTCGTAGTGGTGCCGTGATGGGACTTGTTGTTGTTGGTCTTGCTTTGCTTGATATTTCTTTGTGGTTCATAATATTAAACACTTTTGTTCCAGTTGATACTGCATTATCTGAAGGATATAGGTTATTGACCATTACAACGATCATGTTAACATTTGGCATGGGAGCTTCAACACAGGCTTTATTTGCAAGAGTAGGAGGGGGTATATATACAAAAGCTGCTGATGTTGGTGCCGACCTTGTAGGTAAAGTTGAGGCAAATATTCCAGAAGACGACCCAAGAAATCCAGCAACAATTGCTGATAATGTGGGCGATAATGTTGGAGATGTTGCAGGTATGGGTGCCGATTTGTTTGAATCATTTGCTGCTTCAATTTTAGCCGCTTCTTTGTTAGGAGCTGCTGCCTTTGTGAAAGATGAGCTAACAATACAAATGAATGCAGTAATTGCACCTATGCTAATTGCTGCTGCGGGAACTATCTTATCTATACTCGGAATTTTTATGGTTCGTACCAAAGAAAATGCCACTCAAAAACAATTACTTAAATCGCTTGGATTTGGTGTAAATGTTAGTGCTGTTCTAATAGTAATTACTTCTTTTTTGATTTTATACTTTCTTAATATTCCAAACTATGTTGGTATTTGGGGTTCTATAGTGGTTGGTCTCCTTGCTGGAATTGGAATTGGACAGTCAACTGAATATTATACTGCTTCAGCATATAAACCTACTAAAAGAATTGCAAAATCAAGTCAAACAGGACCGGCTACTGTAATCATAAGCGGTATTGGAACAGGTTTGGTTTCAGTTGCTTTTCCTCTCGCAATTATTGTTATTGCAATTACTTTATCTTATGCCTTTGCTACAAATTTTAGCTTTCACACTGATGGTTTAAATATGGGTTTGTACGGTATAGGTATTTCTGCAGTTGGAATGTTGTCAACACTTGGAATTACATTAGCAACTGATGCTTACGGACCAATTGCTGATAATGCAGGTGGAAATGCTCAAATGTCCCACTTAGAAGATGTAGTTCGTCAACGAACAGATGCTTTAGATGCTCTCGGAAATACTACTGCTGCCACAGGAAAAGGATTTGCAATTGGTAGTGCTGCTTTAACTGCTTTAGCATTGTTAGCTTCATATTTTGAAGAAGTTAGAATGATTTTTATTAAGATATTAGATCAACCCGTCAATGGTAAACTAGCAATAGACGCTTCATTTGTAGATTTTATATATCAATATGAAATACATCTTATGAATCCCAAAGTTATTGTAAGTGTATTTTTAGGAGTATTATCAGTATTTTTATTTAGTGGAATGACTATGAACGCTGTGGGTCGTGCAGCACAAAAAATGGTTGATGAGGTTCGTCGTCAATTTAAAGAAATTGTAGGTATTTTAGAAGAAAAAGCTGAACCTGATTATGCTCGTTGCGTAGAAATATCAACAAAAGGTGCTCAAAGAGAAATGTTAATCCCTTCATTAATGGCTTTATTAATACCTGTTATTGTTGGTTTAATTTTTGGAGTTGCTGGTATTGCCGGATTGTTATTAGGTGCTATCTCAACAGGTTTTGCTTTGGCAATATTTATGGCAAATGCTGGTGGTGCATGGGATAATGCCAAGAAATATGTAGAAGAAGGTAATTTTGGAGGAAAAGGCTCTGATAGCCATAAAGCTACTGTAATAGGAGATACCGTTGGAGACCCATTCAAAGACACTTCTGGACCTAGTTTAAATATTCTTATTAAACTTATGACTATGTCAGCAGTTGTTACAGTCGGCGTAACAGTTATGTATAGTATATTCTAAAAAGTATTAAAATGTATCGTCCTAAATAACCGTTACAGGTTTTCGATACAAAATTAATAGATTTA
>CAZKDV010000114.1:0-6160 GCA_964551645.1 uncultured Bacteroidales bacterium | reverse complement strand
GGTTAATGGCGATGGCATTCTTATTGGTATTGTTACAGTCGATGACATCATGGATGTTGATGAAGAAGAAGCTACGGAAGACTTTCATAAATTCGGTTCATTCCAAGCAGCTGTTGCAAATCCTTTGAAAGAGAGAATTTTCAGCCTATATAAAAATAGAATTTTTTGGTTATTGGCTTTGGTTTTTGTAAATGTATTTTCTGGTGCTGCTATTTCTAAATTTGAAGAAGTAATTAAATCAGTTGTTTCATTAATTTTCTTTTTACCACTCTTAATTGATAGTGGTGGAAATGCTGGGTCGCAATCAGCCACTCTTATGATTCGCTCAATAGCTGTAGGCGATGTTAAAATGAGCGACTGGTATAAATTAATAGGTAAAGAACTTATTGTATCACTATTATTAGGTATTACAATGGCTACCGGAGCTGCATTAGTTGCAAGTTTCAGATCTCCTGAACTAATTATAGTTGTATCTGTTGCTATGCTGCTGACAGTAATGACAGGTAGTTTAATTGGATTACTTTTGCCTTTTTTATTTACTAAACTCAAATTAGACCCTGCAACTGCAAGTGCACCGCTTATTACATCTATTGCTGATATTTGCGGAGTATTGATATACTTCTCTTTAGCATCATGGATGTTTCTTTAATAAGATTTAAGAAGTTATTTTATTGATAAAAACTTTTTCTAAAATCTCCTCAACTTGCTTAGGCTCTAACAAATTAACACAATGACAATAAGTTGTTTTACGGCATGAATTGCAAGTTTTTTCAGCACATAGCACATGTACATTTTTTCCTATCGGCGACCATCTACCCGGATGCATAGGACGAATAGGAGGATATATTCCTATAGCCACTTTGCCCATGATAGCTGCAAGATGCAAAGGACCTGTACTAGATGCAACAAGAGCATCTGCTGAATTTATGATTTGAATTAACTCTCCTAAAGAACATTTGCCAGCCAGATTATGATATGATCTCGAAATTTCATTTAAATATTGTACAAAAATATCTCCCTCAACTTTTGTTCCAGTAAAAATTATATTGTACTTATTTTCAGACAACATATTGGCTAACTCAATATATTTATGAGGATTCCACTCTCTGGCACTGCCTTTAGATAATGGATGAAAAATTATATTTATTTTATCTTTATCAATTATGCTTTGCAAAAACTCCGAAGTATTTGGAATATCTTTCAAATAATCGATATCAGATAAAGCAGATATAGTATAATGATTTTTATGTCCTATTGCTTTAAGCAACTTAATATTTAACTGCGATTCGTGTAAATCGGAACGCTTTCTGCTAAAATTAACTTTTTTATTACAATACAGCCAATTATATAATCTGTGCGAAGTACCTATTCTTATTGGAATACCAGCTTCTTTTGAAATTCGTGCTATACTTTTTTCAGGAAAAGCATGAATTATCATATCTGCTTGAAATTTTTCAAACTCTTTAATTTTTTCTTGATATTCTAATGTTTTTATCAAATCCCATTCAATTACTTCAGAAATATCTTTATGATACTCTAAAACCTCTTTGGTGTACGAGCTACAAAGGAATAAAATAACACTTTCAGGGAATATGCTTTTTACAATATGAACAAGCGGAAAAGTAAGAACTACATCTCCAATGCTATCGGTACGACTAATGATAATTCGCTTTACGCTCATAAAAACATTAAATTGCTTTTGCAAAAATAACAATCTTATTGGAGTATGTGTTCTACTAACATTTGGTTATTTAGTCTTATTTTTTCCAAAAAGTACGATTTAATAACATCAAAAATGGAACAATGTCCAATCTACCTACTACCATCAGAATACTACATATCCACTTTCCAACTGAATGTAATTCGGCAAAACTACCTGAGGGTCCATATTTGCCAAAAGCAATCCCAACTGCACCAAGACATGATATTGAAACACTTATTGCTTCTTTCACATCATCAACAAAAAAGCTCAAAGCAATTGTTCCTATGCAAAAAACGAATATATATGAAACAAATATCACAAAAAAACTTTTAGTTATATCCTCAGAAATTGGAACCTTGTTCAAACGCAATGGAATAATAGCCTTAGGGTGAATAAATCGTTTGACCTCATACCTAATGTTTTTAATTAAAACTAAATGCCTTGTAAATTTAATTCCTCCAGAAGTAGAACCAATCATGCCTCCAACAAAGAAAAAAGACAATAACAGAAACCATGTTATTTGCGCCCAATTCATATAATCTGCCGTAACAAAACCTGTAGTAGTAATAATACTAACACCTTGAAAAAAACCATGTCTCAATGCCTCGCCAAAACTTGCATAAACACCGCTTTGAAATAAAATAAAACCTAATATTATACATACTGCACCAATTATAAAAATAAAATATCTTAATTCCTCATTCTTAATTACTTGCTTATAATTTCCACTGATTAATTGATAATGAATAACAAAATTTATTCCTCCCATAAACATAAAAATAGTAATAACTATTTGAATATATGAAGAATAATTTTCAATACTTGAGTTCAAAGGAGAAAATCCACCTGTTGCTAATGTCGTAAAAGCATGACAAATTGATTCAAAAAAATTCATTCCACCCAAAACTAATAATACTACTAACAACAATGTAAATAAGGTATATATTTCCCAAAGTCGCAAAATTGTATGCCGAATATTAGGGTGAGATTTGTTGCCACTCAAACCAGGAGCCTCGGCAATAAATAATTTTGTAATTCCAAAACTTAGTGTCGGCAAAATAGCAATAACAATAACAAGAATCCCCATTCCGCCTAACCACTGTGTCAAAGATCTCCAATATAAAATACTTTTAGGCAAAGCCTCAATATCATTCAAAATTGTTGCTCCTGTGGTAGTAAAACCCGAAATAGTTTCAAAATACATATTAGTAAAACCAATAATTGAATGAGTAAAAAAATAAGGCAAGGACCCAAACAATCCAAGCATAAACCATGTAAGTATAACTATCAGAAATGCTTCTCTTTGACCAATCTTTTCAATTTTATTCCTTTTATTGCTATAGATAAGAATTTGCCCAATGCCAATTGAAATGAAAGCAGAAATTAAAATTGCATTAATAGTATTTTCTTTGAAATAAATAGCAAATGGGATTGCCGTCAACATAAACAAACCAATCAGCGTTATGCTAAAGCCAAACGACCTAAAAACAACACCCCATTTGATAAAATCTCTCTGACTCATGCTCTCCAAAATGTTTTAGAAAAAAAGATTAAAAATGGAAATAACTCTATTCGCCCAACTACCATCAATATAATCAACACCACTTTTGAGCCTAAATGTATTTGTGATAAATCCATGTTTCCATTCAATAAAAACACACCCGGACCAATATTAGACAAAGAAGCTACACAAAAGCCAATTGCATTATTAAAATCAAATCCAAAAACGGAAAGCAATATCGAACCAAGAAGAAAAATTATAATATACAATACAAAAAAAGCATAAATCCGATTAATGGCTTTTAATTGTACTACTTCTTTATTGAATTTCACTTGAATTAATGAATGTGGGTGAATTAAAGTTTTTATATAATGTGATAATGTTTTAACTAATACAATTAATCTATAAACGCTCATACCACCACCTGAAGAACCTGTACTGCTGCCACTAAACATCAAGAAAAAAAGTATTAACCAAACAAAAAGAATACTCGAATCGAAATGAGCATTGCTATAAAAACCTGTTGTACTCAAAAATGATACAGTATTAAATATTGTTTCAAAAATAATTTCAAAATTAAATTGATGTTTAGCACCTTGCATTATTATCAACACAGTAGCTACTATTAAAAAGCCAACTAAGTATATTCTCAACTCTTCACTACGCAATACTTTTTTATTTGCAATAATTTGAAAAACAATTACATAATTTGCACCAGCAATAAACATTAAAGCAACAATAACTGACTTAATTCCAATTGATAAATGTGTTATATTCCCATTATATGGAACTCCACCTCCTGTTGATACCGAAGATAATGAAAAACTTAATGCATCAAACCAATTTTGACCTGCAATATATAAAGCAAGAAAACCAATAATTGTAAAAACTAAATATATAAACCACAGTATTCTTGCCGTAGTAGTTACTTTATTATATAGTGGGCGAAATGTATTATCTTGAATATCAGAAAAAAATATTTTCAATTCTCCTTCTTTCACCTTAGGAAATAATGCAATAATAAAAATCATTAAACCCATGCCACCAAGCCACTGAATAATCACTCGCCAAAAAATTATGGAACGAGGGATTAAAGAATATTTTGAAAGATTAGTGAAACCTGTAGTTGTATATCCTGCATACGACTCAAACAAAGCATCAGTTATTGAATTGATTGGAGAAGCTAAATAAAATGGCAACATTCCAAATAGTGGAACAAAAAACCATAAAGACAAAATTATGGCGATACTTTCACGAATTGAAATAGAATGACTAAATTGATAGTTATTGAAAAAAACTAATACAAAACCAATAATAAAAGTTATTGCAAAACTATAAACAAACATCAAGTATTCTTGTTCTTTATGCAAAAGTGCAATACAAGCTGAAAACAACATCATGACGGAACTAACTATCAAAGCCATTCCGAGATATTTTCCAACTAGGGAAACTTTAATCAATGCTTGTTTGCTCATAACAGTATTAGCTAAACAAAGTCTGAACCTTAATAAAAGCTGAAGGAAGTGCAAAAACTATTACATTATCATAAGGTTCTATTTGAAAATCGCCAGTTGCAATATGTCCAATTTTATTTCTAACTATTCCGCCAATTATTGCACCTTCAGGCAAGCCTATGTGTCTTATTGGTTTTTTTGTTGCTTTTGAATTTGGCATTGCAACTAACTCCATAACATCAGCATCAATTCCTTGCAAATAAGTTACTGATGCTGCTTTTGCTTCCATAGTGTATTTTGCAATATGACTAGCAGTTATCAGCTTTCTATTAATGGTAGTATCAATATCAATGTTTTGAGCTATTCCAATAAACTCAACATTATCAACCAATGCAATCACTCTTTTAATTCCATATCTTTTTGCAATCAAACAAGCAATAATGTTAGTTTCACTATAATTTGTCAATGCAACGAAAGCGTCCATTTGTCCAATTTCTTCTTCTTCGAGAGAATCAATATCTCTGCAATCTGCATTAACAACTAAAGTATTTTCTAATGTATTAGCCAATCTTCTGGCTTTTTGCTTATCAATCTCAAACAACTTTACATTCATCTTGTTCTCAATACGCTGTGCTGTTTTCACTCCGATTCTACCTCCACCAATTATCATAACATTTTTAACAGAAAATTTTTTAATTCCTGCATCTTCTATTGCTTTATCAATTTCTTTGATTTTCACAACCATATATACCAAATCATGAGGCAAAATAATATCTGAATCTTTTGGCATAATAGTTTTGTCAGACCGAAGAACAGCTACACACCTAAATATTAGTTCTGGATTAATAGCATTAATTTCGGCAATTGTTTTATTTGCATAAGGAGAATTAGCTTGTATTTTTATTAAAATCAAACTCAACTGTCCTTGTGAGAAATTTACAATTTCTGTTGCACCTGTGGCATTAAGTAAAGACAATATTTCTTCAGCAGCAATTCGTTCTGGACATACAATATTATCAATACCTATTGATTTAAAAAATTTAGTAGTCTCAATATCAAGATATTCCGGATTGGATATTCTTGCAATTGTTCTTTTTGCCCCAAGCTGTTTTGCAAGCATAGCCGTAATAATATTAGTTCGCTCATCATGCACAACCGATATAAATAAATCAGCTTTTTTTACATTATTTTCTTTAAGAACCTTTACCGATGTAGAGTCTCCTGAAATTGCAAGAATATTATTTTCGTTCTCAACTAAGTTAATAAAATCAGTTTTAGGGTCAATTATCGTAATATTATGATTTTCCTTAGAGAGAAGTTTTGCAAGATAAAATCCAACTTCACCATCTCCTGCTATTACTATATCCATAATTTTTTATAATTATATAAAAAGCAAAAGTATGTATCTTTTTAAAAATACAAATATCTAAATATACTTAACTTAACTATTTATGAAAAAATTTTTTAATTAATATGAATTTGAAGATTTATTTCGGCTAATAA
>CAZKDV010000113.1:0-6560 GCA_964551645.1 uncultured Bacteroidales bacterium | reverse complement strand
CCATTGTTCCCATTCTTCAATCGTATTTGGCTGACATTCTCTGATTAAAGCCATAACAGTACCAACTTTATTTGGACGAGAAAGTTGATAAGTTTGTGTGGCGTAATTGAGGACTTTTTCCTTTTTGCCAAATTCTAATGAGTATCTTTTGATTTCTTTTTTAGCCATTGATTTATTGATTATTGAAGTTTTCTCTTAATTTATCTACAATTAAATTAGTTTCTCTGAATCTACTTTTCAAATGTCTCAATGTAACATTCAAGTCTTCTTTTTCGGTAATCATAAAAAACCCTTCATTACTACTACCAATAAGTTGGTTAAAATATCTTCTAAGATATTTTATTTCATTTCGAATAGACACATTAGTCCTATCAAATGGTAAATTTAGTTCGGATACGATTTGGTCTGCTGTTTTAGGATTATTATGTTCGTTATTTAGAACTTCCAGTATTTTTCGTTGAATTTCATTCATAAAGTTAAAATTGAATTAAATTTAGATTTATATTTAAAGTCAATGGAATTATCTACCAATACTAAATTTTCTTTCAATAAATGAGCGTTTATAAAAGTTTTATTTTCGAGATAAAGATAAGCCATTAAATTATTATCATTATCGTGTTTCACTTTATCATATTTTAGAAATACTTTTTTTCCACGCACTTTATTGATTAAATACTCAATTGCTTTTCCATTGATTTCAGGATTTTGTTTAACACCAATCAGACGAATAATTAAATCGTTATTTAAACGAATAAGCTCTGGACTTATAATTTCCTTAACTGAGAAAAATTCTTTTCGTTTCCCAGAACTTTTAGCGTCAATTTTAGAGCCGTATTGAATTTTCTTAATGTCAATTTTCTTGTCTAGTTTATGTGTGTCCACAAATTGATAAGGTAAGTCCTTTATTCGCTTTTCAAAATCAGTATTTAATTTAGCTTGTTTTATAATTTCAGTTTCAACTTTCATAAAAACATCATATATTCCAATTTTTTCTTTTATAATCGGAATAAACTCTGGATTTATTTCATAACCGATAGAATTTCTATTCAAATTTCTTGCAGCCAAAGCTGTTGTTCCACTTCCCATAAATGGGTCTAAAACTGTTTCGCCCGGAAAGGAAAACATTTTAATCAAACGATGTGGCAATTCTTCAGGAAACATTGCCAAATGTTTATCTTGTTTTGCTCCCGAAAAATACCAATGCCCGTTGAAATAGGTATTCCATTCTTCATTGGTCATCGCAGAGTTTTCTTTTTGTTCTTTTGTAGGTTTAGGTGCGTTGCCTTGCTTTTTGAACAACAAAATGTATTCAAAATCCAACTTTACAATTCCATTTCTTGGGTTAGGATAGCTTCCCATAATACTTGCACCTCCCGATGTGTTCATGGTGGTAACTTTTTGCCAAATAATTTGTCCCATAAAATCAAAGCCAATCATTTCGCAGAATTTGATAATTTCGGTGTGAATTGGAATAATTTTATAACGACCATAATAAGTCGAACGAGCAAATTGGTCTCCGATATTTATACAAAGACGACAACCTTTGTGTAAAACCCGATAACATTCTTGCCAAGTTAAATTTAGATGATTAATGTATGTTTCATAATCATCGTGAAAACCGATTTGATTTTCTGTTCCGTAGTCTTTTAGTTGCCAGTATGGAGGAGAGGTTGCAATCAAATGAACACTCTCGTTTCTGAGTTCACTCATTTGACGACTATCTCCGTTTATGATTGTATGTTTTGTTTTATTCAGCATCTTTCTTACATTACATTTAACTTAATTAATAAACATTATTCTATTTTGTTCGCTAAATACTCGTTAGTTTTACGATAATGGAATAAAGTTATAGTTTATTTTGTACAAATATAAATCTTTTTTGAATTTAAGTAAGTGAAAAATATTTATTTGTTAATTAATACATTAAAGTTTGATACAAATTAATAACGACTTTTTAAATGTGCTGTTATATTTAAATCTGTCATTTTACTTTATTAGATATACTAATTTCATGTAAATTTGCTAAATGAAAATTACTTTTCTTGGTACTGGCACATCGCAAGGTGTACCGGTTCTTACTTGTCAATGTAGTGTTTGTAAGTCGGACGACAAAAGAGATGTTCGTTTGAGGACATCTTTGCATATCGAAGTTAATAATCAAAGTTTTGTTATTGATGCAGGTCCTGATTTTAGAACACAAATGTTAAGGCAAAATATTCAAAAACTTGATGCTGTTTTACTTACTCATGCTCATCACGACCACATTGCTGGTTTAGACGATGTTAGAGCGTATAATTTTTCTCAAAAAAAAGATATGCCTGTTTATGGCAACATTTCAACGCTTGAAGTGATAAAAAAATATTTTGATTATGCTTTTGCCATCAAAAAATATCCGGGTGTGCCTCAGTTTGAATTAAAAACAATTGAACATCTTCCTTTTAGTATTAATGGTGTTCGGATAATCCCAATTCCGGTAAAACACGGTAAATTATCAATTTTGGGCTATCGTTTTGATAATCTTGCATACATAACTGACGCTAACATTATTCCCGAAAGTTCAATAAATCTGTTGCAAGGTCTTGATGTGTTGATAATTAATTCATTAAGAAATGAAAAGCATCATTCGCATTTTACACTAAATCAGGCTTTAGATGTAATTAAACTAACAAAACCAAATTATGCTTATTTAACGCATATAAGTCATTTATTGGGTAAATATAGCGAAGTGCAACCAAAGCTACCCGAAAATGTGTATTTGGCTTACGACCAATTAACTTTTGAAGTATGAAAAAAACAATATTGCTTTTTTTTATTTCCGCATTAATGCTCAAATCTTGTGTGTCTCCTGTTGATAAATATAAGGATATGCAAATATTCAACTATAATGAAGTAGCAAACATTACATCATTAGATCCTGCTTATGCAAGAAGTTTGGCAAATATTTGGGCTGTTAATCAAGTTTTTAATGGATTAGTTCAGTTTGACTCACTTTTGCACATTCAAGCCTGCATTGCTAAGTCGTGGCAAATTACCGATAGTGGCAAAACTTACACTTTTACATTGAGAGATGATGTGTATTTTCATGCCGATAAATCATTAGCTCCAAATAGGATAGTAGTTGCTTCTGATTTTGTATATTCGTTCAAAAGAATTTTAGACCCAAAAACAGCTTCTCCGGGAACTTGGATTTTCCAAAATTTATTAATTGATTCAAAAGGAGAACCTGCTTTATATGCAATAAATGATACTGTTTTTCAAATTAAATTACAGACTGCTTTTCCGCCTTTCATAGGTTTGTTGGCAATGCAATATTGTTCTGTTGTGCCACACGAAGCTCTTGAGTTTTATGGTCAGGATTTTAGAAAAAATCCTATAGGAACAGGTCCTTTTCAGTTTGCTAATTGGAAAGAAAATGTAAAGTTAGTATTGAAGAAAAATCCAAATTATTTTGAAGTAGATGCAAATGGAGACAGACTGCCGTATCTTAATGCTGTGAACATTACTTTTATAGTTGATAAGCAAACTGCATTTATGGATTTTCTGAAAGGAAATATTGATTTAATTTCGGGTATTGATGCTTCTTATAAAGATGCACTATTAGATAAAAAAGGCAATTTGAAACCAAAATTTGAAAATGATATTTATTTGCAAACGCAAGCTTTTCTAAATACAGAGTATTTAGGATTTCAGCTTGATCCGCTATCAGATGGCTATCACCAAGCCATTGCCGATAAGCGAGTTAGACAAGCAATTCAGTATTGTTTTGATAGAGAAAAAATGATTCGATATTTGCGTAATGCTATTGGAGTGCCGGGGGTTTATGGCTTTGTGCCTCCATTTATGCCTGGATTTGAGAGTGCAAGCACTTATGGATATAATTATAATCCTCAAAAAGTATCAAGTTTATTAGCTGAGGCGGGTTATCCTAACGGAAAAGGGCTGCCCCCAATTTTGCTTACAACAACTTCCGCATATCTTGACATTTGTCAATTTATTCAGCACGAAGCACGAAAATTTGGCATAAATATTCGTATTGATGTTACTCCGCCCGCTACTTTGCGAGAAATGACGGCTAATAGCAAAGTGCAGTTTTTTAGAGCAAGCTGGATAGCTGATTATCCCGATGCCGAAAATTATTTATCTCTTTTTTATAGCAACTATTTTGCACCTTCCGGTCCAAATTATACTCATTATAAAAATTCAAAATTTGATGAGCTTTACGAACAGGCAATTCAAATTATTGATGATGAACAGAGATACGAAGCATATCGCCATTTAGACAGTATTGTTATGGACGATTCGCCTGCAATTGTTTTGTATTATGACCAAGTAGTTCGTTTTGTCCGAAAAAATGTAAGCGGATTGCAAGCAAATCCGATGAATTTATTAGTTTTAAAAACTGCAAAGAAAAAATAATTTATTGCTTTTTCTTGCTTTTATGCAAAAAAGGAGTTGGAGCAAAATTATATCTTAACAATATTCCAAAAAAATCACCAATAGGTTTTGTTCTGAAATGTTCGTCTATACCATCATTGCGATATGATATATTTGTGCTGTAAATAGGCGAAAATAAATGATATGTCGGACCAACATAAAATGAGCCACTATTTTCGGTTCTATATTCTAAACCAACTCCGCCTTTATATGTAGGCACAATCCAATATCTGCGAATTGATAATTGTTCAAATACTGAATTGCCGCCTTGTGTTCCAATCCAATTTTCTCGGCTAATTAAGTGCGAAGGAGGGATTTGGAACGAAATACCGAGTGTATGTCCCATAAATAGTTTTTCGCTTAATCGAACATAATAGGTCAAAGATAAGGGAAGTTCAAAATTGACAACACTAAACTCCAATAAGTGAGATTCAGCCTTTTCGGTGGCTAAAATAGAAAAGTCTCTATTTATGCTATTAATGCCCGATTCGACTGTAAATCGCTTGGAAATGTTGATTGCCAAATAAGCTCCAAAAGCATATCCACTTTTGGGATTAATTGAAAAAACAACATTTTCGGTTTCAATAGTTGTAGTTTTAATTCTGAACATAGCACTTGGTGTAATTGGCTCAAATTGAAAACCAAATACTGCTGTTTGTGCATCACTTTTAATGCTTGTTAATATAATGCAGCATAATAATGCTATATGTTTTAGAGTGCTTTTCATAAATTAAATATTTGCAAAAATAAAATAAAAACTTATACTTTTGGTTAATTTTGTAGTGTTTTGGCTGTAAAGTGTTCCAAGATACGCTACTGTGCCAAGTTGCAAGTGAATTTTTGAAAACAATCAAAAACAGTCTATAATAGTCTATTTTGTTATATGACGGAGCAAATGGCTTATTTGCCTACCAGATAGGCAAAAATTGAATGTTTTTCGGTAAACTTAAAGTTTATTTTTTGATTGAAGTTTACCTTTGAAATTCGTTACTTTGGCAAGTTGGGCAGATACTCAAAGTCAAAACAAAATGACGACGAATAATAAAATGTTTTCTCGTGTACAATACAAACTATTATCAGTTTTTACCGAAGGGTGAGTTCACTTCCTTTGCCATAGTGTTATAGGTTTGTTTATCAACCCATTTAGGAATAAATTTATTGAGAAAAACAGTTAATTTGCCGATAGGGGTCAATACTAATGTGCGTTTTCTTTTTTCTACTGCATTTGCTATTTTGAGAGCAACTTTTTCTGCGGTCATTAGTTTTTTTTCTTCTAAAGGGCTGTCTCCTTGTTCATTTCCTTTTTTGTCTAAAGCAGTTTTTCGAATATTTGATGCTGTAAATCCCGGACATGCTATTAAAACATGTAATCCTGTATGTATATTTTCAACTCTTAATGCTCCTAAAAAACCTTGCATTGCTGATTTTGATGCAGAATAAGCGGTGCGACCGGGCAAACCTTGGTATCCTGCTATTGATGAAACTCCAACAATTGAGCCTTTGCTTTTTAGCAAGTAGGGTAGAGCAAATTTGGAGCAATAAGCAGTTCCCCAAAAATTTGTTTCCATTAAGCGATGAAATACTTGCATGTCAAGTTCGGAAAACAAAGCACGCATAGAGATGCCCGCATTATTGATAAGAATGTCAATTCTGCCAAAATGTTCAATTGTTTTGTTTATAATTCTCTCGCAATCTTCTGCTATGCTAACATCTGCTTGCACTGCAATTGCTTCAGTTCCGAAAGTTGCAATGTCGGCGATAATTGCATTTAATTTTTCTATATTTCTTGCAGCAAGTACAATTTTGCATTGTCTATTTTTATACTCATAAGCCAATGCTTTGCCAATACCTGATGATGCTCCTGTAATAATTACTACTTTCTTTTCTAACATAATATATGATTTTCAAAACTGCAATATTACGATTTTACTACCAATATTTGTTTGTTTTTGTGTCCTTAATGATTTTTTTGTCAAATCAAACTCATTGATTATTAAGCATATCTAAGAAAAAGTCAAATATTTTTAAAGATTTTTTTGTAATTAAGAAAAAAGTAGTAATTTTGCACCCCCGACTCAGTAGCTCAGCAGGTAGAGCACATCCCTTTTAAGGATGGGGTCCTGGGT
>CAZKDV010000112.1:0-6630 GCA_964551645.1 uncultured Bacteroidales bacterium | reverse complement strand
TTTTAATTATGCTAGTATGAGCTGTTGTAATAGCATTAATTTGTTTAATTTTGTATTTTTAAATTTCATATATTATGTCATATTATTTTACATCAGAGTCAGTATCTGAAGGACATCCTGATAAAGTTTCAGATCAAATAAGCGATGCTTTAGTTGATGAGTTTTTACGAATAGATCCAAGTTCTAAGGTAGCGTGTGAAACACTTGTTACAACAGGTCTTGTTATGCTTGCAGGTGAGGTGAGAACACAAGGTTATGTTGAGGTACAAGATGTTGCTCGCAGAGTAATAAAAGAAATAGGATACATAAAACCTGATTATCGTTTCGACTATAATTCTTGTGGAATTATATCTTCAATTCACGAACAAAGTGGCGATATTTTCCAAGGGGTTGCCCGTATCAAACCAGAAGAACAAGGAGCAGGCGACCAAGGATTAATGTTCGGATATGCTTGCAAAGAGATGGATAACTATATGCCAATGGCATTGGAATTATCACATATTTTATTACAAGAATTAGCTGCAATTAGAAAAGAAGGCAAAGAAATGGTTTATCTAAGACCAGATTCTAAAAGTCAGGTTACAATAGAATATAATGATGAACATGTGCCTGTAAGAATAGATACTATTGTCGTTTCTACGCAGCATGACGAATTTGCTAGCGATGACAAAATGCAAAGCATAATTAAACAAGATATTGAACAAATTTTGTTGCCAAGAGTTAGAGAACTATTGCCTGAGCGAGTTAATAAACTTTTTGATGACAAAATTAAACTTTTTGTAAACCCAACCGGAAAATTTGTAATTGGTGGACCCCATGGAGACACTGGACTTACAGGTAGAAAAATAATTGTAGATACTTACGGAGGAAAAGGTGGACATGGCGGTGGTGCATTTTCAGGTAAAGACTCGTCTAAGGTTGATCGCTCTGCAGCTTATGCTATGAGGCATATTGCGAAGAATATGGTTGCTGCTGGTATTGCAGAAGAAGTACTTGTTCAAGCCGCTTACGCAATTGGCGTTGCTGACCCAGTTGGAGTTTATGTAAATACTTTTGGAACGGCAAAAATTAAAAATCAAGACGGAACAATAATGAGCGATGGTAAAATTGCTGAAATTATTAAAGAAGTTTTTGAACTAAGACCATACTTCATTATTAAACGATTTGGATTAACTAACCCAGTTTTTTTACCTACAGCTTCTTATGGACATTTTGGTAGAGATACTTATGTTAAAGAAGTTGAAGTTTATTATCAAGATGAACACACATACGAACGCACGCAAAATGGGAAAGTAAAATACTATAAAAATATTGAGTTCTTTGCTTGGGAAAAGTTGGATTATGTGGATACATTGAAAAAAGTATTTAATCTCGTTTAATTTGAAGTTCTGAATAAAATTTATCATTAAAACTATATTTATTAAATGTAGTTGTGTAAAAAAAAACTTTAAATTTGCAACATTTAAAAATATAATAATCGTATTCAAAAATCAATAAAATGAAAAAAAGAAGCATTATACAATTTGGATTAATTGCAATTAGTCTTGTTCTTGCATGGTTAATTCTTGATGGAATTAGAGGTCCAATTAAATTTAAACAAGAACAAAGTCGCAGAAAAGACATAGTAGTTGAAAGATTAAAAAACATTAGAGATGCGCAAATAGCATATAGAAATGTACATGGAAAATACACTGCTAGTTTTGACACACTAATAGATTTTATTGAAAATGGAAAAATTCCGATTATTAAGTTGCAAGCTGACCCCAATGACACAACATTTACAAAACAAATTATTGATACTGTTGGTTACGCTGTAGTTAAGGATTCTATTTTTAAAAATGTTAATTTTAAACCTATTGATGTAAAATACATTCCATTTTCAGGTAAAGTTGAGTTTGAAATGAATGCTGGTACAACCGTAAAAGGTAATGTTACTGTTAATGTAATCGAAACTTTTGCTGCTAATAAATACTTCTTGAAAGGTTTAGACTTAGAATCACATAATATAGATAAGGAAGACGGACTTCGTTTTGGAAGCATGACAGAGCCAACAACAGATGGCAATTGGGAATAAAAATGCTTCGGAAAACTTTCTTTTTCTCCTTGCCTGATGTATGGTTAAAAGACAAAGAAGAACATTTTGTTTTGTCTTTTAGTAGTAAAGGTTTAAATATTATTAAGTTTTACTCAGAATCAAAGCAAATATCATTAATTGGTGAATATGTATTTGATGGACTTAATGAAAAAAACTTTTCCGAAAAAGAGCCATTTCATAAGTTTTTATCGGGTTTTATGACACAAATATATGCAAAGTCGCATATAACTTGTATTCTTCAATCTGAAAATATAGTGTTAGTTCCTAAGGAATTATATAATTCTGAAAAAAAGAAAGTTTTACAAGATACAATTTACCAAAAACCTAAATTAGCTGAATGTTTATTATTTGAAGATACTATTAAGCATAATGATGAAGAGTATGTGTTAATTTCTAATACTCCACAATGGCAATATGATTTGACACAGTTTATTACAAAAGAAAAAACTGTAAGAAGGCAAGGCGAACTTATGTTAAATACCTTTTGTTCTAAAAAAAAATCAGATGCTGTATATCTGTATGTTTTAGATGGTTTTTTCTATCTAACAATTATTTCGCAGAATAAGCTGATTTTTTTCAATACTTTTAGCTTTCAGACGGCTAAAGATTTTTGCTACTTTGTGATTGCAAGCATGCAAGTAAATAATGTTTCTAACGATACAGTGGTTTATGTTACTGGAGATATAATGATTGAAAGTGAAGCTATTGCATTGCTTAAAAAATATATTGCTCAAATTGTTTTTCTACAAACAGCTCATTCAATCGATTCAGAAGAAGTATTTCTACATAGATTTTATACACAATTATCAATATGAGAATAATTAGTGGTATCCATAAAGGAAAAAGACTGATAGCCCCGTCAAATTTGCCTGTTAGACCAACAACCGATTTTGCTAAGGAGGCTTTATTTAATATTATAAATAATCATTTTGATTTTTATGATATTAATGTTTTGGACTTATTTGCAGGCACAGGGAACATTTCTTATGAGTTTGCTGCAAGAGGAGCAAAGCAGATATTATCTGTTGATAATAATTTTGCTTGTATTGAATACATAAAAAAGACAGCGGATAAATTAAACTTTGCTCAAATACACACAATTAGAACAGATGCTTTTTCTTATTTAGCCAGCTGTAAGCAATCTTGGGATATAATTTTTGCTGATCCTTATTATGATTGTGAGAAGTTTTATGAAATCCCAGATCTTGTGTTTTCTAATAAGTTGCTTGCCGAATATGCTTGGCTCATAATTGAACATTCAGTCAAAACTTCATTTAGTGGGCATCAAAACTTATTCGATCAAAGAAAATACGGTTCAGTATGTTTTTCTTTTTTTAAGAATAAAGAGGAGATAGAATCAGAGTAGTGGCATTTAATCAACCATTATATCCACTTTTTGTAATTAAATCTATAAAATTCATTTAATTTTGTATGTAAATTCAATTAAAAATGAAATTAGCAATAATTGGTGTAACAGGCTTGGTTGGTCAAGAAATGTTAAAGGTAGTTGAAGAACTTGATATTCCTATAAAGGAGTTGATTCCAATAGCCTCTGAAAAATCATTAGGTAAAATAATTCCGTTTAAAAATAAAGAATATACTGTTTGTAGTATTGAACAAGCTCTTTTGCAAAAACCCGATATTGCTATTTATTCGGCTGGTTCTGCTTTGTCTTTGAAGACAGCTGAGTTATTTGCTAAAAATGGAACATTCGTAATAGATAATTCTTCTGCATGGCGTATGGATAAAAATATTCCATTAGTTGTCCCAGAAGTCAATATACATACTATTAATAAGAATACACGAATAATTGCTTCCCCCAATTGTTCCACTATTCAGTTAGTTATTGTTATGAGTCCGCTTCATAAACTATTTAAAATAAAAAAAATAGTTATTTCTACCTATCAATCGGTTACTGGAACAGGCATTGCAGCAATTAAGCAAATGTTTGGAGAAAGAGAAAAATCACAGCATTCAAAAATTTATCCGCATCAAATTGATTTGAACTGCTTTCCTCATGGTGGTGATTTTATGGATAATGGATATACTACTGAAGAGATGAAACTTATCAATGAAACACACAAAATATTAGAAGATAGCAGTATCGAAATATTGCCAACTGTTGTCAGAGTTCCAGTGATAGGCGGACATTCTGAAAGTGTTTATGTTGAGTTTGAGAAAGAGATTAGTATTGATGAAATTAAAAAAGTTTTGGCAACTTCTGAAGGCATAAGCATTCAAGATAATCCAGATGAAAACTTATATCCGATGCCAATATTAGCACACGGCAAAAATGATACATTTGTTGGAAGAATTCGACTTGACTTGTTTAATCAAAATGCTTGCTTATTATGGATAGTTGCGGATAATTTACGCAAAGGTGCAGCAACAAATGCAATCCAAATTGCTAAATATGTTTATGAGAATTATATTTCATGAGTTTCAGCAGTTTGATTATTAAATTAGCTTTTGGAATACTTTTTGTTTTTGAAGTAGATATTAAATTTTTGAAAAATGAAGATATTAATTAAAAACAAGTTTGTTTCCCTTACTTTATTTTTCTTAGTATTGATTGCAAATATTGATTTTGTCAATGCTCAAGAATTGCGTAATCTTGAAAATAATGCTTTTCAAAAAGGTGAATACTTGAAGTATAGAGTATTTTACGATTCTTTTTTAACAGGAGGCATAACTGCTGGTGAGGCTGAGTTTCAAGTCCACAAAGAAAGCAGATCTGTAGCAAAAAGAAATACAATGCATATCGAGGTGAATGGTGTAACCAAAGGAGTTTTTAATTTGTTTTTCAAAGTTCGTGATAGATATGAAACATTTATTGATGAAGAGACCTTAGCTCCTTGGTTATTTATTAGAAGAGTTAATGAGGGTGGATATACTATAGAGCAAGATGTTTCATTCAATCAGTTCAATAACACTAGTTTATTCAAAGATGTTAAACGCAATCGTTCCAATACAAGTTCTACTCCTCCTTATATTCATGATTTGCTTTCTGCTATTTATTTTTTTCGCACTATTGATATGACTGATGCCAAAATAGGAGATGATTATTCTGTAATGTTTTCTCTTGATGATACAATTTATACTACTCAAGTTTTATATTTGGGGAAAGAAGATATAAAAACATCTTTGGGAACATTTAGATGTATTAAAATAAAACCAGTTGTGTTAACCGGAACCGTATTTAAAGATCCTTATCCTGTTACAGTATGGATTACAGATGATAAAAACAAAATGCCAATCTTAGCAAAATCCGAAATTTTAGTTGGAAGTGTAAAGTTTGAGTTAGTTAAATATAAAGATATTAAAAATCCATTGCTTTCAAGATTACGGTAGTTGAAACACACTAATATCTAATTCCTTGAGCAATTTGACAAATAAATAAAAATTCCTTCAATTTCACGAAGAAATTCGGATATTCATCAGATTAGAGTAATTTGAACTTATTGCAACTTAACTAAATGGTTTGCGTGTATGAAGTGTTTGGTATTACAAAGCACTTATCTGGCAAACTGCTATAAAGTTTGTTAAATCTAATGACCTTGAAATTAGCATTTCGCCAAATGTTTATATACGATGTTACCAACTGGCCTTTTTTCTTGTCAAGCAACATGCTTTTATCTTTTCGTTCAGTTTAGTCATTACATTTTTATCTGTCAGACTATGGTTTGCAAAAATGTATATGCCTTGTACACCGGTTATTTTTTTGTGCTCTTTTTTAATTCTTTGGTTTTCTTTGTTTCGGGCAAATAATTTTCTGATGTAATCACTTTTTCCCCACTTTCTTTCTCTAATTCCTTTAGTGCATTTCCTGCTATTTTACCACCTATTTGTGCAGCTATTTTATTTTCAATAAATCCTTTTGCATTTTTTGCTCTGCTTACTTTTGTCGTAGAAGCCTCTCCAAGCATAGAAAATATTAACTCCAAATCTGTCATGTGGTCGCGTAAATTCTGACTTTTTAATCCTTTGACAACCTTGTATTCGGACGGAGTAAGTCCAAATGTCGCTTTAGAAATTTCTGCGGTGAGAATGGAATATTCTATTTGTTCTTTTATGCCTCTGTTTTTCCATTCTTCTGTTAATTCTTCGCGAATGGCAATGCTTCTCATTCGTTTTTCAATCCAGTCGTCGGGATAACCTTTTAGTTTGTATAATTCTCTTGTTCTTTGTGCAGCGAGTTCAGGATTTTCGATTTCGTCCAATCGGTCCGACCCAACCTGTGCTAACCAAAGTTTAAACGGTTCTGCTTTGGGTGAGGGAATTGACTGGATAATCCTTAAAAGTCCTTTTGTATCAGCAGCTTGTATTTTACGCTTTTTGCCATCTGCTGCTGTCATTTCAACTAGGGTACAAATTGTACCCCAGTTGCTTTTAAGCTGTTCATCACGGCTCAACATTCTTTTGATATATTGCTTTACATCTGCACTTTCGGTCAGTACTTCAACTACATCTTGAACAGAAAAATACCATTTCTGTTCCGTCTCGTTCCAAACGCTTCTTATCTGCTTGCTTTCAAA
>CAZKDV010000111.1:0-7000 GCA_964551645.1 uncultured Bacteroidales bacterium | reverse complement strand
TATTTATGAGTGTATTATGGAAGAAATGAATTCTATGGATATTATTGTTGAAATTATAATATTTAATCTCTTCCTTCTTCCTGCACATATTGATCTTGTCGGCGCAGAAATCGAAATGATCAACTTGCCCAATAGAGAAAAGATGATGAAAAATGTCATTTCTCAAATTATTGATAAATTTGATTTTATCATCATTGACTGCTCTCCTTCTCTCGGATTAATTACCGTTAATGCTTTAACGGCTGCCAATTCTGTTGTCATACCCGTTCAGTGCGAATACTTTGCTCTCGAAGGACTCGGGAAGTTATTAAACACAATTAAAATTGTCCAAACTCGCTTAAATCCTGATTTAGATATAGAAGGTATTTTATTGACAATGTACGATATGCGTTTGCGATTAGCAAATCAAGTTATACAAGAAGTACAAACCCACTTTGAAAACATGATTTTTGAAACAATCATTCCAAGAAATACTACACTTGGAGAAGCACCTAGTTTTGGAGAGCCAATAATAATGTACGATGCGTCAAGTCGCGGAGCTACAAGTTACTTAAACCTTGCTCGCGAAATATTGCAAAAAAACAATATGACAAAAATGCACAAAAAAAAGAAATCAATTAATGATCTAAATCTATGAATGCAAAAAAGAAAGGATTAGGCAGAGGATTAAGCTCTTTACTTAGCGATTCTGATTTAATTGCTAACAGTAATAGTGCTGTTGCTGCAATTCCTAATATTCCGATAGACAAAATACAAGCAAATCCATTTCAACCACGAACTGAGTTTGATGAAGCTGCACTGCAAGAGCTTTCTGAATCTATTAAAAACCAAGGCATTATTCAACCAATTACAGTTAGAAAACTTGACGATAATACTTACCAACTTATTTCAGGCGAAAGACGCTTAAGAGCCGCTAAACTTGCTGATCTTACTGAAATTCCCGCTTATGTTAGAACTGCTGACGATAGCGATATGTTGGAATTAGCACTCGTTGAAAATATTCAAAGAGAAAATTTAAACGCAATCGAAATAGCACTATCATTTCAACGCCTTGTTGAAGAATGTAATTTAACTCAAGAAGTGTTAAGCGAAAAAGTTGGCAAAAAACGCGCCACTATCAGCAACTATATACGACTATTGAAACTTCCTCCCATTATTCAAATTGCTGTTAGAGATAATAAAATTTCAATGGGACATGCTCGTGCAATTATCAATGTCGCTGACAAAAATGCTCAACTTAATATATTTAATGATGTAATCACTAAGGGTTTATCGGTTAGACAAGTAGAAGATATAGTTAGAAAACAAACTGAACAAAATCAAACACAAACACCAAAGAAACAAACAATTGTTTCAAGTCATGTACAAACATGGAAAAAAAACATTGCAGAAAAAACTAATGCAAAAGTATCTGTTAAAATAAGCGAATCAGGCAAAGGCTCTATAGTGATTTCATTTAATAGCATGGCTCACTTGAGAAATATTATTGACAAAATCCAATAAATTATCATGAACAGATGCATCGTACTGTTACTTTTGCTTTTTTCAATATCTACATTTGCTCAAAACACTCAAGAACAAGAAATTAAACCACATAGCCCAAAACGAGCTGCAATTTATTCTGCTATTCTTCCGGGTACCGGTCAAATTTACAATAAAAAATATTGGAAAACTCCTATTGTTTACGCTGCATTTGGCACTATAGGTTATTTTATTCATGATAATAACAATCAATATAAAGAATATAGAGAAGCATATAAAATTCGCATGAGCGGAAATCCTAATCTTACTGACAAATTTGCCGACAAATATACCGATGAAAACCTCAAGATTATGAGAGATTACTATCGAAGAAATATTGAATTGTCTGTTATTATTGCTACAGTGGTATATGCCTTAAATATTATTGACGCTTCTGTTGATGCACACTTATTCAAATTTGATGTTTCTGAAGATTTAAGTATAAATATTAACCACTCTTACATATCTTCGCCAAATAATATACATTCACCACAAATCAAACTTACTTTAAATTTTTAAAATTACTTTTATGAATATTCTGCTTATCGGATATGGAAAAATGGGGAAAGAAATTGAAAAAATGGCTATAGGATTAGGTCATAATATAGTTGGGAAAGTAGATATCAATGATTCAATTTCGCAATATGCTGGCAAAACAGATGTAGCAATAGAGTTTACCACTCCAAATTCGGTTGTAAATAATATAATTGAGTGTTTTGACTTAAATATCCCAATTGTAACAGGAACTACGGCTTGGTACAACTCATTGTCGTATGTTACTGAACAGTGTACAAAAAAACAAGGCAGTTTATTATACGCCTCAAATTTCAGTATAAGCATGAATATTTTTTTCTATCTGAACAAATATCTTGCTGAATTAATGAATTATTATCCCGAATATGCAGTTTCACTAAAAGAAGTTCATCATGCTAACAAAATTGACAAACCCAGTGGCACTGCAGTTCATCTACTTCAAGACTTAATAAAAATTCACAAACAATATAATGATTGGCATTTTGCAGAAAACTCTGCTAAAGATTTCAGTATTCCCGTTGAAATTGAAAGAATTGGAGATATAAAAGGTATTCATAAATTGACTTACGAAAACGATTCTGATATTTTATCAATTCAACATGAAGCAAAAAACAGAAATGGCTTTGCAAAAGGAGCAATACTAGCAGCAAATTGGTTATTAGACCGTAAGGGAGTGTATTCTTTTGATGAATTTTTTTCAAGTTTTATAACACACAATAATATATAAATAATATTTTCGTTAATTTTTTTTTCAAACAATACAATATGGATGCTGTAATTATTTCTTGTTTAATTTTGCTTGTAGCAATGTTTATTGGATTATATGGTGTTTTTCAAAAAGCCGGACAAAAGGGTATATTGATTTTAGTGCCTATTTATAATTTATATATCTGGTTAAAAATTGTAAAAAAACCATTATGGTGGATGATTTTTTTAATTCTTCCATACATTAATGTTTTCATGTTATTTCTTCTTTTTATTGAAACACTAAAAGCTTTTAATAAAGACACCATCTTCAATCAAGTATTGTGCATTTTGTTTCCTTTTGTGTTTTTCCCAATTATTGGATTTAACAAATCAAAATATATTCATCCAGACGAACAAGTAAAAGTTAAAAAATCAGCAACAAGAGAATGGACTGAAGCTATTATTTTTGCTGTAATTGCTGCAACAATTATCAGAACTTTCTTAATTGAGGCTTATACAATTCCTACTTCCTCAATGGAAAAATCAATGTTAGTTGGTGATTTTTTATTTGTCAGTAAAATAGCATACGGCTCGCGGACACCCATGACACCTATTGCAATGCCTTTTGCTCACCATACTTTGCCATTAACAAAAAGTACAAAATCTTATCTCGAATGGATTAAACTTCCATATTATAGATTCCCTGGTTATACCAATATCAAACGAAATGATGTAGTCGTTTTCAATTATCCTGATGGAGATACAGTTGCACTAAACATGCAAAATGTGAGTTATTACAAATTAGTTCGTGATTATGGATTAGAAACAGTAAAGAAAAATGACTTGTACGATCCGCGTACAAATAGAATTGAAAAAAATTATTTCGGAAAAATTACAGCTCGCCCTCTTGATAAAAGAGAAAACTATATTAAACGATGTGTAGGTATGCCCGGCGATACTGTTGAAATTATTGACAAACAATTGTTTATCAATAACAAAACAGGATATAACCCTCCCGGTTTACAATATCAATATATATTTCGCACAAATGGAACTCCAATTAGTGAAAGAACATTTCGCAAATACAATATCCTAAGTAGTGATATTATGTATTTCGGACAAAGCAATTCGTATATAATACCGCTAACAGAAGAGCTTGTTCCAATATTTAGGTCTATGCCTAATCTTGACACTATGGCTGTCTTTCCTTCTTCGGCTTGGGATCAAGATATGTTCCCACACTCTGAACATTATCCATGGAATAGGGATAATTATGGTCCAATTATTATTCCAAAACAAGGCGTAACTGTCAAATTAGATACAGTAAGCATTTTGCTTTATGAACGCATCATAAAAATTTATGAAAATAACGATTTGGAAATTAAAAATGGTAACATATACATCAATGGAGTTTTATCATCAACATACACCTTTAAACAAGACTATTATTGGATGATGGGCGATAACAGACACAATTCTGCGGACTCTCGCATGTGGGGTTTTGTACCACATGACCATGTAGTTGGCAAAGCTGCATTTGTATGGTTATCTTTAGATAAAGATAAAACTTGGACTACTGGTAAAATTCGTTTCAATAAAATGTTTAGGCGAATAAAATAGAGTTTTCAACTTATTTTAATGAAGTTCTTAATGTTAATCGCTTATTGAACCGAAATTTTTCTAACAACTGTCTGCTTATCAGTTATCACTTTAACTAAATAAACCCCGCGTGATAGGCTGTTTAAATTTATCTTAGTCATTGATGAAGTCATTACTTCTGAACCTAAAATATTATATATAATAACTTGCCTCAATTTCTCATTTTGAAGGTTTCCAATATGCAAATTATTATCGTAAGTCCACATTGATAAATCATGCGTATTCAAGTCAGGAGTTGATAACAATCCTTTGTCCAATATCTCAAATCTATCGACTGCGTCGGCAGTAGATGCCAAAAAAGTATATTCTGTATCTGCATATATCAAATCATTGGTCTTTCTATCACGCATTATAGGTTCGAAATTTTGAACAAAAGAATGTACAAAATTCAATTTATACTCTCCATCAATTCCAACTTTGAGAAATACTTTTTTCCCGTGTAAATTTTCAATATTATTTACTGAATTTGCGGCTAAATCTATCAATTCTTCTCCCTCCTGTTTCTGAGTAAACAATTGTGGAGCATCTGACAGACCTGCGAATTTTACTGCATCATATTCATAGTCATAAGAATCGTTAGCATTTTCTCGATAAGAAATATAACTTTCATCGGTATATTTATTTCCTGCAACACTTATTGTAAGAATATCTTGTTTGACTATTTCATCACGAAAATATACTTCATGGTGTAAACAAGCATCTTTTTTAAGTATTAAAGACGGACTTTGGTTAGTAGCTTGAACGAAAAATCCCTGAGACATTGCAATAAATCGTCCATTACTTCCGGGATAATTGGGATTATATACAATATAGTTTCCTGATGTAGCACTAAATATATATATAGTTGGCGAAACATTTGTTCTTATCCATTTATTTACATCTGTTGGTACCCACTCTATGGCAGAAGTGTATGGGTTTCCTATCAAGTTCCAACCTTGTTGGGAAGCTCCCAAACCTGAATTTGTGTATTGAACTTGCATCGAAATATCTCCATGATTAATTTTCCCCTGAAAAGTTCGAATTTCTGAAGTTTCATAAGTCCAAACACTATAACCCTTACCAACAATAAATGGAATTGTGGGCGATGAAATGAATGAACCCCATAAGTTATTGCTTTCTTCATAGTCGCGTATCCACATATTCATAAAAACCGAAGCCTTAGCAGATGTTATCGGAGACGATACCATGTGCCAATAATTTCCGCTAATATATCTATCTATTGTATATATTCCTGAGCCACTTTCATTTCCTTTAATAATTAACGAACCTTCATTTGTATCATGAACTGAACCACCACTAACTCCTGTAGAGCGAATTATGACTTTTCCATTATTTTCTAAACTTCCATATATTGTCATAGCTTTATTTGGGTCAATAGTAATATTTGCATTAGGAGCAATAAGAATATCTTTACATTCGGCAGGAGAGCCTTTAGAATTATTAATAATAGGGTAAAAAGCAGCACCACTTGGGATATACACATCATTAGAAGATGTTGGAGCATAGGTTGAAGTTAAAACATCTTCTTCTAACCACCAATTGCTTGCCTGATTCCAATCGTTATTTTCGGCTGTGGTTTTCCATATAAGGGCAGCATTAAATGGCTGAGGCATTACAGTAAAACTAAATACATCGCAATCTGCTACACTTGAATTTGCTGTTTTTGGAACAATTTTCCACAAATATTCTTTTTCATGTTCCAAAGTAGGAACATAATAATTTTCAGTAATATTTTCAGCAACAAGCGTCAAAGGCTCGGTTTCACCAAAGTAAACATCATAGGATACAGCACCAAATTTACCTTCCCAATATAAAACTTGAGTTATAGAAACACCTGTAGCATTATCTTCAGGAGCTATAATTTGAGGACAAGTTATAGCTTCAGTCGTAAAACTCCAAACAGCACAACCGCCTATAGAATCTGTTTCATTCTTTGGAACAATACGCCAATAATATTTTGTATTATAGCTATCTACATATAAATTAGTATTTAGCATCATGCTTGGCTCGGAATGAATTACAGTAGTTCTGTATTGTAAAGGAGGATTAACAGTATCAATATAAACACTATATATAGTAGCATCATCAACACTAGTCCATTCAAGCGTGTTTATTATTGGAACTTCAAGGCTTCCATTTGTAGGAGAAATTATATCGGAGCAAGATAAACTTGATTGTGGTAGTACTTCAATTTCAACAAAAGAAGAAAAAGTTGGAGAACACACACCACTTTGAACAATTGCTCTGAAATAAGTAGTTTCGGTCAAGTTCCCGATGATTCCTCCACTTAGTGTGAAATTAGTTATGCTGATTGTAACAGGATTAGTAAATGCTGAAGCCACATCTTTTTGCCATTCAATTATATCGCCTGTATAGCCACTTAGAGTTAAATCAGCAGGCTGAGTGTTGTATAGAATTGATTGATTTGATGAAACTGTACCACCTACTGTGCTTGGATGGACAGTAACTGTTACACCAACTGCATCTTCAGCAGTGCAAGTGTGGTCTTCTGAGCAGCGAACTTTAACTTTGTAAGTGGTGGTTGTTGTAGGAGCTACATTGCCTATGTATTCATAGTCGCCCCAAGTTTCGCCTGCTG
>CAZKDV010000110.1:0-7113 GCA_964551645.1 uncultured Bacteroidales bacterium | reverse complement strand
AATAATTAATGCCATAAAAGCAATAAAAACGAGAAGCATACCAGCAACATTCACGGCTAATTTGATACCTTCAGTTGTTCCATTTGAAATTGCATCAAGAATATTATTGCCAATTTTTTGCTTATCAACAACTACTTCCTTCTTTATATTTTCAGTTTGCGGAAATAGTATTTTTGATGCTACAACAGCTCCGGGAGCAGCCATCACAGAAGCTGTTAGAAGATGTTTGGCAAATAGTAGTTTTTGTGCGGGATCGTCGCCACCAAGAAAGCCAATATATGCGGCAAGTACACCACCAGCAAGAGTTGCCATTCCTCCAATCATAACTAATAAAACTTCAGATTTGTTCATAGATGCTAAATATGCTTTAATAAGGAGTGGCGATTCTGTTTGTCCTAAAAAAATATTTCCAGCAACTGATAAACTTTCAGCTCCCGAAAGTTGCATAGCTTTTGTCATTAGCCATGCTAAAGCATAAACAATTTTTTGAATAATTCCCAAATAGAAAAGCAAACTCGTTAATGCAGAAAAGAATATAATTGTTGGTAGTATCTGAAATGCAAATATAAAACCGTAAGATTCGGGGTTCAAGAGGTCGCCTAATAAAAATTCGCTTCCTGCTTTTGTGGAGTCTAATACTGCAATAAACATTTTGCCGACAAATTCAAAAAACGATTGCACAAAAGGGAGTTGTAAAACACTAAAAGCTAATAGTAATTGTATTGAAAGACCTATAAAGACAACTCTCCAGTTTATTGCTTTTCTGTTTTTGCTAAAAATCCATGCGATAAAAATTAAAGCAAACAATCCGAGAAATCCTCTAAAAATCTTTGTCCACGAAAAACTGGGTTGTGGTTCGATAATTTTAAATCCTTTTTGTTTCATTTCTTTAAGAGTAGTTGCTTCCGAAATTTCAATAGCTATTTTACTATCAGTATCATTAGTTATTTCTTGATTTTCTTGAACTATAGCAGTATCTTGTTTAAGATTCACAGCAAAAATATTTCCACTCAAAATCAAAATAAGTATGCCAAATAAAGACAGTTTCAATGTTTTCATATATTGTAAATTAAGATATATTTTATTTATTTACGAAGTAAAAATGATTTTGCAAATCTAATAAAGTATTTAATATGTAATTTACCAAGGAGCTCTATGTTGAAATATAAAATTTTATCAATACTTTATGTTTGAGTATATATTTGAATATCATGTGATTAGATGATAATACTGTGAAATAAAGGATAAAAGTAAATATTTAGGTTTTACTTGTATCTTTTATTAAAAGAATTAATTTTTTGTATTATTTTTTTGTGAAAAATTGCAGCTTGTTCGTATTCTTCTTTGTCTATTGCAGATTGTAATAGTTTTTTCAAAACAAAAATTTCTTCAAGATGTGGATTATTTGCTTTTGTTGTTAAGTTTTTATCCAATAAATTTATTATATCTTCTAGACTTTGATTGAAAAAATTATCTATAATAGTATTTTTATTTGTTTTTTCGTCTTTATCTGTATCGTCTTCGGCATTATCTTCATTATCGTCATCAATATCTTTTTCTATATTTTCTAATTCTTCCATATACTCTCTTATCATTGAGTCTATTGGAGATTTTTCTGTTTCATCTTCTTTTTTTGTTTTTTTACTTTCTTCTTGTGTATCAGTTTTTGGGTCAAAATCAATATAGATACTTGTGTCTTTGAAAACTTTTTCATCGCAATAGATGGGACAATTAAATCGTAAAGCTAAAGCAACAGCATCTGAAGTGCGAGAGTCAATAATAACATATTGGTCTTTGTTTTTCGTTTTAAAATATAGTTTTGAAAAAAACACACCTTTATTAAAATCGGTAATTAGTATTTCTTCAAGAATGAAATCAAAAGCTTCTGCTATTGAAACGAATAAATCATGGGTTATTGGTCTTTGTGGCTTGATATTTTCCATTTTCATCGCTATTGCTTGGGCTTCGAAATTTCCAATTAGTATCGGAATTCTTTTTTTTGTTCCACTTTTCCCTAATATAAGCACATAAGCTTTGCTTTGAGATTCAGTATATGTCAAACCAATTACCTTAAGTAAAATCTTGTTCATTCTTTTTTTTTAGATAACAAAATTACAAATAATTTGTTCAAAAGAATAATTATTCGCTTCCGAACTCCATTAGATATGCTTTGATGAAATCATCAATTTCTCCGTCAAGTACTGCTGTTGGATTGTAAGATTCGTGGTTTGTTCTCAAGTCTTTAACCATTTTATATGGGTGTAAAACATAAGAACGAATTTGCGAACCCCATTCGATTTTTCTTTTTGCTTGCTCTTTTTCTGCTATTGCTTCTTTTTGCTTGCGTATTTCCAATTCATACAATTGTGATTTAAGCATTTGAATTGCTTTATCTCTATTTTGCATTTGAGAACGGGAAACTTGACACTCAATAATGATTCCAGACGGAATATGTTTTAATCTAACAGCTGATTCAACTTTGTTTACATTTTGACCGCCCGGTCCACTTGATCTAAATGTATCCCATTCAATATCAGTTTTGTTAATTTGAATGTCTATGCTATCATCAACAAGGGGATAGGCATACACACTTGCAAACGAAGTGTGTCGTTTGTTATTTGCATCAAAAGGAGACAATCTTACTAAGCGATGAACTCCATTTTCTGATTTTAAAAGTCCATAAGCATATTCACCTTCTATTTCAAGTGAAACATTTTTAATTCCTGCATTGTCTCCATCTTGAATATCAAGCTCACTTACTTTAAAGTTCTGATTTTCAGCCCACCTAATATACATTCGCATAAGCATTTCAGCCCAGTCTTGGCTTTCAGTTCCACCTGCTCCAGAATTAATATTCAAAATTACACTCATTTTGTCTTCATGTTCATTAAACATTCGGAAAAATTCAAGGTTCTCAATAGATTTTAGAGCAGCATTATATACATCTATAACATCTTCTTCTGTTGCTTGTTCTTCTTCAAAAAAGTCAAACATTACATTCAAATCCTCGAATGTTTGTTTAGCAATTGAGTATTTTTTTACTATGGATTTGTTTCTATTTAATTCCTTGATGAAAATTTCAGCATTTTTTGGATTATCCCAAAAGCCTTCGCTTAAGCTAATTGCTTCATCTTCTTGAATGATTGTATTTTTTTTATCAATATCAAAGAAACCTCCTTAAGGCTTCCAACCTCGAACCTAAATCAGAAATATCTCCTTTGTGTTTCATTTTTTATTTTGTTTTTGAATTTCAGTAATAATGGATTTAACTAGTTCATATTCAAATCCTTTTGAAATCAAATATTGTATAATCTTAGAGATTTGAGTTTGTAAATTCTCATCTTTATTGATTTTTTGAATAATTAATTTCTCAATTAGTTGATTGTATTCCTCATCATTAATTTCTTCTAAGGCTTTTGTAATTAGTGTTTCAGAAATGCCTTTTTTCAGTAATTCATATTTAATTTTTACTTTTCCCCATTTGTTTTGCGAAAATTTACCTCTGGTAAAAGATTGTGCAAATCTGTTTTCGTTTAAGTAGTCGCTATCTATAAGAATTAAAATGGCTGATTCAGTGATATTTTGCGGAATTTGCTTTTTAATTGCATATAATTTGACATCGCTAATACATCTTTCTTGATAAGCACAATAACTCTTTAATGTTTCAATTGCAACAGTTTTGTTATCAGTTTTTTGAGTGTTATTATTCATCTTATTTACAAAATAATCTCTTCTCCTTTAAAGTTAAAGAAGTGATATTCAAGAAAATGATAAGTGGAAGAAGATGATATATTAAGTTTTCTTTTAAACTCTAACATCCATTTGAGCTGCAAGCTAGGAAAACCTTTCGTCAAATAGGCATATACAAAAGGATTAACAACAATTTTTAGTTTTTTCTCATTTTGCTCCCTAATAAGATATTGAATTTGATTTTTGATTTCATCAATAAATAGAATACTTGGCTTGGTTTTTCCCGACCCTTGACAAACAGGACATTGTTCACTTATTTCAACATTTGTTTCAGGTCTAACTCTTTGACGAGTAATTTGTACTAATCCAAATTTGCTTGGAGGCAAAATTGTATGCTTTGCCCGATCATGCTGCATAAATTCTTTTAATTTATCATAAAGTAGCCTACGGTTTTGACTTTCGTTCATGTCAATAAAGTCAATAACGATAATACCACCCATATCTCTTAATCGTAGTTGTCTTGCAACTTCTTCAGCAGCGTTTATATTAACTTCTAAAGCATTAAGTTCTTGATTTTTTCCATCATTTGTTTGATATCCACTATTGACATCAATAACATGAAATGCTTCAGTGTGCTCAATAATCAAGTATGAGCCATTTTCAGCAAGAACTTTTTTTCCAAATGAACTTTTGATTTGCTTTTCTACTCCAAAATGCTCTAAAATATTTTGTTTGGATTTGTAATATTTGACAATATCTCCTTTTTCAGGGGCTATACTTTTAATGAATTGCTTAATATCTTCGTATAGTTGCAAATCGTTGACATGAATACTGTTAAATGTTTCATTCAAAATATCCCTAAGATAAGTGAAAGAACGACCTAACTCGCCATGTACTTTGCTTGGAACTTGTGCGTTTTTGATATTGTTAACCATTACTTCCCACTTATGAATTAAGTCTTTAAGGTCAGCATCTAGTTCAGCAACTTTTTTATTTTCGGCAACTGTTCTTATTATTACTCCAAAATTAGAGGGACGAATACTTTGGACAAGTCGTCTCAATCTTGTTCTTTCGTCAGCATCTTTAATCTTTTGACTAATAGAAATTTTATTGGAAAATGGGACAAGTACAAGAAATCTACCGGGTAATGACAGCTCACTTGTTACTCTATGTCCTTTGTTTGAAATAGGTTCTTTTGCAATTTTGACAAGAATTTTCTGCCCATTTTGTAATATTTGATTTATTTTTCCAGTTTTTACTATGTCTTCTTCAAGTTCAATATTGCTTATATCAGCTTTTTCCTTAGCTTGTGTGGCTAAGTTTAGAAATTTATTAGTTGACTTTATTTGCGAACCTAAGTCTAAGTAGTGCAAAAAAGCATCTTTTTCATAGCCAATACCTATGAATGCAGCATTAAGTCCGCTGATAATTTTCTTAGTCTTTCCTATGTAAATATCACCTACTGCAAAAGAATTATCATTAGCTTCTTTATGAAGTTCTACTAATTTTTTATTTTCAATAAGAGCTAAAATAACTTCAGAAGATGATCCATCAATTATTAGTTCTCTATTCACAATGATGTCAGAGTTAATTTAATTATGCTATTAAGTTGTCTTATTAGATAAAAGGTTTTTTATAGCCTCTGACTTAAGTTTTGTCTTAAGCAATGAAACAATTTAAGCATAATATATGCTTACTTTTTCTTTTTATGACGATTTTTTCTAAGTCTTTTTTTCCTTTTGTGTGTCGCCATCTTGTGCCTTTTTCTCTTTTTTCCGCTTGGCATATTAATTCATTTGTTAAGTTATGTAATTATGTGTAACTATAAGTTTATTTTACTTTATCTTTGACCTCGTTTATAAATGTTTTTGCAGGTTTAAATGCAGGAACATTATGAGCAGGAATAATAATAGTAGTCTTTTTAGAAATATTGCGAGCTTTTTTTGCTTTTCTTTCTTTTATAATAAAACTACCAAAACCTCTCAAATAAACATTTTCACCTTCTGCCATACTTGATTTTACAACTTCCATAAAGTTTTCAACTACTTCTAATACAGTAGCTTTCTCAATACCAGTTTTCTGTGAAATTTTTGATATAACATCAGCTTTTGTCATAATTTTATTTGGTTAAATAATTAATTAAAAACGGTTTGCAAATATAGAACATTTTTTTGAATTAACATTCATAAAAAAATAAAATATTTTGAATTAGCTAGTTTCTATCAAAAATTATATATGTATTATTTTTAATGTTTAATAATCTGTTGAGCATTTATATCAAACTTATTAATTGAAAAACAGATGGTTTTTACTGTTGTGAAAATAAAATAATTTCATTTGATTTTTTAGATTAATAAACTTATGTTCAAATGATTATATAGTATTATCCCCCAAATGCCTAAATTTATTTTACAAAGGACATATAGATTGTATTTACGA
Source organism: uncultured Bacteroidales bacterium (assembly GCA_964551645.1). Classification (GTDB taxonomy): domain Bacteria; phylum Bacteroidota; class Bacteroidia; order Bacteroidales; family DTU049; genus CAZKDV01. The sequence goes on along the minus strand of CAZKDV010000110.1, from coordinate 984 downwards.
AAGTTGTATATTTGTTGTGTAAATTAATTGTTGCTTGCAAGCTTGACAAGACACACTATACTTTAAATAGAAAAATGAAAAGAAAAATGACAATAACACTAATATTAATACTTATCCTGATTGTTGTTATAGCTTGTGCTTTACTACGACCTCAATTCGGAAAACAACCTTCCGGTGAAAGATTGGAAATAATACAGCGTTCGTCTAACTATACAGATGGCGCATTTCGGAATGCAATCCCCACATTTTTTTCGATAAATTTTCGGGAAGCTATTAGAGAGTCGTTATTCAATAATAACAAACAGGCAAAGCCAAGCGGTGAAATTCCAACAGTTAGAACTGACCTTATGGCAATAAATCCAGATAAAAACATATTTGTATGGTTGGGACATTCTTCATATTTGTTACAAGTAAATGGCATCAGGTTTCTTATAGACCCCATTTTAAGTAATTACGCTTCTCCTGTATCATTTATAAACAGAGCATTTAAGGGAACAAATATTTATACTCCCGATGATATTCCACCTATTGATTATTTACTTATTACACACGATCATTATGACCACCTAGATTATAAAACCGTTACTGCTCTGCGACACAAAATTGACACCATTATTTGCCCATTAGGTGTTGGTGCACATTTTGAACATTGGGGTTTCAACAAAAACATAATCATAGAAAAAGATTGGAATCAAACCATTCATATTGCAAACCAAAGTATGGTGCATACTGTAATGTCAAGACATTTTTCGGGCAGAGGTTTGAAACGAAATCAAACTCTTTGGACTTCCTATGTTTTGCAAACGCCTGATCTTATGATTTTTATAGCTTGTGACGGTGGTTATGGTGATCATTTTTTGGACATAGCCAAACAGTTTGCCCCATTCGACCTTGCCTTTCTCGAAAATGGTCAATATAACCGACTATGGCCAAGCGTGCATGCTTATCCTGAAGAAACCATAAAAATAGCTCAGGAGTTGCAAG
>CAZKDV010000109.1:4615-7330 GCA_964551645.1 uncultured Bacteroidales bacterium | reverse complement strand
TTAAGAGTTTCTCCAAAAGCATTTGGAAAGGGTAGGAGGTTTCCAATAGTTGGAAACTATTAAAATGAATATGTAGCACCTAATAAAACATTTAAGCGATAGCTTGGGTAATTATGCCAATATGTATATCGTTGAGTAGTAATATTATTAAATTGAATAAATCCGCTTAAAGATTTATTGTAATGATATTCGCCACCGAGACTAAAATCCCAAATAGGAGATAATTTTATCAATAATAGCATATCTTGTTCCATAGGTTACTATTTTGGCTTTGGCACAAATATTTTCTTGAATATTGTATTTGAAACTCAAACTTCCGTCATACAATGGCAAGTGCCATGCTTTGGCTTCATTGGTTGGAGAATAAATATGATATGAAGATTGTAGTAAAATTTGAAATTTAGGATCAATATCTAATGATAAATCAGCCGAAACACTGAATATGTCAATATTATCATGTATAGCTTTAAATCTTTTTCCTAACACAAGTGTATCATTTCTAAGTTCAAGAGGTAGAGTGTCATTAATAAATAGAGCCATATCCTTTATTTGTTTATTATTTGCTTGGATTTTATAATTGAAAATTCCGCCAAAACCGCCAATTACGCCCCCTTGCAATTCTCTTTTTGTTTCTGTAAAATTGAATGTTATATATTCGGTATTAATAAAAGGATTAATATTAATGTATTCTCTAAAAGTATTTCTTGAAACTGAACCGTCTAATCCAAAGAATATCTTTAAATAATCAGGAACAAGGTATATGTCAAGTCTGGCAATCGGATGAAAATAGAGTTTCCCGACATTATCAATGATGCCACTTGTGTTAATACCTCCGGTTATTTCTAAATCATCAAATCGCATTTTAATATACGGTTTTATGGCAATAAGACCATTATTCATTTGTTTGCTCAAAGTTTCTTGTCCGTAAAAGCCACCATTTATATCTATGTTAAAACTCTCATCTTTAATAAATCTGGCAAGGTTGAAATTTTTTTTGATATTTATTTTTGCTAATACTAAATTTTCTTTGGCGTTGTATTCGTCCCATAATCCTAAGTATGATAAACCAAATTTATTGTGCCATGTATTTTTGTTATTTACTTTGCTTTCGGCAGAAATGTTAAAGTCAAGCATTTTAAATATTTGCCTAATATCATTTTTGGCAAAATCAGTTAGAGCTTCATTAGTTTTAAATCCGTAATAATGAATTGCATCTCTATTATAACTAATGTCAGATTGGAAAATATAGTTGCCACTAATTAAGCCACCGTATGCTTTAATTGCATTATCACTTTGTCCGGGGAAAGCATAATCTTTAATTTTGCCTGCCGATGCTAAGTGTTTTAGATGAATTCCGCCACGCAATTTTTTGTTTGCCGAAGTTTGATAAAAATATTCAATATAAGTAGCTTTATAGTTGCCAAAACCGGCTTTCAAATAATTTCTATTTAGTATAGTTTCAATTTCTGGACTTGCTTTTGAAGCATTAATGGATGTAATTGTGGTTGGTATTTGAATTAATGCGGGCAATATTTTGTAAGTCATTGTGGGAACAGAAACAAGTGTGTCTTTTTGTTCTGGAGTAAAACTAATTTTTTTTGCTTCAGACAATTGTGTTTGGTATGTTCCAATTACTGTAACATTTTCATTGTATTCACTACTTTGGGCATTTGCTGTTGAGGTAAATGCTAAGATTATTATTAATAAAAGATTGTATTTATGCTTGATTGTTTTCATGCGTGTGTGATAAATTAAGTTGGTTATTTTATTCTTAATCCTCGTTTGGTTCTTGATATTCTTCCTCTGGTTCAACAATAATAGGTATTTGATTTATTTCGTTTTCCTTTTCTTTTTTCTCTATTTCTTTGAGTTTTTGCAATGCAAGACCAACTAATTCTTCGCCTTCATAATTTTCAATGACACTTTTTAAGGTGTGTTTTGCTTGGAATATATTATCGGTAGCAATATAATTATCTGAAAGCAGAATAAATGATTTGGCAATCCAGTATTCGTATGAAGGTAGCGTATTAATTAATTCAAAAATAAATTTTTCACTATCTTCATAATGTCCAAGTTTGTGCTGAATTAGTGCAATGTAGTAGAATGCTTCTGCTCCATATTCGCTTTTTAAATTTTTTTGTTGATTGAATGTACTGATTGCTTTTGAAATATCTTCAACTTCATAAGCTGATTTTCCAATGATTGAGCGAGCTTCAATAATGTGTTCTTCTTCAGTTTTTTTAGCTTCGATAAGTGTTTCAGCCGATTGTATCGCTTTTGCATAATTTTTAGCTTCGTATAAAGCTCTCATTTGCCCGACATGCCCAATTTGAATGTTTTCGGGATATTCTGCTTTGTTTTTCAACAATGTAAAATACTCATTTGCTTTGTTCCAGTTTTTGCTTGAAAAGTGTATTCTTGCAGCTTTTAAAAGTGATGTTTCAGAAAATTTGCTCCATTTCTCCAAAATAATATATTCATAACCAATTAATGCGTCATTATATCTTTCTGCTTGGTAATCACATTCAGCTTTATAGAAATAAGCATTTGCTACAAATTGTCCATTAGGGAAGTTTTTTAAATAATTTTCAAATCCTTTTCGTGCCTGAACACAGTCGTTTTTCATATAAGCATTTTCTGCGGCTATATATGTAATAGTATCTTGTTCAGTAACCGCAACGGTACTTCCCGACATTTCTTGCACATAAACAAAGA
>CAZKDV010000109.1:0-4605 GCA_964551645.1 uncultured Bacteroidales bacterium | reverse complement strand
GTTAAGCTTCAGCAACTCGGCATTGAGTGCAGTAAAGCTTTCAAAGAAATCTTCAACTTTGTTTTCTTCAGTATATATGTTTCTCATAATAACTAATGCTTCTTTTGCTTCAGGTGTACCAGAATACTCTTTGCTTACTTGTTTGAGCAAACTAAGTGCTTTTGTGCTATTTCCCGTATTGTAATAAGTCATACCTATTTTTAGCATTGATTTAACACGATATGAACTGTTAGGATAGTTTGTTATTATTTTTTCAAAATATTCGATAGCCTTATTAGTGTTTTGCACAATTAAGTATGTGTTGGCAAGTTCATAAATAGCATCAGCCATGTATGGACTTTTGGGGTATTGTTTGATAAACTCGTTTAGGTCAGATATTTTTCCATTATGTTCAGATAAAATTCCTTTTGTAAGCCCTTTTTGCAATAAAGCGTAATCTGCAAACGCAAAGTCAGGTTTTATCACTTTTTCGTAGCTTGATATTGCTTCTTTGTATCTTTGAACAGCATACAAACAATCTCCTTGTCGCAAATATGCATCGTAAACTATTGTAGTGTTTTTTTGTTTGCTGCCTTCTATGAATGTTCTAAAATGCGTTAATGCTTGATTATATTGTTTTTTATTATAGTAGCAATATCCCAAGTTGTAGTGGGCTTTAGAGTATAAGTCGCTGCCAAAAGCTCCGGGAGTGCCAAGATAAATGGTATATCCTTTTATTGCGTTGTCGTATTCTCTTAATTGGTATTGTGCTTCAGCTTTCCAGAATAATACTTGGGTTCTAAGCTGACTGTCATAAGTGTGTTTTAATGATTTGTCAAAAATATTTATTGCTTCTTTATATTTTTTATCGTTAAATAGCTCAACTCCTCTAAAGTATGTTATTTTTTGGTAAACCATATTTAGCTTTTCATTCGGTTTTTTTACTTTTTCTATTGACTCTATAGCTCCTTTATAGTTTTTTGTTTGAAAATACAGATTGACAAGATATTCGTAAGCCTCGTCAATTCTGTAGCTATTTGGGTATCGCTCAATATAGTCCATAATTGCAGTTATTGCTTCATTATATGGATTTATTCCAAGTTCGTAAGACAGTTTGGCAAAATGAAATAGTGCATCTTCTGCAATTAGTTTGTTGCTATGAATTTTATATGCTTGATGAAAAGAAGTTCGGGCTAATTGTTTGTTATTTGTTTGAATATAGCAATATCCAAGGTGATAATGGGCATTTTGTGCTAAGGAGTCATTTGCATTTGTGGCTTCTTGAAATGGAACGATTGCTTTATTATATGCTTGTGTTCTATAATAAGCATATCCAATTTTGTATTGCTCTTCGGGAGTGAGTTTTGGAGAAAGTTCTGAATATTTTTCAAAAAAAGGCAATGATTTATCATATTGTTGCATATTGAAATATGCTTCGGCTGCCAATTTTAGAATTTCGGGCAGTCTTGTAACAGATGTTTGTTTTAGTAGGGGTTCAATATAAACGGCTAATTCATCATATTTTTGTTGATAATACAGAATTTGACTAATGTAATAAGGTGTAAAGTTTTTGAAAGTTTGATTGTTAGAAAGTTTGTTAAAGTGTTCGAGTGCAATATTGTAATTTTTTTCTTCGTAAGCTATGTGTGCAAAATAATAAGTGGCATAAGGGGCATAAATGCTTTGATTATCTTTAATTTTTGTGAAATAAAAAGAGGAAGTATTCAAATCATCTTCTAAAAATGCAGAATGTCCAATTTTGAAGAAAAACTCATCTTGCTCGTCAGCATGCAACATTGTGTTGTCAATGTTTTTGTAAAGTTCAATAGCTTTTTTATACTTTTTATCTCTATAATATAAGTTTGCCAAATATAAGCGAGCAGAGCTTGTACGGGAGTTTTCAGAATAATTGTTTATGAAGTTTGTAAGTTTGTATTCTGCATCATTATTAAGTAGCTTGTAAGCACATACGGCAATATGAAATTCACATGAAGCATACATAATATCTTCATTGTTAGATATTGATGTTTTAATTTTATCAAATAATTCCATTGCAGCGGTGTAGTTTTCCTTTTCAAACAAATCAACTGCTGTTTTGTAGTCATAATTGGGATTTGAATAATAAGCAGTTTGTTGAGATATTACAGGCTGAAATACTTGTAGTATTGCAAAAGAGACTATAAATAGAATATATTTTATCTTCATATACAGTGTTTTATTACATGGAACTAATTAACTTTCCTCATTTTAACGAAAAATTTGTGCATAAAATTATGAATAATTATTTTATTGAAACAATAATCTTATTTTTATGCATATAAATTTACTTTTGCATTTATCTGTCAATCCAATCTCCATTTTGCTTCATAACTCTAACTAACACATTTAATGCTTCGTCAATATGAATGTTTTTCATTATTACTTGTCCTTTGTAGAACAAACTTAGATAATCTTTTTGTTGCCCGACAAATCCGTACATAACATCGCCCATTTCTCCTGGTCCGTTCACTATGCAGCCCATAACAGCAATGCTTATGCCTTTAAGGTGATAAGTGTGAGTTCTTACTTTTTCGGCAAAATCAATAATATCGAAACTTGTGCGATTGCACGAAGGACAGCTTACAAAGTCAGCATGAGTTTTTCTCGTATCGCATACTTGCAAAACCTCAAACAATATTTTATACGCTTCAGCTAATAACATTTCATCTCCATCAAGCATACACGCATTAATAAGATTATCAGCAATCAAACTGCCAAGTTCAGCTGCAAAACGCAATTGCCAATTGTTCTCACTTTGAGAAATTATTCGTTTCCACAGTATTTTTTGAGTTTTAAAATTTTTGCTCGATATTAAATATTTTTCAGTAAAATCATATAAAGAGTTACTGCCTTGAGTTTCAATAATATAAAAATTGTCATAATTCAAATCTTCGGCAAAAATATCAGGTTCAAGCCCGACAAGATATTTAATATTTTTTTTCCCAATAATTGCAAACGGACTTTTGTCGTTAGTTTTTATATTGTTTGTTTTTAATTTTTTTCTAAATTCAAGTTGTGATTTAGTTGGATTGAATAATGATGCAATTTGTATTGCAGTCGGAATTTCATGTTCGGGGGCTTCTGTCAATGAAACTCTGATAGTATCTCCAATTCCGTCAGCTAATAATGCTCCAATTCCAACCGCAGATTTTATTCGTCCCGAAAAACCCAATCCTGCTTCAGTAACTCCTAAGTGTAGAGGATAATTGTAACCTTCCTTGTCCAAAGTTTCAACCAATTGTTGAGTTGCTTTGATATTTGTAGTTGCATTGCTGGCTTTAATTGAAAGCACAATATCGTGCATATTCAGTTCGGATAGAATCCGCACAAACTCCATAGTTGCTTCAGTCATAGCATTGCTGCCTGTGCCATATAATTCTTTAATTCTTGGCGAAAGACTACCATGATTAGTTCCTATTCTTAACGAACAAGAATGTTTTTTACAAGATTCTACTAATGGCGTAATGTTTTGTTTAATTTGTTGCAAATAATCGTGATAGTTTATAGCATTTTTGTGGCTATAGTAGTTTCCCGGATTAATACGGACTTTTTGGACAATAGAGCTTGCTTGTTCAGCTAATTTTGCACTAAAGTGAATGTCTGCTATAAGAGGGGTGTGGCAATTTTGTTTTTTGAGTTCGTTGGCAATAACTTCCAAAGCTCGCAAATCGGTTTCATTTTTGACTGAAATTCTAACAAGTTCGCCACCTGCTTGTATAATTCTTAATGTTTGTTCAATTGTGGCTTGAATATCTTGTGTAGAGGTATTGGTCATAGATTGAACTCTTATTGGCTTATTGTTTCCGATAAGCAAGCCACCAATATTTATTTCTCTTGAAATGTAAATGCTGTTTCTCATGCAAAAATATTCTAAACGCAAAGTTATAGGTTTTTGTATTCTTAATTGAATCTAAAAGTTAAAAAAATCAGTGATAAAATGTAATGCTTTGCTATGTTGAGTGTCTTATAAAATAAAAATAGTTAAAAAATTTTGTAATTATAAAAAAAGTATTAATTTTGCACTCTGAAAATTGGTAAAACAATATTCCTCCTTAGCTCAGTTGGTTAGAGCATCTGACTGTTAATCAGAGGGTCCTTGGTTCAAGTCCAAGAGGGGGAGCAAATGTAAAAGGATTTTCATTATCGAATAATCCTTTTCTTATTTAGCTTCTACATTAGAATTGCATATCATTAACCACTCTTGTGCATTTTAAAAATAAATAAATTGCTCAATTCCCCTAAAAAAATCAGATATTCATCAAATTCGAGTAATTTGAATTTATTGCTATGAATTATAATGTTTGGGGCTTGGCGTTCGGGCGGACTTTAACCGATAAACTTCAATCGAAGAACGAACTTTCAATAAACCGAAAATGTTCAATAGAAGCTGTTCAGCCTCGCTTTTGGCAATATCTTTTTAGTGGTTCGTGGTTTTTTAATTGTTTTTTTTATTTTTCCAATCTTTTAATGAGATTTTAGTAAAATGTTCTGTGCGAAAATCATTCATCAGGGGAACAGCTTTATTATATTCTGTGTGGTGATAAATAAATCCACATTTTTCTTGAACGCGTTTTGATTTCTCGTTGC
>CAZKDV010000108.1:0-7331 GCA_964551645.1 uncultured Bacteroidales bacterium | reverse complement strand
TAGAGCACATCCCTTTTAAGGATGGGGTCCTGGGTTCGAATCCCAGCTGGGTCACTTAAGACTGTTCAAACTTGGACAGTCTTTTTTTTATAATATTTTGATTTTTCTATTTTTTTTTGAAGCATAAAAATTTGTAACTTTGCAAACCTAAATCACTAATGAATATAAACATTAAAAAATTAAAAACTATGTCACAGATTAAAAGAGTTTACAAGTTTGGTAACAAACAAGCAGATGGTAGTGCCGACATGAAAAATTTACTTGGCGGAAAGGGTGCAAACTTAGCTGAAATGAACCTTATTGGAGTGCCAGTGCCTCCAGGTCTTACAATTACTACTGATGTATGCACAGAGTACAATAAATATGGAAAAGATAAAACAATCGAATTGCTTATAGATGAAATGAAAGAAGGTATTCGATTTATGGAGAATATAATGGGTGCCAAATTTGGAGACTCATCTAATCCTTTGCTACTTTCAGTTCGTTCTGGCTCAAGAGCTTCAATGCCGGGTATGATGGATACTATTTTAAATCTTGGTTTAAATGATGTATCTGTTGAAGGTATTGCTAAAAAATCGGGAAATGAACGCTTTGCTTGGGATTCTTATCGCAGATTTGTTCAAATGTATGGTGATGTCGTTTTAGGAATGAAACCTGAATCAAAAGAAGACCATGATCCGTTTGAAGAGATTATTGACCAGATGAAAGTTGAAAAAAATGTAGAATTAGATACTGAGCTAACAGCAGACGATTTAAAAGAATTAGTTAGTAGATTTAAAAATGCAGTGAAAAAAAGCACAGGAAAGGATTTTCCTACAGACCCATGGGAACAACTTTGGGGTTCAGTAATTGCTGTTTTTGGAAGCTGGAACAATGAAAGAGCTATTTTGTATAGAAGACTTAATAATATTCCTGATGATTGGGGAACAGCAGTAAATGTTCAAGCAATGGTGTTTGGAAATATGGGATTAACTAGCGGAACAGGCGTTTGCTTTACTAGAGATTCTGCAACTGGCGAAAATATTTTAACAGGAGAATATTTAATGAATGCTCAAGGTGAAGATGTGGTTGCAGGCATTCGTACCCCACAACAAATTTCAATCGAACAATCAAGAAGATGGGCAAAATTAGCACAGATTTCAGAAGAAGAACGCAAAGAAAAATATCCTTCTTTAGAAGAAATTATGCCCGATGTTTTCCAAGAACTTGTTGATATATTAAAAGAACTTGAATTGCATTATAAAGACATGCAAGATATAGAATTTACTATCCAAGATAAAAAATTATGGATGTTACAAACTCGTAATGGCAAAAGAACAGGTGCTGCTATGCTGAAAATAGCTATGGATTTTCACAGAGAAGGGCTTATTAGTGAAGTTGATGTTTTAAAAAGTATGGATTCAGCTAAGCTAGATGAATTGCTACACCCAATTTTCGATACTAATGCACTTGAACAAGCAAAAGTTATTTCAACAGGGCTACCTGCATCTCCGGGTGCTGCTTCAGGACAAATTGTTTTCTTTGCTGATGATGCAGAAACATGGGCACAGCAAAATAAAAAAACTATCTTAGTGAGAGTTGAAACATCACCCGAAGACTTAAAAGGCATGAATGCTTCTGAAGGTATTTTAACTGCTCGCGGTGGAATGACAAGCCATGCTGCTGTTGTTGCTCGTGGAATGGGCAAATGTTGCGTTTCAGGTGCTGGTGGATTAATTATCAACTACAAAGAAAGAACAATGATCGCTAATGGTAAAGAGTACAAAGAAGGTGATTGGATTTCATTAAACGGTAGCACAGGCGAAGTAATAGAAGGTAAAGTAGCAACTGTCAATCCCGGTGTTGGTGGTGATTTTGCTTTATTGATGGATATAGCTGAGAAATACACTAAAATGTATGTTAGAACTAATGCTGATACTCCTCATGATGCTAAGGTTGCACGCGAATTTGGTGCAAAAGGTATCGGATTATGCAGAACTGAACACATGTTCTTTGAAGGAAAAAGAATTGTTGCAATGCGTGAAATGATTCTTGCTTCTGACGAACAAGGCAGAAGAAAAGCTTTAGATAAACTTCTACCTATGCAACGCGAAGACTTTGAAGGCATATTTGAAGCAATGGACGGATTGCCAGTAACAATTCGCTTACTTGACCCACCTTTACATGAGTTTGTGCCTCACGATGACGCAAGTCAAAAAGAACTTTCAGACAATATTAGTATGTCTGTTGAGCTGATTAAACAAAAAGTAACTGATTTACACGAACAAAATCCTATGTTAGGACATCGTGGTTGCCGTCTTGGAAATACTTATCCTGAAATTTCAGAAATGCAAACAAGAGCTATTATTGAAGCAGCCTTAAATTGTAAAAAACGCGGCATAAAATCATATCCTGAAATTATGATTCCTCTTGCTGGCACGCTAAAAGAACTTAAAATGCAAGAAGAGATTGTCAGAAGTACTGTCAATAAAGTGTTTGAAGAATACAATGATTCTATTGAATACCTTTTCGGAACGATGATTGAAGTTCCTAGAGCTACCCTAACAGCTGATTTGATTGCTGAAAGTGCAGAGTTCTTTTCATTCGGAACAAATGACTTAACTCAAATGACTTTTGGTTACTCACGCGATGATATTGGCAAATTCTTAGGAATTTATCTTGATAAGCAAATTTTAAAACAAGACCCATTTCAAGTACTTGACCGTGAAGGTGTAGGACAATTAGTGAGAATGGGAGTGGAAAAAGGACGCAAAACTAAGCCAAATTTAAAAATTGGTATTTGTGGCGAACATGGCGGAGAACCTTCTTCTGTAGAATTTTGTCACATGGTCGGAATGGATTATGTAAGCTGTTCTCCATTTAGAGTGCCAATTGCCAGAGTAGCAGCAGCTCAAGCCAATCTTAATTACCCAGAGAAAGCTTAATTGTTTTCTTTCAATAATAAAAAATAGCAGTACAATAGTTTTTTTTGTACTGCTATTTTTTTATGTTGATTTATTATAATCAGTTGTTGCTTTTAACCTAAATCATGTTTAATGCAAATTTTTATCAACAAAAAATATTTCTATAAAATCCCATTTTGTATTTTATTTTTTTATGTCATAATCTTCAATTGAGGATAATTTTTAAAACTATTCATTTTTTTTAACAATATTTGAACAATTATTGTCGTTATCTAATCAGTTATTAACTGATATATTTATGTATGAATAAAATTTATCCTTCTCCATCAAACTTTAAGTTCTTTTTTTATAAACTTCAAGACAAGCATTTAAATAAAAAGTATTTGTTTCAACATGAAACAAAACATACAAAATTGCAAGCGAGTGAACTTTCAATTAATTTAATATTGAGTTATGCTGCAGCTTTGGAAGTAGTTAAAGTAGGCGATTTTTTGAAGTTTGACTTTATTAAGAATTAATATTTAGTTGCCTAAAATTCGTTTTCCAAAAGGCAATAATGTTTTGCCCGATAAATCGTTTATGATTATTGCAATCATCATATACCATGCTGAAAATGCACATAGAATTAATACTATTCCTGCTGTGAAAGTTGCCTGAGGAAATCCGAAATGAGCTAAATCAAGTAAAATAAAGCCAGTTAATAATAGTACAAAAGTAAGAGTCATGGCTTTATGTACCCACAATGAAGCAATAGTCATAAGTACAGTATATAGTGTCCAGCCAACTAAATAATAACCCACATCTTTTCCATCACTAACATATATGCCGTAATGATTTAACATCCAAATAATGCCTAATCCAATCCAAAAAGAACCATAAGCAACAAAAGCGCTATAGCCAAAATTATTACCCAATTTTTGCTCGTTAAAGCCGGCAATCATCTGTGCTAATCCTCCAAAAATAAAGCCCATAGCAACAACAGGACCAAGTCCGATTAAACCTAAATTGTGTAATTGTAAAATAAATGTAGTCATGCCAAAACCAGCTAAGCCAACTACAGCAGGATTCCCAAGTTTGTTCATAGTTATTTCGCTTTTTAAAAATTCAAAGTCGCAAAACTAATAAATAACTTAATATAAAAAGCAAATGCCTTAATAAATATTTGTGTACTTAAGATTTAGATAAACTTGCCATCTTTCATTTCAAATTTTCGATTGGCAATATTTGCTAATTCATGATTATGTGTTATGATAACTAATGTTTGTTCCATTTCACTTTGCAATTTTAAAAATAAATTATGCAATTCGTTAGCATTGTGCGAATCTAAATTTCCAGACGGCTCATCGGCAAGTATTACTTCTGGATTATTGATAATAGCACGAGCAATAGCAACCCTTTGTTGTTCTCCACCTGACATTTGTGATGGTTTATGATCTTTTCTGTTAATAATATTAAAAAACTTCAATAATTCGGTAGCTTTTTTTTCTGCTATCTTTTTTGATAAACCTGCAATCATAGCAGGAAGCATAATATTTTCTATTGCTGAAAATTCAGGTAATAAATGGTGAAACTGAAATACAAAACCTATATTTTTATTTCTAAATGCAGATAATTGCTTATCGGGGAATGTAAATACATTTATATCGTTATAAGTTACTTTTCCGCTGTCTGGTTTTTCAATAGTTCCAATTATGTGTAGCAATGTTGTTTTTCCAGCTCCAGATGCTCCAATAATTGATACAATTTCATTTTTGTTTATTTCAAGAGAAACATCTTTTAATACATGCAAATGCCCAAAGTGTTTGTTTACATTTTCTACTTTAATCATAATTACATTTTTTGCAAAATATGTTTAGAACGCTTCAATTTGCCTTCAGCTATTTCTTGTAAGTTCAATTGAATAGATTGAGAATCTTTGAAAGTATATGTAATCACTCTTTTTTGCTCCTTATTGCTAAAAGTGAATGATTCTTTTTTTAATTTTTTTAGGTATAAATTATCTTGGGGTTCTTCGTTAGTGCGATATTGTATTGAAATTTGCTTGTCTGAAAGTAAAACCGAAAAACTTTCTTTATATATTTCTTGGTCATTAAGAAATATTCTACTCACAACATCATAACCATAGCCGGCTTTGTATATCCATGTTTCTTTCATCACAACATCTTCGTTGATTTCTTGCCATGTTCCTTCAATCCACTTCATGGTTTCAAAAGAACCTTTATTGTATTTATGTACTGTGCATGAAAATGTTAAAACAGATAAAATAGATGCAAAAATAAATAGTCTCATAAGACAGCCTTTTTTGATAAGATTTCAAAATTACAACTTTTTGCAGTATCTTGATATGGGAATTATACCTTTTAATATGATATATGAATTATTTCTGATAAATTGTGATACAGTGAGTGTTTTTAGTTAATACAGTTTACAATATTTTATAATCGGTTTGCACGAGAAAGTGACAAAATTAAAATTTATATTATTTTTTAAGTGTATAGAATAAAATATTTTATACCTTTGCATCCTCAACAAGGGGTGCCTAAATTATACGGGCTGAGATTATACCCAATGAACCTGATCCGGATAATGCCGGCGTAGGGAGGGGTTAAATAATTTAAACGAATATTCTTACCCCATGGAATGTTCAATTATTTAACATGAAAAAATAAAAAATGAAAAAGAAAACAGTTTTAATGATGCTATTTGCATTATGTTTTGCCATTATTACGCATGGGCAAGCGATTACACTTAAAGGCACAGTTTTAGATGCCATTGACAAAACTAAATTGATTGGTGCTAATGTTAGAATAGGAGATACTTATTTAGCTACAAGCACCAATGAGAAAGGTGAATTTGTATTTAATGATTTGAGAAAAGGCAATTATGAAGTAATAATTAGCTATATCGGTTACAAAACGCACAAAATATCATTAAGTTTACATGAAAGCCAAACACTTTCAATCGTCTTAGAAAGACAATCAATTACTACAGAGGAAGTTGTAATTACATCTTCGCGTGCCAACGAAAAAGTTCCTACTACATGGACTACCGTAACAGCAAAAGAAATGAAACAAGCTGGAATAATGAAAGATATTCCGTTGTTGTTAGAGTTTTCTCCTTCTGTTGTGTCAACGACAGATGCAGGTGTAGGAGTTGGGTATTCGGGTATGAGAGTTAGAGGTACTGATATTACTCGAATTAATGTAACTTTAAACGGCGTACCTGTTAATGACCCTGAATCTCACGAAGTTTATTGGGTAAACATACCCGACCTTATTGGCTCACTTGATAATATTCAAATACAAAGAGGCGTTGGGACATCATCAAATGGTGCTGCAGCTTTCGGTGCAAGCATAAACCTGCAAACATCTAAGCCATCTGATAGTCCTTTTGCCGAACTTAATAGCTCTTATGGCTCATTCAATAGCCTTAGCAATAGCATTAGGTTTGGAACAGGCAGTATAGGCAAAAATTGGATAATTGACGGTAGATTGTCGCAGGTTTCATCTGATGGCTATATTGATAGAGCATACACCAAATTAAATTCTTTTTACATAAACACTGGCTACTACGGACAAAAAACAGTTTTGAAGTTTATGATTCTAAATGGCAAAGAGCTTACCTATCAAGCGTGGGGGGGAGTGCCTAAAGATTCTTTGAAAACCAATCGAACTTACAATCCGTATTTTTATGATAATGAGATAGATAACTATAAGCAACAACATTATCATCTAACTGCCATTCATCAAGTTAATCAGAATATATATCTGAACTCAACTTTGTTTTTGGTTAAAGGACTTGGTTACTATGAGCAGTATAAGAGTGAGGCTAAATTTAGCAAATATGGCTTACAAAACTTCATTATTGGTGGAGACACTATTAATAAAACCGACTTGATTCAGCAAAAGCACCTTGATAATATGTATTATGGCTTGAATTTAAATGGAAATTACAACTACGAAAATATTTTTCGCTTGCAAACAGGCTTATCGGCTAGTAACTATACTAATGATCACTTCGGAAAGTTGATTTGGATGCAGTATGCCGACATTGTTCCAAAAGATTATAAATGGCATAATAATTCGGGACATAAAAAAGAGATTTCTTATTTTGTTAAAGCCGGCTATGATGTGTTGGAAAATCTCACTTTGTTTGGAGATATTTTATACCGCAATATAAACTATAAAATTGAGGGTAATCATGACGATTTAAGGGATATAACTCAATCACATGTTTTTAATTTTTTCAATCCTAAAACTGGACTTGTTTATTCAATATCTGACTATGACAATATATATGCTTCGGTATCAGTAGCAAACAGAGAGCCAAGCAGAAACAACTTTAAAGATGCTGAAGAAGGCAAAGTGCCTAAGCCTGAAAAGTTGATTGATTACGAACTTGGATACATCAAAAAAAAGCAAAATGTAA
>CAZKDV010000107.1:0-7340 GCA_964551645.1 uncultured Bacteroidales bacterium | reverse complement strand
CCGATGTTCTGCTTCTCGGCACACTATGAAATGTTTGGCATTTCAAAGCGATTTCCTATCTAACCGTTGCGATGTTTATTAAATGTACCGCCCTTAAAATTAGCACTTTCCGCCAAATGTTTTATATACCGTGTTGTATGCTGGCGTTCATTCGTTTCTGTCTATTTATCAACCACTTAGCCTTATCTTAATTTTTATTTTCAATCCGCACCAACCTATCCACGAAGCACAAATTTATTTTGTTTTTTTGCGCGTCGGCAAACCCTAAAGCCCTGTGAGCTAATCGGGTTGGCTTTGTAAGCTCTTTGACAAAGCTTAGGTATAAGCGATGGCTTGAGGGGCTTTGACAATGTGCTTGCAAAATGTGCTGGCTATTCTAATTTAATTCCATATCTACTTTCAATGAAATTATCTAATTCTTTTTGTTCATGTGTATTTATTATGAAATCCTTATCTTCCTTGTCAAAATTATATACTCCAAAATTCTTAATATAATTTCGGCTTAACGAATAATAACCAGAACCATATGGCTTACTTGATAGTTTTATATATGTCCAGAATAATCTTGACGTCATAAGTTTTTTAAGAAAATGAAGTTCTTTTTCATCCTCTGTAATAACTGCTAATCCATTATAAAACAACAAATTTTCGTCTGTATCAATTGTGAAATTTGGAGTGGTTGGAGAAACATGGGGAAAAAACAATTTATACTTTAACTTTTCTAATGATTGATTTCTCCCATATGCATACCAATTTTGGTACTTTCCATTTCCTTTATCTCTAGTACTCAATATTTGCTTTTTATCCGACAGATAGTTGTATGCTTTAGGATAGTTTTCTTTAATAACAGCTTCATCAAGTAGAGTAACCTTGTCGTTTACATATTCATATGGGAAAATTGCTTTCTTTTTAATTGAATCAACACTCTTCGCTTGGGTAAATTTATTTGGATTTATTATATCCTTACAAATGTGTTTTTCAATTTCATATATTTTGCCATTTTGTAAATAATAATAATCCTCATTTTCACCAATCGGATTGAAAATATAAATGTTGTTTTTTAATGTTGCAATACCATTTCTTGTTTTGTACAATTCTCCAAAAGAAATCCCAGTTTCTTCTATTTTATCAATTAGGTCTTTTTCTTTTAAATTCCATCCCTTTAGGGAATTAAATTTTGAATATTCTATCTTCTTGTACGTCAGATTGTTCAATGAATTATTACTGCTTGCAAACTCAATAAATGGAGATTTCGATTTCTCAATCAAACAAATACAGGTATAGGTTGATTTACTTTGGAAAATCTGATTATTTCCAAAATCTATTATTTTGAAGCGATATTGATTATTTTGAAAATACTCTCTTAATGCTCTACCATTAATACTCTTAAAAAAAGTATTCATAGTTATATATCCTAAAATACCATTTGGAGATAAATTTTCTATTCCAATCTGAAAAAATGGGATATATAAATCAGGATGACCAGATTTACAAACTTCCCAGTTATATAAAATTTTTTTTGAGTCTTCTGGAATATTCCGAGAACAAACATAGGGTGGATTACCAACGATTATCTCAAAACCATTAAAACTTTCTAATACATCTTCCCATCTAAATGATAGAGCATTACCAACAAAAAGATTGAACGAAAAATCCTCAACATCTTCTCCTTCCGACAAGGCTAAAAGAGTTAGTAAAAGTTTTGTTCTTGTTATTGAATATTGCTGGATATCCAAGCCAAATAAATTATTCTTAAATATCTCAAAGTATGATAAAGACTTAGACTTTCTAATTTTTTTCGCAATATCGAATAAGAAACTTCCACAACCACATGATATATCAGCAATCTTAGTTTCAGAAGTAATATCCGTTTTTACAGCTAATGCATTGGATATAATAAATTCTCTAATATTTCTAGGCGTATATACTGCTCCAGTTACAATTTTATCAGTTGGAGAAACTACAAATTCAAAAAGCTTAATTAAATTTTCGAAATTGTATAAATCATTACTGTTTTTAATTATGGAAATAATCTCTTGAAGGTAGTTGTATTCGTCCTTTTGATTTGGATTAATAATATAATCCTTAATAAATTGATTTTTAGAAAATGATATTTTATTTATTTCGATAAATGAAGAAATAAGCAATCTATCAACAGAAATAGGTTCCATTGATGATATTGAATTTAAATATTTTAATAGCTCATTTTTCATACTAAAAATGGACAAATAGCTGTTTTATTCCACTCAATAGCTGAACCATCGTTTTGCCAATGATTAGAAATTGTAAAACTATATGGTTTCCAAATACTATCTTGATAATCCCGTATAAGATTCTTTACTTCTCTATCTTCAATCAATTTAGAATAACTTAATGGTTGAAAATTTGCAATCAAATAAGACAAACCTAAAATTAAGTCCATCGGATAATGTAAAAATCGAGGAGAGTCTATATTAAGAGTTTCACCATAATCAAAGTCCTTGTTATTCTTAGGATTAAGATTGTATTGTAGATGATAGGTTGGATGAATTTCGTCAGAATCTTGAGATTCATGATGTCTATCCAAATGAAATCCAAAATAATGCACACCTTCTGCTGATTTAGGTTTAATCCCTTTTATTGTTACATTAAATGATAACTCGCAAAAAGGGTCTTTTACATTTTTCCAATTCCTAAAATCCGAAACTAAATTTATACTTAAATATGCTTCAGCCTTATTGATTTCTTTAGGCTTTAAATGTCTGTCGGCATTTATATCTAGCTTTATATCATCTATTGAATACCCCCAATAATTAACATCGGTATTTACACAATTACCGTTCTCGTCTCTGTAAAATGGAATATAACTTGAGTTTTCAAGTTGGTTTATTCCATCGTATAGTTTAGTACTAATACCACTACCTATATAAGTCTCCAATTTGTCAGCGAAGCGCTTTAATTCTTTAGCTCTTTGCCTTCTAAATATCATTATTTTTTTTGGTACAGTCATTTTGAAAGCATTTCTTTTAAATCCTTAACGTTTTGTAACTCTGATGGGTGTGGTCGTAAGCCTCTATCTCGTCCTTTTCTTTCCAATTCAGCACTAAATGAAAGAAATTTAGGTTCCTGCCAAGGTTTCAGTTCTGTTGACTCATATATTTTAAATCCTTCAAGTGGGTCAAGAGGTGTTTTATAATATTCACAAACAGTCCAAAATTCGCTACTTTTGCAATATGGCTCTATTGGTTTCGCAGAAATTAAAGTAAACCCCAATTTACTCAAGATTTCAACTCTTTGACTTGCATTAAGATTTTGAAGCTTTTCTCCTTTTGAGATTGATTGGAATTTGGAAGCTATTCTATCAAACCACCACCTTTCCCAACCATTTCCAAATGCTCCATTATACATACAATCTTCTAGGAATTCTTTTTTCAGTCTATTCCATTCATTTCCTGATGCATCGATATCAACTCCTAACCTAGCAGCTACAGTTCGTTCTTTTATTAAAATCCCAGGGTGATTAAATAATTCTTTAATTACAAATTGAGCAATGTCATTTACCTTTAAATCTTGTTCTTTATCAATGAATTTTTCAAAAATTCTACTATCAAATTGTTGCCAATCTTCTCGGTTCAATATTTCTTCTACAGTTCGCTTCCGTTCATTAAGCCACTTATAGGAATTTGCAATACTTTTGAGTTTAATTGAAAACTTCTTCCATTCAGGAGTATCGGATTTTTCAAATTTATAGTCAAATAAATCGTGACTAGTCTTGTCTACATCGTAAGTAGCACGCATTTTAGGACTGGTAGAACAAAGGATTAAAGGAAAGAATTTGACATCACCCGACACAGCTAAAGTTCTTAAATCCTGAGCAAATGTTGTAGCTGGAAAGCTTAATCTATTTTGACCATCACCATCTAATCTTAAGTCAAGAATCAATCCGTCAGGATTTTGTTCACAGATATACTGCTTTAATGATTCAAAATCTCTTAGTTTGCTTAAATCAACAAGTTCTACCTCAATTTCACCAACATCATTAAATCCATTTACAATGGACTTTAATGCATCTGGATTTTCATCATCTATATATAAATATTTTGGCTTCATATCTAATCTATTTTTGTTTCTGGAACTTCAACTCTAAGTGTGGTTGTATAACCATCGTGAGGTGTCGTTACATAAACATTACCATTGTAGCTTTCAATTATATCACTCACTATCTTCAATCCTAATCCTGTACCAGTGAGCGAATCTATTTCAGAAGCAGAACGACCTGCAGCTGAAGATGTTGTATAAAAAGCATTAAAAATAACTTCTTCTTTTTCTTTAGGAATTCCATCTCCATTATCTGAAAATTCTAAATACACTTTTCCTTCTTCACGTCCACATCGAATAAAAACACGTCCCGCTACACCAGCTCTTCTTATGGCCTTTTTTGAGTTTGTAAAAAAGTTAAATAATATCGATGCCCATTCAGATGGATGCATTGGAATTGTATAAAGGTCAAAACCTTCAAAAACTGGTTTCTCAAATGAAATCCTAGTTCTTTCTAAATTATTTTGAATTACTTCTTCAAAGCTATTTACCACATCTCTTAATTCAATTGGCTCCAACTCTCTAAGTACATTCCTTGAAATTGCTTCGTCAAAATAAGAAGAATATGTTGTTAATGATTTTACATTTTTTTCAAGGTTATCAACTCTTTCAATACCTTCCTTATAGTCTTTTAAGGCATTTCGCAGAAAATTGGTTTCCGCATGTATACCTGGAAAATAGTTCTTTATTTCATGAACGAATTCACCGATTACAAGACCTAATCCTGCAAGAATTCTCATCATGTTTAGTTCATTAATTAATTCTTGTTTTTCTTTTTCTTCCTCTGCTCTACCTTCGATTAAATCATTTAGAGCTTCATCAAACTTTTCTTTTTGTGAACTATATTCAGATTTACCCTCTGTATCATTTTCTGCTTCAGATGTTATTGAATCACCAAACACACCTTGCATTTTATTAATAGCATTGTTTACCTTTTCGGTTGGAGATTCCCTCTTTTCTTTTGGTGTGGATGTATTAGACTTTTTATTTCTTAGTTCAGCTATTTTTGTTACAGCAGATGTAATTGATTTAAAAATAAAATCTGTCAGTTCATAAAATGCAGGTGATTCAATTAATCCTTCTCGACTTGACGTTTCTTCAAAATTCTCGATATCTCTATCTTCAATTTCTACAAAACCAAAGAAATTTACATTTCCATGCGGAGGCAAAATAACTCTTTTACGCACCGAAGCATCTAAACCAATCCAATCATTACCTCGTTCTCCATATGGTAAAACTCTAAAACCATTTCGGTATAATCGAATTCCTCCTTTCTCGTTAGCAACCTCTCTTATTAGACCTAATGATTGCTTAGGTAACAATGTTGACTCATATATGAAATAATAGCATTTGAAGTGAACTCCTTGTATGAAATCAAACTTTGAGTTTGAATTTTCTTTATTTTTTCCAATCAAGAAAACATCTTGAGGAAAACTTAATCTTTCACTTTTTAGAGCCCAACATCCTTGACCATCTTCCATTACATAACCTTCAATTTCAGCTAAAGCATGATTTAAGAATGCTTCTTCTTCATCAATTATCTTATATTCTTCATTGTTGTCTTTTCGATGATATGAACTATTAAAACCAGGGTCAATTTTGCTTTTTTCTTCGTCCTTACGTTTTTTGGATAATGGGAAAGGTTGCAACAAGTCTGAGGTATATCGATACACTCTTTTAATCATAGCATCCGACCAACCTTCTCTAAGATTATCGATAAATAAATCCGTTCCTTCGTCTTTAATCTTTGGAACAATTTCAATATTATTTGCAATAGAAGCTAAATCCTTATCTGTCTCAAATGTATTCCAATCAATTGTTATTCTGATTGCAGTATCTGAATTTTCAGTCTGGGTAACAATGGTTAATGTTTGTCCCAGTCTTTGGGTTGCAAACCTCCCAATTCCCTTTCTTCCAGCTCTTGTTCTTTTGTATCTTGGAGAAATAGGGTTGTGTATTTTATCTGAAGAAGAAAGCCTCATAAAACCATTGATTAATTGCTCTCTTGTCATGCCAAGACCATTATCCTCAATTATTAATCTTCCTCCTTTTTGCCAGGCATTTTCAAAAGTTAACCTGACTTCTGTAGCGTCAGCATCATAGGAGTTTTTTACTAATTCAGATACAGCAGTCTCATGTCTACCAACGAGTTCTTTACCTAATCTATTTATAATCCCCGCATCAACAGAAAATCTAATTTGTTTCTCATCAAGCCTTGCAATCTCATTGGATAAGGATAGAATTATTCCATTATCTGAATTTTCTTTTTGAAGTTCAGAGGCAAGTTTGTTTTTCAATTCTATTAACCTATCATTACTCATATCGCAATTAGCTTTTAATCAATTCGATTACTTTAACGTTCAATGCTTCTGCAATTGCAGTCAATGTCTCCAAAGATGGTTGCACATCATTAGTACACCAACGAGAAATAGTTGCTTCATTTTTGCCTAGTTTTTGAGCAAGCCACTTATTACTCTTATTGTTTTCAACAAGAACTACTTTAATTCTGTTTAGTTGTTTTTTATTCATAATAATTGCATCAAAAACAAATTAATTGACCTCAAAAATACAATTAATCCTATCAAAAGCCAACGAGTGTGATGGGAAAATTACAGCTCTTTTACAAGCTTTGGATTTAAGCGCTGGCATGTGTGGCTTGGAAATGTGCTGTAATGTGGACTAGGGGTTTCTTGAAAAAGTGCGCTGGGAGAAAAAACAAAATAAATTCCCTCAATTTAGCACTGTCGTTTCTTCAATGAACAGTTCTCTTTTTCGCTTGCATACAACACCTAAATAAACGTTATAGCGTTTAGGAGTATTATATGATCGTAAAAAAATGGGCGTAAGTGCCTGATGTAACGAGCATATAGACAATTTGGATATATTTGGTTAGTAGAAAATGTAGGCTTATGGCACGACTTCGTCTTCCTCAGTCACATGGTGGCAGGGTCAGGGGGACGTGAATCTTGAAAATTCAGAACACAATATTTGCATAATTTTTAACATTTACAATATTTAATTAAAAATTGTCATTGACCCACAACCAGCTGGATTCAAACTTAATAAGACAAAACATGCTGTAAAACACCCCGGCAATCGATGGCTGCGAAGAAAAAGACTGGTAGTAATAGCTGATGCTGTTCTCTCTCAGATGCTTTTGAACCATTTCCGTGCAGATGGTCGGCGGTGTGGACAGCCCGGCCAACAGCAGGGCTTACGTTTGCCTTCCTTTAGTTCTACGGTCATACGATAAATATGATTGG
>CAZKDV010000106.1:0-7393 GCA_964551645.1 uncultured Bacteroidales bacterium | reverse complement strand
ATGAGGTAAGATTAGTGGGCGGTAAAGACGACTGTCTTGCATCTTGAAACATTTGGATTTGGTAAAAAATATCATCTGGTCTGTTATTCAAAGGAGTTGCAGAAACCAAGATTACTTTCTTTTGAGATCCTTCAATTAAACCTTTATTTGCTCTCGGACTTTTACAAATCAACTGAAGGTTTTGAAACACCCCGGTTTTATGATTTCTAAATTTATGAGCTTCGTCAACAATAATTAAATCGTATTCTTCTTTGTTCCAATAGTCTTCATGTTTTTCCAAAATCTTTCTCATGCTTCCATTTGTAATAAATTTAGTGTACCTATCAATTTTGAAATCTTTAAAGGTGTTCTTCCAGTTTTTTTCAATTGCAGGTGGATAAACAACCAATATTTTTGTGTAATCTCTACCGTTTTGTATAATAAATTTTTTTGCCACCATTGCAGCTACAACTGTTTTTCCAAGTCCGACAACATCGGCTAAAATAAAACCATTGTGTTTTTGTAACATATTGAAACCCTCGTTTACCGCATCAACCTGATAAGAAAGTTTTTTGAAATTCGGAGGAAGGTCACCCATTGAATCGGGATCGTAATCAATGTTTTTTCCGAAATACTCAGCCAACATTTTAATATATAATTCAAACGGGCTTACTTCATCGTTCAAATAGGTTTTCTTTTTTATGTTCTGAATATCAACAGGTAAAATGTCAACAGCATCTTTCCACAGATTTTCAAACTCGTCTGTTGCAAATTTAATATCGTCAAAATCAGTCAATTGAACATTAAATTCATATTGATTATTAAATCCAAGTCCAGAATCTGTCAAGTTGGAAGAACCCGTGATTACTTGTGCGGGTGTATGTTTGTTAAATGGCTCAGGTCTAAAAATGTAAACCTTTGCATGAATTCTTTTGTCGGGGTGTGCCTTAACTTCAATTTTCTTTTGAATCAGGTCGTCAATGAATTGCAAAATTCCCTCTTCTGTATCTTTGTCATAACTAGCTTTTTCAATGTCTTCCTTAATTTCTTGAATGAACTCTTCTTTAGTTTTTTTGTGGTTTTTAAAAAATTCAAGTCCTGATTTTTGTGCTTCTGCAAGTAACTTGTTAACATTGATTCCAACCAATATTCTGATTTTAGGGACTTTGTCTAAAAACGGTCTGATTCTGAAATAACCGGAAGCTCTGAAATACCCAACTAAAGCGTCAAAATGTT
Source organism: uncultured Bacteroidales bacterium (assembly GCA_964551645.1). GTDB lineage: Bacteria > Bacteroidota > Bacteroidia > Bacteroidales > DTU049 > CAZKDV01. The sequence goes on along the minus strand of CAZKDV010000106.1, from coordinate 6,178 downwards.
GAATGTTTGAGTTGTATGTAAAAACTCCTTCAAATTTTTTGAGCAGTGTATTTTCTTCATTATTTGTAAAAAACTTTGTCGACATATATTTTTGTTCAATTAATTATTGATTCGTATTCTGTTCCTTTTTCTACTCAACGGTTTCTTTACACAACTCCCTCTTCTCAAATATTCGTACATTCCTCCAAATTCATAAGTTTTTGCCTAAGTTTCTTTTGCATTTTATATTCTTTTTCAAAATTAAATATAATTTTGAAAAAACAAAACTAAAAGGCGAAAGGGTCTTTTTTTGTCCAATATTTATACTTCTCAAAACAAATTATTTATTTGTAGTTTTGCATTAGATTGATTTGAATGAAAATAGATTTTCAAAGTGTCCAAGCAGAATTTAGAACGGAATTGAATCATTTTGCCAAAGAAATGGATTCGATTCTCCAGTCTGATACGCCGCTACTGAACAAACTGTTAAGATATGTTTTTAAAAATCGTGGTAAGCAAATTAGACCATTATTTGTAATTTTATCTTCAGGAATGTGTGCCGAAATTGATGAGCAAGTATATAAAGTTGCGGCTTTATTAGAAATATTACACACAGCCACACTTGTACATGATGATATTGTTGACGAGGCAGATAGGAGGAGAGGACTGCTTACAGTAAATGCAGTTTGGAAAAATAAAGCAGCAGTTCTTTTAGGTGATTATCTTCTTGCTACCGGTTTGTTAATTGCACTTGATAATGATTACTTTGAATGGCTGAAAATTGTTTCCGAAGCAACTAAGCAAATGAGTGAAGGCGAGTTATTGCAGTTGAAACAATCAAATAAGTGGAAATTAAACGAAGAAACATATTTAGAAATTATTACAAAAAAAACAGCTTCTTTGTTTGGTGTTTGCTTTCAAGCAGGCGGATATAAAGCTAAATGGGATAAGGAAAAAATGGATGTTCTGTATAAAATAGGCATATTTTCGGGTATTGCATTTCAAATTAAAGATGACTTGATTGACCTAAACTCAAGTAAAGGAGATAAGAATAATTTTACCGACTTAAAAGAGCAAAAATTAACTTTGCCTGTAATTCATGCTTTGCGTAATTCAAGTTTTTTGGAAAAGCAAAAAATGATTGCACAAATTAAAAATATTCGCGAAGATATAAATGCACGAAAAAATATATATGATTGGCTTAAAGAGAAAGGCAGCTTTAGCTATGCTGAAGATATGATGATAGACTATCAGAATAAAGCAATTACATTATTGCATAATTTTCCTGAAAGCCGATATAGAAATGCTATCGAACATACAATAAAGTATATAACCGAGCGTGATCACTAATAATTGTTTAATATCTTACCAATGAATAAATACAGTTTTGTTATTTTTATATCTATTGCACTAAATATAAATGTTTTTGCACAAACTAAGCATACTGAATATTGGCATGCAAAGCAGAAAAAAGCAGAAGGTTATATTTTGGAAGGCGAAAAAAATGGAGAGTGGAAATATTGGTATGAGAATGGAGTAATTGAGTCAGAAGGTCAATATATTAATGGGAACAAAGTTGGACAGTGGAAATACTATTACAAAAATGCTAGCCTTAGATTGAATGAGGCAAATGATAACGGAGTTAGTGTTCAATATTTTACTTATCCCGATAAAAAAGAGTTTGAAGGAGAAATGAAAAATGGCAAAAGACATGGAACATGGCGATTCTGGTATTTTGACGGAAAACTCTTGTCTATTCAACATTATGACGAAGGTATATATGTTGGAACATGGGAATATTGGCATCCTAATGGGAAAAAATGGAAAGTTATACCTAGCGAAAATGGAACTGTGGAAATATGGGATTCAATAGGCGTAAAAGTTGAAGAATGGAATGTTTATGAGGGTAAGAAAAATGGCAAATACATTGCTTATTTTCCTAATGGGGATATCATGGAAACTTTTGAGTATGTTAATGATATGAAACATGGAGAGTGGAAGCTGTATCACGGAAATGGAAAGTTAGCTCTATTAGCAGAATTTTCAAATGATGAAAAAACAGGATTGTGGCGATATTATTACGAAAATGGAAATGATTGGCAACATATTGAAACTGTTGAGGGCGAATGTAAGATTTTTTATATAGATGCTAGTTTGAAAGCAAGTTATTTTGTCGAAAATGCAAAAAAAAATGGAATATATAAAGAATGGCATCAAAATAAACAATTAAAAGAACAAACAAATTATGTTGATGATAAAAGAAATGGTTCATGTGTTCGCTTTTACGATTCAGGAAAGAAAGAGTTTGAGGGGGCTTATTTAAATGATTCATTACAAGGATATTGTCGTTGGTGGTATAGTAATGGCAATCCTGAAATGGAAGGGGATATGCTTAATGATAAACATAATGGCGTTTGGAGATTTTATCATACAAATGGCGTTTTGGCAAGTACAGGCAATTTTATTAATGGCGAACAAGAAGGTAAATGGACATATTTTTATGAAACAGGAGAGCGATGGAGAGAGGGCATTTACAAAAATGGAAATAAAGAAGGCTTTTGGGAAGCATGGTTTGAAAGCGGAGTGAAGCAAAGAGAGGGTTCTTTTGTAGATGACAAAGAAACTGGCTTATGGACAAGTTGGTATGAAAACAAACAAATTCAAGATAAAGGTTATTTCAAAAATGCTCAAATGGACGGTATTTGGATGGGCTATTATGAAAACGGTGTAAAAAAATATGAAATACATTATTCTAATGGTATCAGAAGCGGCAACACTAATGTATATCATACTAATGGCAATCTATACCAGTCAGGAGCATACAAAAAAGGAATTAGAAATGGTTTATTTAGTGAATATCAAGAAAATGGAGCTATAGTTGAATCAGGTTTGTACAAAGATAATTTAAAAGAAGGCAAATGGGTGTTTTATGATACTCAAGGACTAAAATTTAGAGAGCAGTTTTTTAAAAATGGTAGACCAGACGGCATGTTTGTTGAATATCATCGCAATGGCAAGCCTGCTCAACAAGGAATTTATTTAGATAATAAGAAGATTGGCAAATGGATAGTTTGGGATTTGCAAGGAAACACCATTCAACAAATGGAATTTGACCAAGATGGGAGAATAAAGAAATCTTGGTAGCAAGTGCTAATCTTTCTTTTTAGCATTAAGACTACAGACTGTGTTTTAAAAGTTATATTTAATGCCAAAAATAAACATATTAAAATCTTTTAAATTGACAAAAAGATTATCTCCTTGTCCACCGAAAATTGCTGTTGAAAGTGTTAATTCAAAATCAGAAGTGGCTTTGTAGGCAATTTGTGGAATGTAGGCAATTGCATAATTGTTTTTTATGTCTTTCCAATCAGTAACAATGAATGCACCACCAATTGGAGCAATTTTGAGCTTATCGTTTAGCAAACTTTTTTCATATCGCAAAAAAAAGTAATCATTTAGGTTTTCTTTGCCTTTTTCGTGAATAAAACCGTGCAAATATTGAAGATTAATATATGAACCGTCTGCAAAATTATAATCTCCTCCAACAATAAATTTTATATACGGTTTTGTTTTATCCAAAATCAATGAATCCTGAATTATAGATGCTGGAGGCATAAACAATAAAGCCGATAAATCTGTTTTCATGATTACATCTTTTTCGGGTACAAATACTGATGCTTCTCCCCAAACTCCAATTCCTCCAATGCTTGTGGCAAAATCAGCACTTACAATATGTGTTCGTATAAATGAAAGTTGTGAATTTATATTAATTTCACCCTTCATTAAATCAACAGGAGTAATGGTATTTAATGTAGCAATAGGTAGTCCGTCGAATCCCCAAACATAGCTTAGTGAAAAATCTAAACCTTTTACCATACCTTTGAATTTTCCACCAGCAGTAGCACTTTCTCCCAAATTATATTTTGGCATAATTATACTATCAGTATAATCTTTTAATGTCAGTCCTTGTGGTAGTTGTATGCTTGGCATAAGTGCGTTTGCAAAAATTCCGATAGGCATATTCGCGGGCTGAAAAAATGGCAAATAAACACCTTGCACAGAAAAATCACTATTAAAATAGTAATTCAAGTTAATTGCGTCAGAGCCTCGTTTGCGACCAAAATCTAAAATATTTTCCATATCCAATGGATTTAAATTATCACTTGGGTTAAGTTGGTCAGCAGTTCCCCAAGCTATGCGTTGGCGACCAACTTTTATATCAAGATTTTTTGTGATAAATCCATTAACTTGAATGTATGCTTCGCGAATTTCTAAATTGTAAGGATCAATAATTCCTTTATTATATAAATCAGCAAGAGAGTAAGCATTTGGCAATCCAATGTTTCTGAGCCAAAGTTCTGAATGAAATTTCGATATTCCGGCAATTTTTTTGTCTAATTTTAATGTCAAACGATTTTCGTTCCAAGCCCAATTGTTTGGTTTGTTTAGCAAAAATCTTTGATCGGTAAGTAATTCCCCCGACAATTTCAATTTTGCTTCGTCAGCATTTTGTATCATACTATCTTGTGCTGTTACAAAACAGGGAATTAGCATGATTACTGCTAATATTTGATAAAAAATTATTCGTTTCATTTTTTATTTATTTTGATTGTTATTTACATATATGTTGTTTTTATTGTAATTCTTACATTTTGATTTTTGTTTATTTTAATTTTAAAATCATCAAAATTGGGGCGTTTAAATCCTGAATGTATATAGTTTGAAAACCCGAAACCTTCTTTTGGCATACCTAAAAAATTATATTCCATTTCATTGTTGCTATTCTCGTCATCTAAAATAACAAATCCATAGGTGCCGGGTTCTATGTCAAATTTTACGGTCATTTTTCCGTTTGACATATTGGTTTTTGCAAAGTTTTTCATCATAAATATTTTGTTGTTTATAAAACTTTGATTGTCTGTAAATACAGATACTACAATTTGTCCTTTAGTTGAACGGACATCTGTAAGTGTAATTTCGACATTTTGTGATTTTACTGACATTCCAAAAGCGAATATCAAAAATAAAATACATACAGAATAATATCGTTTAATTATTTTTGTTTTCATTTTAAATTAATTTTATTCTATTAATTTTCTAATGCTAAAATCGTCATCTTTCAGTCCGATATCATACTTTACATCAGACATTTGCATTTTGGTTTTGTGATTTCTTTTTAAATCGCTCATTTCAATTTCTATGGCATTCCAATAATTACCAATTTTTTTAAATGTATATTTAGCTTCTTTAATTTTTGTATTGCCTTTGTCGTAATACTCCATAAATTCAGGATAATAATGTGTTTTATTTATGGTAATTATAACTTTTGAATAATCTGACTGTGTTTTAGGTGTTAATTCTAAAACAAAAGCATTTGCTTCAGTTTTGAGTAATTTAGGTGTAAATTTATCAGAAAACGGCTTTGCTTCCATATCATCGTAAGAAAAGTCGGTTCCTGCAAATTTTTGATTTTTGGCACTTGTTGCAATCCTGCGTTCTTTTCCAAAAGCTGGCAAATACACATACATTACATCATTAGGTAGTGATAAAAATGCAATTCCTGCTTGCGATGCTGGTGATGTAAAACGGCTCAAACGCTTGTCTAAACCTTTTTGCCAAACTATACCTTCTCGCATTTCTTGTTTTCCGTTTTTATCAATTAGAATAATTTTGTTTTTAGCAGTCATGTCTTTTGATGAATACATGACTTCATCCATTTTTTTTAAAATACTTACAGCATCTTGTGAATAAGCAGAAAATATATTTCCTACAACTATTAAAGTGCTTATAAGCATTAATTTGATTTTTGAATTTTTCATTTTTATAGAATTTATAGGTTAGTATTTAATTTATTGATTTATTGATTTATTGATTTTTTTATTTTTTTTCTGTTTGCAAGTATAAGTATTACTGGCAATAATGTTAATGCTCCAATGCCCGAACTAAACATGCTTATTGCGATTAATATTCCAAAATTTTGTAATGGCACTAATTGAGAAAGTATTAAAACTATAAATCCTGATGCTACCGATATTACATTTATAATTATTGCTTTTCCGCTAGTCAAAATAGTTTTTTCCATAACTTTATAGATGTCATCGCCTACTTCCTTGCTGTGAAAATTGTATCCAGATATGATGTGAATTGAATAATCAATGCCGATTCCGAGTGCAATACTGCCTACAAGAACCGTTGCTAT
>CAZKDV010000105.1:0-7769 GCA_964551645.1 uncultured Bacteroidales bacterium | reverse complement strand
TATGAGTTTTATGGAGAAATTTATACTGAAAGTGGAGAATATACTTATGAAGGACTGACCGAACTTGGCTGTGATTCGTTAGTAACATTGTATTTAACTGTTGATGTATGTGAGAGTTTAAGTGAATTGAACATGGACAACACCATCATATATCCCAATCCGACTAATGATTACATTAATATAAACCTTGGCAAAACATATACTGCAATTGTTGTGTCAATTAAAGATATAACAGGGAAAGAAGTGTTTGTGAAAGAATATAGAGATGTAAGCATGATTGAAAAATTGCAAATCACTAGTTCAAAGGGTTTATATTTTATTACTTTGAAACACAATGACGAAGCAATTAATTTTAAGGTATTAAAGCAATAGAAATTGTCTTTATAGAAGTTTTGAGAAGAGGTTATCTGTAAAGATAGCCTCTTCTTTGTTTAAGGAGTTTTTGAGTTTAAGTTCTTAATGATTAATTAAATAAATAGAATTTGTAAGTCGTTTTTATAATTGGATTCAATAAAAAGTTGTACCTTTGCAAAAATTTTAAAAAACTAAATATGAAAAGATTTACAGTTTTAATTGTTATGTTGTGTCTTGTAGGTTTTACTGCAATGGCACAAGAAAGAATTGCCTTTTCAACGGCAAAAATTAAACCAAATTTCAAGGTTTCTAAAAGTGCTGACACTTTATTTCCAGTTAGTGTGATCAACAATGCAGACATGACACTTTATAACACTAATGGTGGTGGTCATCCATGTGGCACAAACGAACTCGCTGATTTAGCAAAAGCACAACAATTTTCAATTAACGGAACTGGACATTTATTAGGATGTTTTGTTTGGGTTGGAGCAAAATCAGGTTCAACTGGGAATGTGGTGTTGAATGTTTATGATGCAAATGGAAAGGGTGTCAATAATGCTGGAAATGCAGTTAATTATGCGCCCGGAAAAGTTCTTGGTTCACTATCAAGATCTTTAGCTCAAATTAATGCAGGTTTTGAATTTGAAGAAGGTTTAAACTTTTTTGAATTTCCGACACCAGTCGCAGTTGGTTCTCATTTTTATGTAGGATTAGATTTTTCTAAAATGGGTGCTTTTCCTACTAATAAAATAGGAATTGTTTCTAGTACTAATGGAGGTGGCATGGGCTTAGATTTAGCATGGGAAAAGTGGGATGATGAAACTTGGGTTTCAATGGCATATAGTTGGGAATTAGATATTGATATGATTTTTATTCCTATTGTTGAAGTTGAAGAATTTGTGTGCGGTGTGAACGAACTTCCATTTATTGAAGATTTTGAAACTACTTCAACAAATTGTTGGACAATTCATGACTTAGATGGAGCCGGAGAACAATGGGGTTTAGTTAGTGAATATAATCATACTCCTGATGGAAAATATTCTGCAGTACATATTTATGGAGATAAAGACTATTTTGAAGATGGCTTGCTCGTTTCTCCTTTGATTTATCTTCCTGAAAATGAAAATATAGAATTATCATTCTGGTCATACAATGTTGGTACTGAGTTCTACGGAGAAAATGGAGTTTATATATCAACTGATGGTGAAGATTTTAATGAAATTTGGACTTTTAAAACAGTGGAAGAAGCAAAATGGATTGAAACGGTTTTAGATTTATCAGAATATGACGGAGATACAATTATGATTGGGTTCAGATATAAAGGAAACTATGCACATGCTTGGTTAGTAGATGATGTAAAAGTTGAAGTTATTGAAAATGATTGCGATAAACCGATATGTCCTCCAAGTATTATAGTTTGCGAAGGAGAAGCACCAATTGAATTAACAGGAGGAAATCCTGAAGACGGAATATATTCTGGTAAATATGTAGAAGATAATGTGTTTTATCCTGAATTAGCAGGAGTGGGCGTTCATAAAGTTAAATATACAGTAACAGATAGTATTTGCGTTACCCATTGTTCATTCACTATAACTATCAATCCTACTTATCACGAAATTATAGAAGCTGAAATATGCGAAGGCGGAGAGTATGAGTACAATGGTGTTAAGTATTCAGAAGCAGGCGAATATATCGTTTTTGAAGATAAAACTATTTTAGGTTGCGATTCTATAATTTCATTACATTTAACAACAACTGATATGCTATATGTAGATTTGTTTGAAAGTATTTGTGAAGGTGACGAATATTATTTCTTTGATGATATTATTACTGAAGCTGGGCAATATTCTAAACTGATTAGCGGAAATACTTGTGATACTATGTATTATTTGACATTAGAAGTTCATCCTTCATATTATCATACAGTTGATGCAAGTATTTGCGAAGGAGAGGAATATGTGTTTAATGGAGAAATTTATACAGAAACCGGTGAATATGAATATAAAGGCAAAACTGAATTTGGTTGTGATTCAATACAAACATTGAATTTAATTGTTACTACTTGTGATAATATAGCTGAATTTGATGGAGAGAAAATAGTTGTTTATCCAAACCCAACTAATGATTTTATCAATATAAATCTTGATAAAGTGTATTCAGATATTATGATATCTGTTAAGGATATTACAGGTAAAGAAGTGTTTTCAGAAAAATATTGCAATGTAAGTAAAATTGAAGGAATACAAATCAATCAAACTTCTGGCTTGTATTTCGTTACATTGAGGAGCAATGAAGAAGTTATTAGCTTTAAAGTATTAAAGAAATAATTACTCTTCAGTATTGAAAAGTTTAAGAGGTTGTTCGTAAATAGATCAACCTCTTTTTTTATTTGTATAAGTAGTAATTTTACTTAGCTTTAAGTATTCCGGTAATGCGTTTTCGTTTTTTCTCAGTATTAGGGAACACACCTTCAGCAGATGAGCGAATGTCTTCAATTGAATAAAAAACATGTTCGTCAAATTGCTTAATTACAGTCAAAAATGAGTTTAATTGCTTTCTGTTAATTATTGAGAAAATAACTTTTACAGGTCCACGGCTACCTTCTGCATCTACCATTGTTACGCCAAATCCTTGTTCAACTAAGCTATTTGTAATTTCTTTTGAGTCATATTTTAGAAAAACTCTAACTAATATTTTTCCAATTGATATTTTTTCTTCCATGATAAGTCCAATGTAATTTCCAAGTGCAAATCCCAAAGCATACATTACATAATAATAGTAATTGTTAAGGTCTTTAAGTATTTGGCTGACGGCAGTAATCCATATAAAAACTTCAAAAAAACCTAAAATTGGAGCTATATGCTTCAATCCTTTGCTTAAATAAACAAGCCGAAGCGTGCCAAGCGTTTGGTCGGCAATACGAGCAATAATAATTAAAACTGGAATTATTATATATGCAAAATAGTTGAACACAGTAAACATAAAAAAAGATTATATTACAATATTAACAATTTTTTTAGGAATAACAATAACTTTTTTCGGAGTTTTGCCATCTAACCATTTTTGAGTTTCTTCTACCTGCAAAACTGTTTGAGTAATTTCGTCTTGTGTTGCAGAACTTGATAGTTGCATTGTAAATCGCATTTTGCCATTGAAAGAAATCGGACATTGAAATGTGTCTTCAGTTATATATTTTGCATTAAACTTTGGAAATTGTTCTAAATGTATAGAAGTAGTGTGTCCTGCTTTGTTCCATAGCTCTTCTGCAAAGTGAGGGGCGAAAGGAGCAATAAGTATTAGTAAAGGCTCTAAAATACTCCTTTTGTTGCATTTTAAATCAGTAAGCTCATTAATACAAATCATAAATGCACTAATAGTTGTATTAAGCGAAAATCGTTCAATATCTTCTTCAATTTTATGAATTGTTTTATGCAGTATTTTTAATTCCTCAGACTTAGGAGCATCTTCTGATAAACTAAAATTACCATTGGTATCAAAAAATAATCGCCAGAATTTTTTAATAAACCTTGAAACTCCTTCAATTCCCTTTGTATCCCAAGGTTTGTATTGTTCAATTGGACCTAAAAACATTTCGTATAGACGCAAAGTATCTGCACCATACTTTTCAATTAAAATATCGGGATTTACGACATTATAAAAAGATTTTGACATTTTCTCAATTTCAATGCCACAAATGTATTTGCCGTTTTCTAATTCAAATGTAGCATTTTTAAATTCTGGACGCCATTTTTTGAATTGTTCAATATCCAAAATATCGTTTTCCACTATGTTTACATCAACATGTATTGGAGTTGTGTCATATTTATTAATCAGCCCTGACGAAATAAAATGATTTTGATTGTTTTTATCTCGGTAAACTATATTAGAACGACCTAAAATCATACCTTGATTAATCATCTTTTTAAATGGTTCATCAAGTGGTGTTAAACCCAAATCGTATAGAAATTTATTCCAAAAACGAGAATACATTAAATGACCGGTAGCATGCTCGGCACCACCAATATAGAAATCAACTTGTTGCCAATAATTTACTGCTTTGCTACTAAAATATTCATTATCATTGTTAGGATCCATGTATCTCAAATAATAAGCGCTTGAACCTGCAAATCCGGGCATAGTATTCGTTTCTATCGCATATCCTTCCTCTGTTTTCCAATTGCTAGCTCTTGCCAAAGGTGGTTCTCCACTTTCTGTTGGCAGATATGAATCAATATCAGGAAGTAATAATGGTAATTTTTCAATATCCATCATTTGTGGCATTCCGTTTTTATAGTAAACAGGAAATGGTTCACCCCAATATCTTTGTCGACTAAAAATAGCATCTCTAAGTCTATAACTTGTTTTTCTTTGTCCTATTCCTTTTTGTTTAATTATTTCAATTGCTTTTTCGATTGCTTGAATAGGGTTTAAACCATTTAAGAAGTCAGAATTTACAAGCGTACCTTCTTTTTCTTCCCATGCTTCTTCGGCAATATTGCTGCTTGTGATAACTTCTTTGATTGGGAGGTTGAAATGTTTAGCAAATGCGTAGTCGCGTGAATCGTGTCCGGGTACTGCCATTACTGAACCAGTTCCATAGCCAGCTAAAACATAATCAGCAACAAAGATTGGTATTTCATCTCCTGTAAATGGGTGTATTGCATAAGTTCCTGTGAAAGCTCCTGATATTTTCTTTGTCTCTGTCATTCGTTCGCGTTCCGAACGGTTAATTGCATATTCAATATATTCAGATACTTCTTTTTGTTGTTCATTCGTTGTGATATTTTTAACAGCAATATGTTCGGGAGCATAAGCCATATATGTAATTCCGAAAATTGTGTCTGGTCTGGTTGTAAAAATATCCATTTTAATATCGGGATGTCCTTTAATGTCAAAGCTAAGCATTGCTCCAAAAGATTTCCCAATCCAATTGCGTTGAATTTCTTTAATGCTTTCTGACCAATCTAAATTGTCCAAGCCATTAATAAGGCGGTCTGCATAAGCCGTAACTCTTAGTAACCATTGCTTCATGGTCTTTTTTACAACAGGAAAACCACCACGAACACTGACTCCATCACTGACTTCATCATTTGCTAATACTGTCCCTAATTCTGGACACCAATTAACAGTTGTGTCAGCAAGATATGCTAATCTATAATTCATAAGTATATCATGCTTTTGATGGTCAGTCATATTGTTCCATTCATTTGCTGAAAACATTATACTTTTTTCACAAGCTACATTTACATTGCTTACATTGCTTCCTTTTGTTTCAAAAACAGCAACTAAATTTGATATTGGTTCGGCTTTTTGTGTTTCTGTGTTAAAATAGTGATTATATAGTTGTATGAAAGTCCATTGTGTCCATTTGTAGTATTTTGGGTCGCTTGTGCGAATTTCGCGATTCCAGTCATAATCAAAGCCCAAGCTAACAAGTTGCTCTTTATATCTTTGTATGTTTTGTTCGGTTGTTATAGCGGGATGTTGTCCTGTTTGAATAGCATATTGTTCGGCAGGCAAACCAAAAGCATCAAAGCCCATAGGGTGTAGAACATTAAATCCTTTTAGCCTTTTATATCGAGACACTATGTCAGATGCTATATAGCCAAGTGGATGCCCAACATGCAATCCTGCTCCAGAAGGATAAGGAAACATATCAAGAATATAAAATTTTTCTTTGCTTTTATCAACTTTACTTGAATAAATTTGATCATTGCTCCAGCAGTTCTGCCATTTTTTTTCTATTTCTTTATGATTATAGTCCATGTTTTGATAGTTTCATAATGCAAAATAAAATATTGTTTTTTAGTAGTTGGCAAAGTTAGTATTTTTATGTTTATGAAAATTGAGGATAAAAAAAGGAGTTCCTAATGTAGAAACTCCTTTTAAAGATTATTTTATTTTTTTTAAAACCAATAACCGACTCTTATCCCAAAAATACCTTTTGCAGTTCCGCTTGAATTAGAAGTGGTTTCATAACGGGCAGATAGGTCAATAGACTTACTTGTTTTGTATCCAGCTCCAAAGCCAAAAGCAAAATTAGTTGCAGCTGAGGTATAGCTTTGATTAAATAGCTTATATTTATGTCTATAATGCATAAATCCAATAAATACTTCAGGATACCAACCTTGGTTATTACCTTGTAGATAATATCTGACATCTCCTAAAACGGGAATATGAATACCTGAAATTCCGGATGCAGTTGGAAATCTTAAGCCAACATTAGCTCCAACTCCAAGTTTGCCATCAACATCGTACAAGTAAGTTCCAGAAACCCCAATAGAATTAAGGTCGTCAAAATCTGATCTAATTCCCAAGTCAAAGTTCCCAGCTATTTGCGAAAACATAGCAGTACTAATTAGCATTAAAAATGCAAAAATGATGTTCTTTTTAACTTTCATAAATTTAAATTTAGATTAATAATTATTTCAATTAAATAAGCCCTTTATCATGTTTAATTTTAATGTTTTTAAGCATATCATCGGTCATTGCTTCGAGGTCATATTTTGGAGCCCAGCCCCATTCTTTTCTTGCTGCAGTGTCGTCAACATCATTTGGCCATGAATCAGCAATTTGTTGACGGAAATCAGGTTCGTAAGAAATAGTAAATTCAGGAATTCTTTTTTTGATTGATTCGGCTAATTCGGCAACGCTAAAGCTCATTGCTCCAACATTAAAGTCGGAATGGTGTTTCAAAGTTGAAAAATCTGCTTGCATCAAATCTATGGTTGCTTTTATACAGTCAGGCATATACATCATAGGCAAACGAGTATCTTCTTTCACAAAGCAAGTATATTTTTTATGTTTAATTGCTTCATAGTAGATAGCTACAGCGTAGTCAGTTGTTCCTCCGCCTGGTAATGTTTCATGGCTAATAATTCCCGGATAGCGAAGTCCGCGTACATCTAGTCCGTATCTGCGAACATAATAGTCTCCTAATAATTCACCTGCAACTTTTGTCAGTCCGTACATTGTAGTAGGTTTTAATACTGTTTCTTGTGGGGCATTGTCAAGTGGAGTTCCGGGTCCAAATACAGCAATTGAGCTAGGCACAAGAACTTGCTTCATCTTCATTTCGCGTGCAATTTCAAGGGTATTTAGCAAACCATTCATATTTACATCCCATGCTAACATCGGATTTTGTTCTCCAACTGCCGACAAAATAGCAGCCATATTAATAATTATATTAATATTGTGTTTTTTGCAAACATTGTATAGTTCTTCGCGATTTACTGCATTAAAGTATTCAAATGGTCCAGTTTGAAGAACTGCTTCAGATGGAGCAGTTTTGCGTCCTGAGCCAATTACATTTTCATTTCCGTATATGCTACGAAGCGTTAGTATCAATTCCGAGCCAATCTGACCGGCTGCACCTACAACAAGTATTCTTTCCATATTAAATTTGTTATTTTGTA
>CAZKDV010000104.1:2247-7806 GCA_964551645.1 uncultured Bacteroidales bacterium | reverse complement strand
ATAAATCTATTAATTTTGTATCGAAAACCTGTAACGGTTATTTAGGACGATACACATTAAAATTAAATATGATTAAACACATAATTCGCAATACCATTAATCCTGTCAAAACATCGCATATTGGGCATGAAGTTCTTGGGTTTATGGAAGATGCTAAAGTTAGCCATTTGCCAATAGTAAACGATAAAAATTGTTTAGGCATTATATCTGAAAGCGATTTATTCGATAACGATTTAAACGAAGCAATAGGAACATATAAACTAAGCACCAATATAGTTGCAATTCAAGCAGATGATCATTTATTTGATATATTAAGAATTATTTACGAATACAAATTAACTCTCGTACCTGTTATTTCTAACAAAAATCATTATCTTGGATATATTGAAGTTAATGATTTATTGCGTGAAACAGTATATAGCATGTCATTAAACAATCCGGGAGCAATTATTGAAATTGAACTACATGAAAATGATTATTATTTATCGCGTATAGTTCAACTTATAGAATCAAATGATTGTAAAGTTTTACATTTTTCTGCATACACTATCCCCGATTCAACTGTAATGATATTAAGCCTAAAACTTGATAAAGTTGATGTTACTTCTGTCATACAAACTCTTGAAAGATATGAATACACAATAGTTGCCTCTTATGGCTTTAATGAACAATATGAATTGTTGCAAGAACGCTACGAATTACTTATGCAATATCTTAATTTATAGATGAATAGGAAGTTATTTTTTAGTATTTTACTATTATCTTCTACTTTTTTTTGTTTTGCAAATTCTACTCCTATTGATACTACTAAAAAATATATTGTAACAGATATTGCTATTGAAGGCAATTCAATAACAAAAGAAAGGATAATTCAAAGAGAGTTAGATATACATAAAGGCGATTCATTATGTTGGCACGAATTAGTTGAAAAGATAAAACAAAGCGAGAAAAACCTGATGAATTTATCTTTGTTTCATTTCGTAAATATTGATTACAAAATCATTAATTCTGAAAAAAACTTTAATAATGTAAAGATTATCATAAAGATTGCCGAAAGATGGTATATATGGCCCATGCCGATTACTTTAATTGAAGAAAGGAATATTAATGAATGGTGGAAAAACAAAAATTTAGAAAAACTAAGTTACGGAATGTCTTTATTGGTTGAAAATTTCAGAGGACGAAACGAAACACTATCAATTGGTGCTCAAACAGGATTTAATGAACAATATAATATTGTGTATCAAATTCCGAATATGAACTCAAAACAAAACATTGGATTAGGATTTTCTGCCAACTATGTGAGAGAGCATAATATCATATACAATTCTATTGACAATCACCCAATTTGGTTAAAAGCAGATAATGAGCATATATTTGAAAACATATTTTTACAATTAGCTTTAATGCAAAGACAAGGTATTTTTAAATCACATATATTAAGATTACAATTTAATAATTTATGGATTTCTGACACTCTATTTAATCTGCAATCGCTATTTATTGAAAATGTAAATAAATCAACTTCATATTTTACATTTTCATATTTTTTGAAACATGACTATCGTGATTACAAGCATTATCCACTCGAAGGACATTATTTTGACATAGAAGTATCAAAAAGAGGTTTGCCTATTTTGTCAAATAACAATGTTTCTACTTTACAAGTTTATTCAAATTTGAGAAAATATTGGAAAATTCACGAAAGTTTATATTATGCTTGCGGTATGACTACACAATTAAGATTTGATAAAAACAAATCGTTCTTATTTAATAAAGCTTTGGGATACGGCAGAGATTATCTAAGAGGATATGAGAATTATGTTATTGATGGACAAAACTTTGCTCTTATCAAATCAAATATTAAATATAATATTGTCAAACCAAATATTAAAAATATAAAGTTTATTCCTTGGACAAAATTCAACACTATACCTTATGCTTTTTATCTTAATGTGCATACTGATTTTGCTTATGTATGGGATAAATACTATTATGCAAACAATCCTTTAAGCAATACTGCTCTATTGGGTTATGGCATAGGTATTGATTTTGTTACCTACTACAATAGCACATATCGATTTGATGTTTCAAGAAATATCCGCAATGAGTGGACAATATCATTGCAATTTACAGCACCTATATAAAAAACAGTCAAAAGATAATTTCTAAAATCCTTATTTCTCTAATAATTGTTCAGAATTAGAGTATAAGTTTATCAAATACTGCAATTGCTACTAATTGTCCATATATAAGCCAAAAGGATACAAAATTGGCATAATGCTTAATCTTATTTACAAAAAGCAAGCAAAATAATTTAAGAAGTTATAGTTTTACTTAATAGCTTCAAGTGCTGCATCATAGTTTGGATGTTGCACTATATCTTTAACATACTCAACATGCACTACAGTATCATTTTCATCTACGACAACAATTCCGCGAGCAAGCAATCCAAGCTCTTCAATATAAAAACCATAATTATAGCCAAATTCTCTGTATCTATGGTCAGATAATGTAATTGCATTTTTGATACCCTCATTTGCACAGAAACGAGCAAGTGCAAAAGGCAAGTCCATAGATAAAGTTATCACAACTACATCGGGGTTTTTAGCAGCTTCTTCATTAAATCTTCTTGTTTGTGCCTCGCAAATTGGAGTATCTATTGATGGCATTATGGATAAAATGCGCTTTTTGCCTGCAAAATCAGATAATTTTACGATATTTAATTCTTTATCTATAACTTTAAAATCAGGTGCAATACGACCTTTAGTAATCATTTCTCCAGCTATTGTTAATGGTTTTCCATTAAATTCAATAATTCCTACAGTTGTTTTCATTTCAATTTAATTTTTAATTTTACAAATATATTCAAAAATCATACAAATATACAAAATGTCATATAAATCACTGCAAAATTTTATTGATTTTCTTCAAAAAAAAGATGAATTAACTATTATTAATGCTCATGTTTCGCCATTATTAGAAATATCAGAGATAACTGACAGAGTGTCTAAAAACAAAGGAAAAGCTCTTTTATTCA
The DNA here is from genome assembly GCA_964551645.1 of uncultured Bacteroidales bacterium. Lineage (GTDB taxonomy): Bacteria > Bacteroidota > Bacteroidia > Bacteroidales > DTU049 > CAZKDV01. The sequence continues at coordinate 4,766 of CAZKDV010000104.1, read as the reverse complement.
AAAATAATGGGACAAAATTTCCTGTCATTACAAATATGTTTGGCAGTGAATACAGAATGTTACAAGCCTTGGGATTGCGTTCATACAACGAATTTAATGATGAAATTGAAGCATTTTTCCAAATGACAGACACAACAAAAAAATTAAATATTACGAAAGCCATCAAACAAGCATTAAAGCTAAGATACTCTATCCCTAAACATCTCAAAAGAAAAGGGATATGTCAAAAAAATGAGCAAACGGAAGTAGATCTGTCTAAACTACCAATATTGCAATGTTGGCCAGATGATGCAGGAAAATTCATCACTCTTCCAATGGTTCATACTATTGACCCTGAAGATGGAAGCACCAATGTAGGTATGTATCGCATGCAAGTATTTAACAATAAAACGACAGGTATGCATTGGCATAGGCATAAAGGTGGCGCTACGCATTTTGAGAAATATAAAGCATTGAAAAAACGAATGCCAGTTGTTGTTACTTTAGGCGGAAATCCTATTTACACATATATCTCAACTGCTCCCCTCCCCGAAATGATTAACGAATACGCATTTGCCGGATTTATTCAAAAAAGAAGAATAAAATTAGTAAAAGCACTAACTTGTGATATCAAAATTCCAGAAGATGTTGATTTTGTAATAGAAGGCTATATTGACCCAGAAGAAGAACTGAAAACCGAAGGTCCATTTGGCGACCACACCGGATACTATAGTTTGACAGACTACTACCCTATTTTTCATATTACCAAAATAACTCATAAACCAAATGCAATATATCCAGCTACAGTTGTTGGTGTTCCCCCAATGGAAGATGGATATTTGGGCAAAGCAACTGAAAGATTATTTTTTCCTTTGATAAAAAAATTTTTTACACCTGAGTTAATTGAAGTAAATATCCCTATTGAAGGAGGTTTTCATAACTTGCTTATAGCTTCAATAAAAAAAACATATCCCGGACAAGCAATAAAAGTGATGAACGCATTATGGGGTGCTGGTCAAATGATGTTTGTAAAAAATATTATTATTGTAGATAAAGATGTTGATGTTTTCAACATAAATTCTGTGCTTGATGCTATAAGTAAAAATGTAAATATTCCTTATGATTTTAGCTTCTTCAAAGGACCATTAGATGTGCTAGATCATGCAAATAATTCGTTTACTTTTGGAAGAAAAATGGGAATTGACGCAACTGTAAAATTAGAAGAAGAAAAACAAGCAATAGATAATAGAACCCCAAATCAAACGCAAATAAATTTTGATTTCAGCAAATACCACATAAAAAATATTGATTTAAACTGGGCAAAAAAATCCTATAAGATTGCGATAATATTTGTAAACAAAGACTTGTCAATTTCTATTCGCAATATTCACAAAAAACTAATTTTAGAACATTCATTTCATGTTCCATATATGTTTTTCTTTGACTCTAATGCTGAATGTTTGAATTATAATGAATTATTATGGTTATTTTTAGCTAACTATAATCCTGAAACTGATTTGTTTTTAACATCTTTGGAAGATAAAACCTGCTTTGCAGGTTTTGACGGAACCATGAAAACTACAACACACGACAATCTTCAAACAAGCAGAGCAAATATTATCACTATGGATTCTGTTACTATTTCAAATATTGATGCAAGGTGGTCAGAATTTGGTTTTTCTGAAATCTTAGAATCTCCCTCATTATTATACAAAAAAATAACCCTCAATGAGGGTTATTTATATGAAAAACAAAAAAAACTTTAACAATTATTATATAGTCCCTTTTTCAATAGCTTTTTTCAGCACAGCAGAAATACCATTTTTATTAATTGTACGCATAGCGTTAGTAGATACTTTTAGAGTAACCCATACACCTTCTTCAGGGATATAATATTTTTTCGTTTGAAGATTTGGGTAAAACTTTCTTTTTGATTTAATGTTTGAATGTGAAACATTGTTTCCAGTAATTACCTTTTTTCCTGTAAGTTGACAAATTCGTGCCATAGTCCTATCCTTTTTAATTTGGGTTGCAAATATCGTAATTATTTTTGGAATAATGAAATAAAATTCACTATTTCAAAGAATAATTTTTAAAAATCTTAATTGCTACAGAGCAGCACTAATGATAAATGTAGATGCAAATGCAACAATAGCATATAACTCAGGGAATACTGCTAATACCATTGTTTTTCCAAACACATCATATCCAGAACCAATTCCGGCAATACCATTTGCACAAACTTGTCCTTGTTTAATTGCTGATATCAAGCCTACAAGTCCTAAAACAAGTCCAGCAGCTAAAATAGCTACACCTTGATACATAGTTAAAGTTCCACCACCGGCTTCAAGCAATTTAGGCATTTGTTGGTTAATAATAAAAAAACCAGCAAAACCGTATAGTCCTTGTGTCCCTGGTAAAGCACTTAATAGCATATAGCTTCCAAAAGCTTCTTCATTTTTCTTTAACGCCCCTATTGTGGCGTTGCCTCCGATTGATACCCCAATGGCACTTCCTGTTCCTGATAATGCAATCATCAA
>CAZKDV010000104.1:0-2209 GCA_964551645.1 uncultured Bacteroidales bacterium | reverse complement strand
TCCGATCTTCATAATGTTTCTCCTTTATTAGATTTAATTGTTTTTTTAGTAAATGGTTTAAATTTATATCCTCCGCCAGCAAAGCCAGCATTTTTATAAAACTCTACAAATGTTAGACGCATCGGATGCACAAAAGCACCAAGAGAGGAAATAAGCAAGTTTCCAAAATGCCCAACAATAAGAATTATCACAAATAATAACCAACCAATGTATGGTACTCCTTTTATTTGTAATGCAATATCATTAATAACAAAACCTAAAGTTCCACCTGCAATACCTAAAGCAAATAAGCGAATATAACTCAATATATCGCCAAAAAAGCCAGTTATTCCATATAACTCCCAAAGTCCTTTACCCACGCGAGTGAAAATATTTACTTTGGGGTCAACGAAAAATATGATTATTGCAATAGCTATATAGATTGGAATAAAACCGAAAGAAGTAAATTCCAATAAAAAATTATCAAGTAAAGATAAGATTAAAATAATCCAGCCTACACTTGTCATTCCGTACTGCCAACCAAACTGTCTTGTTTGATTAACTACTTTCACTGCCAATCCAAATATTATTTGTACAATTCCAAGTATTAATGCGAGTTGAAACATTTGATTAGATTCAAACATGTGATTTTTTACATTATCAAAAATAGCAATATTTGAATCAATTATGTTAATACCAAAAAATGTTCCTGAAATAGAACCAAAAATAAATGTTCCAATACCAAAAAGTTGAACTAAAGATAAATACGAACGAAGATTAGATTTAATTTTCAATTTCGCAAGTGAAGCAACCACCAATAACAGAAGTCCATAGCCTGCGTCTCCGAGACAAAAACCAAAAAACATCATAAAGAATGGAGCAAACAAAGGCGTTAAATCTAATTCTTGATAAGTTGGTAATGAAAATAAACTACCAATAGGTTCAAACAATTTTGTAAATTTATTATTCTTTAATAAAATTGGAACTTTATCTTCTGGCGTTGGTTCTTGAGTCAAATGAACAATACTTTGCTCTTCAAGATAAACATCTAAATCATTACTCTTAGCCTTTGGAACCCAACCTTCAACAAGCATAAGTTTTTCGTCTGCTTCTTTAATTGTACTAGACAGTACCTCTTGCAAGTCGTTAGCTTCTTCAACTTCGTGCTGGTATTCAACTAATTTATCAATGTGTGAAATAGCACAAATATCAAGTTTTGACTCAATATCAGCTATTTCCTTATTTATTATATCAATTTCTACTTTTATTTCATTTATAGATCTATCGGGCAAAGCAACTCTTTCTGCATCAATCGAAAGCTCTTCGCCAATCTTATGTACTGCAACAAAATAAACTAATCCACCAATAGTATTAACAATTTCAATATGGGTGTCGTTCCATTCTTCTTTAAATTTCTTATCTGAACAAACAAAAAACAAGATTTCTATTCCGCTTTGTTTAATTTTATTAATAGTTTCAACTGAAAATGTACCCCATGGTTCAACATTTGCAAATTCTTTTTGTAGTTCTTTTAGTTGTTTTTGTTTAATATCTGTTAGCTCATTCAGTTGTTTTACTCTTTCAAAAACTTCTTGACCTGTAATTTGTTCTTTTTCATTACTTAATACTTCAACTTCTCGTTTTTTAAGTTGTTTTATGGTATCTTTGATACTTTTAACCAATAACAACTGTTGCTTAGTATCATAAGAATCTTTATCATTTGCTTGAATAATATGCACAACACCAAGTTCTTTCACTTTTTCTAGAAAGTCTAGGTATTCTTTATGATAAACTAAAAATGTATATTTTGTCATTGGAATAATCATGCTTCAACCTCCTCTGCTTGACTAATGCGTGCTTTAACAATTTTCTGTGCGGCTTTAGAAAGATTTTCCTCGTCTTCAAGATACCTCTTGATTTTCAATATAGCTTCTTGAAATCCAGGAATTTGAACTTTTTCATAAAGATTAACTTTCTGTGTAGTTTTTCTCCTAGCGTGCAACAATAAATCAGATTTTAGAACAAATGTTTCTTTAGCCATTTCAAGAGTTGCAATTTCTTTAACTACTTCAATAGCATCAAGAAACCAAGATGGATTATTAAAAACGCTAAATTCAATAGGTCTAAAATGTATCTTTTCTAATATTGGTGTTTTTACTCCAGCAATTTTCTTAGTGTTTAAATCAACATCATCAATAACAACTAATGAGTTGTCAAACTCTTGCCACAT
>CAZKDV010000103.1:0-7959 GCA_964551645.1 uncultured Bacteroidales bacterium | reverse complement strand
ACTTGTGGATTGGGGCTGTCTGTCAAAATAGCAATAACATCTACTATGGCAAAAAACCATTTTTCTTGGTCGCTGTCCCAATGTGTCCGAACTTGTTTTTGCTCAAATATTTTTATGGCGTTTTCTTTGCTCATTGCTATAAATTACTGTAATGCAAAGATAGTAAAAAAGAATAGGTGCAGAACCAAACTACTCATATTATTTGTAGTTTTACCTGCTAAATGATTCTGGTGTTAACCAAAAATCCAACGGTTTTAGCAAAAAAGCAATTTAGATAGGGCATAGCTAAAAAACTATAATAGTTTAACCAGCCTTTTGCCAGACCGATTGTTGTGTGGTCGTTTTTACTTCAAACAGTTCGGTAGCATTTCCACAAATGGTAAACATTTATCGTAGTTCAATTCGTAGAAATTTACTCCGAGATTAATTGTTTCGTAGTATTGTTGTTGATTGTTTTTGTAGTATTCTTCGGACGGAATTTTCCAAAAAGATTTGCCCAATTTTTCAGCAATAAACCACTTTTCTAACAAACGGGCAGTTCTTCCGTTGCCATCACGAAAAGGGTGGATATGAACAAAGCGTAAATGGATTAAGGACGCAAAGTAAAACACCTCTATTTCATTCAATTTGGTGTTTAACAATTCATTCAATTCCTCGAAAAAAGCAGACATTTGCTCTTTGACAAATTCTGGTTCAACAGCCAAATAAGCAATTCCTGATTTCCCGAAAACACCAATAGGCTCAACTCGATATTTTCCTTGTTTGCTTTTTATTAACAAAGGTTTGGAAAGAATTTTGTGCGATTTTAGCAGATTGTCTTCGGTTAATTTACTAATTTGTGCAAATTCGTATGCTTTGATAAGCTGTTCTATTTCTTCAAGCTCTTTTCCAGCCTTAAACTTCACTTTGCTTAGTTCGTAATTCATATACGAATTCAAATCAATACTGTTTCCTTCTATGTTTGAGGAATATACGGCAGACGCTTTGGTGAGATATTCAAAATTGTTTTTTTCTTCTGAAAAATCGAAATTCCGAATAAAATCAATAATTTTATTCCCATTTCTTTCAGCATACTCTTTGAAATATTTTCTATCTGCAATTTTCATTTTCATTTTCATTTTCATTTTCATTTATACAAATCTATTCCACCCAAACAATAGTTGATAACCCCATAAAACATCACTTTTTTCAAAAGTTTTTGTTGTTATGGTTTAGATTAGTTTTTTTTAATATAACACACTAGCAAAATTTGGAAAATCATTTAAAATTTAAGATGAAATCTTGTGACTTGGTAATAAAAATTATTCAAGTAAGTTAGTGCTTTCCTAATCATGAAGCTCAACACGAATTGTTTAAATAAGTGATTACGAAGCATCATTTTTTTTATAATATTTCCCAAAACCAAAAATAATTACAGCTCCTGTAAGTGTTACTAAAGAAAAAAACTTATAGTATTTTTTATTATAAATTTTAATTTTAGTTTGTTCGGTATCAATATAAAATTCGTTAGCAATCCTAATTTTTCCAATCAATTCAACTTCTTCATTAAAGTTTAATTTTTTATGATTTTTTTTCGGTGGAAAAATATAAAAAATGCCTGAAACAGAAATGCCAATAGCAAGCCATACTGTTAAAATTATTTTCCAATTATCTATATGTTTCAAGAAAAAAAATTTTAAAGATTTCAAATTAAAAAATTTCATAATCAATTATATTAAATAAACAAATTTACACAAAAAAAGAATAATTAACTATAAGAACAATTTAAAAATAAAAACTATTTACAATACTCTTTTATGAATTTATATGCTTCATCGAATCCTAACTCATCCGCTTTGCTCCAATCAAGACATGCGTTTTCTATTTGACCTAATACAAAGTATGCAACGCCTCTGTTATTATATACCCTTGCATTGTTAGGATTTAATTCTATTACTTTGTTGTAGTCTGATATTGCACCTTGATAATCTTTTAAAAAAATTTTCCCATAGCCTCTAGAATCATATGCCTTTGCAAAATTAGGGTCCAATTCTATTGCCTTACTGTAATCAGACATTGCATCTTGAAAACCTTGTAAACGAGCTTTCGCAATTCCTCTCTTGTAGAATGCCACTACATACTTAGGGTCTAATTCTATTGCTTTACTGTAATCAGATATTGCATCTTGATAATCTTTTAAATTATATTTTGCAAGACCTTTTCTATAATATGCCTTTGCATAATTAGGGTCTAATTCTATTGCCGTACTGTAATCAGATATTGCACCTTGATAGTCTTTTAAATTATCATTAGCAAAGCCTCTGTAATAGTATGCCTCTGCATATTTAGAGTTTAATTCTATTGCCGCACTAAAATCAGATATTGCGCCATGATAATCTTCAATAATAAATTTTGCAAGACCTTCTTCTAAAAATTTGCTTGCAGGTTCTTTACAAGAAAATAATAAGAATAAAGTACAAATAATAAGTAATGATTTTTTCATAATGAAAGTTTTAGATTTATTTTGCAAATATAAAGAAAAGTTTAAATGCACAAGAGATTAAAGCAAATGAAATTAAAATTATCTTGCTTTTGCTTATTTAAGTTGCCACGCTACAAGTAAGTTGTTAAAAATCACATTGTTAAATTGATTTGCAGCAGTTTGAAAAATGAGGTTTTAACTATATTTTGAGTTTCGTCAGATAAAAAGAAAATCTAATGTACTTTTAATGAAATTTATTCCTACTTTTGTCTTATTATTCATTGTTAGAAATTAAATAAATGAGAAAAAAGATTATTGTTGCAAATTGGAAGATGAATTTTTTAAAAAGCGATGTTGAAAAATATCTCGAAAACTTTCTTGATTTACATAAAACTATCAAAACTAAGTCGGATATTGTATTTTGTTCACCATTCCTATACTTACAAATGCTTACTAATGGATTTAAAGGTACAAACATTTTTGTTGGTGCTCAAAATATGTCAGAACACGAATTTGGTGCTTATACGGGAGAGGTTTCTGCCCCTATGCTACATTCTTTAAATATATCACATTGCATTATTGGACATTCTGAACGAAGACAATACAATAAAGAAAGTAATGAGCAATTAGTCCAAAAAGTCAATAATGCACTAAAACATTCAATAATACCGATATTTTGCTGCGGGGAGAGCATTGCTCAAAGAAATGCAAATATTCATTATGATGTTATTGAGTCTCAATTAAATGAATCTCTTTTTCATCTTAGCCCTGAGCAAATTCAAAATATTATTATAGCCTATGAGCCCGTGTGGGCAATTGGAACAGGCATTACTGCAACAACAGAGCAAGCACAAGATATGCACCATTTTATTCGTAAAGTTTTAGAAAACAAATATTCAAACAAAATATCAGCAAATATTCCAATTCTATATGGAGGTAGTTGTAATGCACAAAATGCAGAAGAACTATTTAATTGTCAAGATGTTGATGGTGGATTAATTGGCGGTGCTTCATTGAAACCAAACGAATTTATCAAAATAATTTTATCATCAAACCATGAATAAAGCAACCTATATTGAAATACACTGGAAAATCAAGCTAACAAAAGAAGAGTCAGCAATTTTGTCAGCTTATTTGTTAAACATAGGTTTTGACAGTTTTTACGAAGGGGAAGATGGATTTAAGGCATATATTCCAGCCGAACAGCTTTCCATCAAACTTTTTTCCGAAACAATCTTTAGTCTTGATTTTAGCGAAAAACTTGGTGAGTATTACATTAATAAACTTGAACAAAAAAATTGGAACGAAGAGTGGGAGAAAAATTTTGAGCCTATACTTGTTGCAAATTCAGTATTTATTAAAGCACCTTTTCATACTGTAGAGTTTGATGCTAAGTACAAAATAATTATACATCCTCAAATGTCATTCGGGACTGGACATCACGAAACTACTTCGGGCATGATTGAAATGATGTTAGATGTAGATTTTAAAGACAAAACAGTTTTAGACATGGGGGCAGGAACAGGAATTTTAGCAATTTTTGCTTCTATGCTTAAAGCTAAAACTATTACTGCTATTGATAATGACATAATTTGTTATGAAAATTCTATACACAATATCAATCTAAACAATATTCAAAATGTTAAAGTGCTTAACGGAGATGTGAAAACGATAAATGACAGTTTATTTGATGTTATTATAGCAAATATTAATAAAAACACCTTATTGCAGGATATTTCTCAATATGCTAAGTCTTTACAGCAAAATGGATTATTGTTGTTAAGTGGCTTTTATATTGATGACCTTGAAGAAATTGAACTAGAATGTAAGAAATATAATTTGTTTTTAGAAAAAAACATTGATAAAAACAATTGGTGTATTGCTTTATATAAAAAACTATAAGTGTAAATGAATAAGCGTGTTATAGTATTTATTTGTTTTTTGTTTTTTTTGTTTACTTTTACAAGTCAAGCTCAAACTAAGTTTTCGGGCAATACAGAAACATATATTGCTGAATTAACAGATTTTTTTAACGAGTTGAGCGACAAGAGCAATCGCAAACTTGCTAAAGAGTTTATTGAGGAGTTTACTATTTTTTGGAATAGTGGCGAAATCAACGATATGCACAAAAAATCAATAGCAGATTTGTCAATTGAAATGCAAAAGCGAAAGATGCAAGCTTTTCCGCATTTTCACGACTATTTGAAAGTTGTTAAAGATATAATACAATCGAAGCAATCTGAGAAAATTATTATAAACTGGCATATTGCTTTATCTGATTATGTTAAAAGAAAAACTTCAGCTCCGTTTCAGGAATTTTTATCATTTAGTAAAGATTTCTTTTTAGATTCTTTGTTAAATAACTCCACTTCAAGTGTATGGAAAGTTAATACATCAACTTTTGATTTTATTTATGAAGAAGAACCTATTTTAGTTTTTCCACAATCCTTTAATTTAGTGTGCTATGCTAATAATGACAGTTCGGTAATTTATAATACAACAGGCAAATTTTTCCCAAAACAGAACAAATGGCAGGGAGAAAAAGGCAGAATTAATTGGACAAGGGCAGGATTTGAGCCAGATGCACTTTATGCCGAATTTGATAGGTATGAGCTAAACACACGCAAACGCGAATTTACGATAGACACTGTTCGTTTATACTATCCTGAAATGTTCGGAAATCAAGTATTAACCGGCGTTTTAGAAGAGCGAATACTTGCCAACCGCACTAAGGATAATGCTATATATCCGGCATTTCAAACTACCGATAGTCGTTTTGAGATAAAAAATATTTTTAAAGATATAAATTACGAAGGTGGCTACTCTATTAAAGGAGCTAAGTTGATTGGTTCAGGAGATAGGTTTAATGACGCATATCTTTACATCTATAAAGATGACAAATTATTTATGAAGTTTTCCGCTCAGTCGTATATTATCAGAAAAGACAGAATTAGCTCAGAGCGTGCAGGAATAACGATTTATTGGGAAGAAGATTCAATTTACCACCCATGTATTCCTATGAAATATATTGATGAAACACGAGAAATTTCTGCAATTAGAGAAAGAGAAGGATTGTCAAGAATGCCATATATAAATAGCTATCACCAATTGGAAATGGACTTTGAAGCCATGTATTGGAAAATGGATGAGCATAAAATAGATTTCAGAATGATTATTGGACCCGGTTCTGAAGGAAATGCCACATTTACCTCAAATAATTATTATTCTGATTATGAATATGAAAAAATTAGGGGAATTGATGACATGCATCCCTTAGTTGCATTGAAAAATTGTTCCAGAAAAAATGGAAGTAGAAGCATTTCAGTTGAAGATTTTGCAAGATGTTTGGTGAAACAAGAAGAAAGTGTTAGAAATGAAATTATCAGGCTGGCATTAGCAGGATTTGTTCATTACAATATAAATACTGATAGAATTTTTATCAAAGATAAAGTGTTCGACTATTTAAGTGCCAGTGCCAAACGAAAAGATTATGATGTTATCAAATTAAATTCAGTTATTACGGCACAAAGCAATGCTACTTTGAGTTTGCTTGATTTCGACTTAAAAATGAGAGGAGTATCAAGAATATTTGTTAGCGATTCTCAATCAGTATATATTTTTCCTCTTAATCAAGAAATTACTATCAAAAAAAATCGTGATTTTGAATTTAACGGACTTGTTAGAGTAGGGCTTTTTGACTTTTTTGGTAATAATTTTTACTTTGATTATGAACAATTTAAGGTTGAAATGCCATTAATTGACTCACTATCATTTCGTGTTTTAAGCAGAAAACCTGATGAATATGGTTCTTATCCATTAGTTAGGGTTAAAAGTACAATTGAAGCAATGTCTGGAAATGTATTAATTGACCACCCAAGCAATAAATCAGGCTTAAAACCATTTAAAGAATATCCAATATTTAACAGTCAAAATCCATCTTATGTTTATTATGATAAAAAGTGTGTTTATCCAGATATCTATAAAAGAGAAAATTTCTTTTATAGAATTGAGCCTTTTCAATTAGACAGCATGAACGCACTTACTACTGACCAGATTGAATTTTCAGGTTATTTATCATCGGCGGGAATATTTCCTACTATAAACGAGCCTATTAAAGTTCAAGAAGATTATTCGCTTGGATTTAACCATCTTACACCAGAAGGTGGTTTAGAAGCATACGAAGGTAAAGGTACATTTGAAAATATTATTGATATAAGTAACCAAGGACTTAGAGGTGATGGTGTTTTAAGCTATTTAACTTCAGTTTCTGAATCTGACCAATATATTTTCTTCCCTGAAAAAACAATAAGTGAAAGTGTTAAAGATTTTAATGTTGCTGAAAGCAAAACAAAAACAGAATATCCTATTGTTGATGCTTCAAATGTAAGGCAAGAATGGCGACCACATCAAGATGTTATGGTAGTTGAAAGCAAAGCCACACCATTTGAAATTTTTAAAGAAAAAACATTATTGACGGGTAAATTAGAACTAAAACCTACGGCACTTTCTGGAGAAGGGTTGATGGAATTTAGCAGTGCGCAAATAACATCTGAAAATTTCGTTTATACTAGTAGAGAAATCAATAGCGATACTTGTGATTTTAGCCTAAAAACTTACGATTTAAAGGAGATGGCTTTTGTAACTGAAAACTACAAAACAAACATTAGCATGGATGCTAAAGTGGGTAAATTTAAGTCAAATGGCGGCAGTTCAATGGTTAAATTCCCAGCAAACCAATATATTTGTTTTATGGATCAATTTGATTGGTATATGGATAAAGATGAAATTGATTTAACTGTGTCCGAACAAGAAATTGCAGATTATAGCCAAGTTGATATTAGGCATCTTACCGATTTAGATTTATCTGGTTCAGAATTTATTTCCATACATCCAAAACAAGATTCATTAAGGTTTAAATCCCCAAAAGCTAAATATAGTTTAAGAGAGCAAGTTATTCGTGCATTTAATGTTGAAATGATTAGAGTTGCTGATGCTGCTATAGTACCCTCAGATGGAAATGTTACTGTGCTGAAAAATGCTGATATGCAGGCTTTTGAAAAAGCAAAAATACTTGCCAATACAGTTACCAAATATCATGTCATTTATGATGCAAATATTAAAGTTACAGGACGAAATGACTATACGGCAAATGGAAAATACGACTATATAGATGAAATTGAAGAATCTCAAATGATTTATTTTAGTAACATTAAAGTTGATTCGAGTTTACAAACAATAGCACAAGGAAATATAGAATTGGAACATGATTTTACTTTAAGTCCGTTTTTTGATTATTACGGGAAAGTTGAATTATATGCTAATAATAAAAATTTATTCTATTCGGGTGGAACAAGAATTAAGCATGAGTGTGATACAATTACCAAAAGGTGGTTAAGTTTCAAAGCTGAAATTGACCCATTGAATGTTGTTATTCCATTAGATAGCAACCTAAGAGATATGGAAAAAAATAAGTTATACAATGGGATATTTTATTCAAC
>CAZKDV010000102.1:0-8071 GCA_964551645.1 uncultured Bacteroidales bacterium | reverse complement strand
TGATTGTCTATGTGTTAAGAAATATTGAGGAATTTTATGTCGAAGTCAGGAAAAAATCATTGTAAAGTTTTTGTTATCAATAAATTATACATGAATTTAAAACTCAAATGCGTAATCTAGGATTAATTAACCAACTCGCTTACTTTAGAGTATAGTAAATCAGTTGCCTAAAGCGACCATATAATAATGTGGTGAGTATGGATAATATGAAAGATATTACTCTTATTTTTATCTTTTGAATCGTTTTATTTATTTTTACAATTAAAAGTTTTAATAAATATAAAATTGCGCAATGGCTCGGTTTATTTTACTAATATGACAGGGATATCATTACTTCTGTCGCATTCTACATACCTACAGTCGATAAAAGTAATTCCGCTTCGTGAAAGTTCAGCCCCTATGTTTGCATCGTGCATATCAAAGAGACAAATAATTTTCATATAATATTATTATAAAAACTCAAGCTATTCGTCTGAATACTACCACTTTAATTAAAATCTAAAATTTTATTTTCTACTATGCGAATACCTTACTTTCGATGTACAAAATTGTTTATAATTCTGTCTATTGAGAAGCGACCAGCTCCTGTAATTAAAAATACAATATAGATTGAAAAATAGAGTAAAGCTAACTCACGAACTGCAAAAGGATCGGCTACATGTGCAAAAAATGCGGCAACACCCATGCCTACTATTAGAGGAATGCTTGAAAGTCTTGTAAGAAATCCAAGAATTAATGCAATTGAACAGAAAAACTCTGCAAAAACAATCATACTCAATGCCATTTTAGAACTCATGCCCAACATAGCTGGAAAATGTTCGCTCATTACTCCAAAATTTGATAGTTTTACCCAACCGTGTGTCATCATAAAAACTCCCACAATTACACGCAATATCAATAATCCTATATCTTTTACAACTACTGAATCTTCTTTTTTACATAGACAAAATAATTTTTTCATAACTTTTTTGTTTTAAGTTTATAATAAGATGCAAATATCAATAAAAAATTGAATTTTTATTATCTTTTTTTAGCTAATTTTTAAACCATAGCCTATAAATCATATTCAAGTTTCTTTTCTCCATTTTTGTAATTGCAATGTTATGTTCATTTTTTTGTTTTATATAAAAGAATTATTTGGGCTTAAATCTATTTTAAGCAAAGTTTTATTACATCAATAATTGAAATATACGGTATTTATTTTATCATCATATTTTTTTGTTCCAAGTCCAATAATTCTTTCTTACGCCACACTCCACCACCATAACCTGTCAATGTCCCATTTGCACCAATAACACGATGACAAGGCAATATAATGTAAATTCTATTTTTTCCGTTGGCATTAGCTACAGCTCTCACTGCCGATGGTTTACTTATCAGCTGGGCTTGCTTGGCATAACTAATTGTATGTCCATAAGGAATTTTTAGAAGGCTAAGCCATACTTGCTTTTGAAATTCTGTTCCTGCCAAATCCAACGGAATATTAAAATTATGTCGTTTTCCTTTAAAATATTCTGTTAATTGAGTTTTTAATGTCTCGGTGTAGGAATTATTTCCTTGCTCTAATGTAGCTTTGAATATTAAACCTAACTGTCGAAGTTTCAAATCAATCAATTTGCTATCGGCAAATTCGAGCATACAAATTCCTTTATCGCTTGCACCTGCTATCATCAATCCCAAGTCTGTTTCGATATGAGTAATGGTTACAATTCGATTGTTTTTACTTTGTTGTAGTGAAATGTTGAACATATTGTTGAATTTACTTAAAAAATCATTATTCAAATCATAAGCAAAACTAATTATACTTTGTTTTGCAACTAAAAAAAATGATCGCCTTTTTTGATAATTCGATTGATTTGCGTCAAAAATTGACTTTTTATTGGATTATATCTACATACTATACTTAGAAAGCTACTATTGCGTAGTCTGGATTAAACCTCACTAAAATAGATAACTCAGAAGTGTTTCGAATAAAATTTTGCTTAAATTTATATAAATGCAGGTGAGCTAATGCAATTTTTTAAAACCACTTTCCAAAAATGAATTTTACTCCAAAATGACTTTTCCATTCTTTCACATCATTATCATAATTTAAGCGTGTAACTCCAAACTGCAAACCGACTGATATAGCTAAATCATTATCAAATAGCAAAGTGTAGCCAGGTTCTATACACATTTCTGCACTTTTATATTTTTCAAATGTATTGCGTGCTAATTCAAGTCCGGGAGCAAAATATAATCCTTTAAACGGAGAATAAAGATTGTCTCTTTTGTTTGGAAAGTAAGGAAAAGCAATTTGTATTCCAAAATAATTGATTTCGCTATTTGTTTTGCGAATCCCATAATTAAGAATAGGAGAAACACGAATTTCAACTTGCCTAAAAATTCCTTGTTGATACACAAAGGGAAGCACATTGATGTCCTTTTCGCCTTTTTGATAATATGGTTTTTTGACAATCTTAGGACTTATACCAAAAAGGAATGTTTTATTTTGAGCACTAGTGCTGAAAGACATCATAAGTCCGAAAACAATGAAACATAGAATTTTTGTTAGCTTTTTCATATAAAAACGATTTAATATTCTTATTGCTCTTAGGTTTACATCTCGTTGGTTATTAATTCATTAACAAATTTTTCAAAAATTGAGATTATTGATTTTTGAATTTGCTCATAAGGCAATACAGTATTTGCAACATATACAAATGCAATATGAACTTCTATGTTCAGCTCTGAAGCTTGTGTTTCGATAATATGTTTATTAAGTCTTACCGCTTCTTTAATGCGTCTTTTAATTTGATTTCTCTTAACTGCATGTTTAAACTTAGTTTTAGGTACAGAAAATAGAAAAACTACATTTTGCTTGCTACTATCAGTTTTTGTGTGCCAAACAATGCGAAAAGGATAAATAAAAAAAGAAACATTTTGCTTAAAAAGCAATTCAATTGATTTATGAGAAGATAATTTATATTTCTTTGGAAACTTAGGCACAATCTTGAGATTATCTTTTTTTCTTAGATAACTGTTCAAGATAATTATCTATTGCTGTCAACATAGAAGGAAACTCTTCAGTTGGAGCTACGATGTCGTGTCTAAATCCGTTTTCAATAAATGCTTGTGCAGTTGTATCTCCAAATCCTGCAAACACATTGTCTCCTTGCTTGTAATTTGGGAAATTTTCTTTTAAAGATTTTACACAGCCAGGGCTAAATATAACTATCATATCATATTTTTCAATATCCATGCCTTTCATATTTACATTTACTGATTTGAAAAATATGGCTTTAGTAACATCAAAATTATTTTCAATTAAGAAATTTGGAAGACAGTCGTTGCTTTCATCAGAGCATGGATACACATATCTTTCACCTTCATGTTTTGACATAATTTCTTTTAACTCTTCGTAGTCGTTATTACAATGGAAAATTTTGCGTTTTCTATATTGTATATATTTTTGAAGGTAAAGAGCAATTGATTCGCTCATGCAAAAATATTTAAGAGTAGTAGGCGGATTAAATCTTATATCTTTGCTCATACTAAAAAAGTGATCAACAGCTACTTTGCTTGTAAAAATAATTGATGTATAATCTTTTAGATATATTTTTTGATCAAGAAATTCTCTTGCAGTCAATCTTTCAATTTTAATAAATTTACGGTATTCAATGCTTACTCCATGTTTTTTTATCAACGAAAAATAAGGAGATTTTTCTGGTTCTGGAGGTTCTGGTTGTGAAATAAAAATGTTTCTTATTTTCTTCTTGCTCATTTCTAATTTTATATTTTACAATTAATTAAAAAAGTTTATTTATATAAACAACACTAACCAAAGGTAATATTTCGATTGTGCAAAAGTACAAAAAAAAGTAATATAAATGATATGACCTAAGACTTTTAGCTAATAGTATTCCTCTAAAAATTCTCAGTAACTCGAAGATAGATACCGAAATAATTAATAAAATAAAAAAGAAATTTAGTTGTCGAGATAGATTAATTAGTAAAATAGGAATTAAAAAAATTAACATTCCTCCATTTATTACTTGTATGTTGTTTATATATTCGTTTGAAGTAGCTTTTGTATTAAAAACAAATCCCGATATTGATATTAAAATGATTCTAACTAAATAATATAGTGTAAGATATCCAAAAATTAAAAAATATTTTGAACTGTCAAAAGCAAAGTTTGAATATGTGAAAAATTGAATACTAAAATCAATGAAAAGTGAGAATACTATCAAATAAGCAGGTATGCTATATATTCGTATTCTTGTGAGTAAACTGTCAGTATCGCGCATCCATAACTTAAATTTGTTGAACGATAAAACTGATTGCATAAGCTGTTTGACAGATCCTTGATGTGAGAGTTTAGCAATTAATATGAAAATAATGGCAATTCCAATAAATAGATATGGATAAGCACTATATGTATCATTTCTCTGTTCAAAATTTGCACTTAAATTGCTTTGTGTTTCATTATATACCTCTTGACGAATTTGTGAAGATTTCTGTAAAAACGAAGATTCCTTAATTATAATTTCGTCATAAGTGCTTTGGTATATCTTTAAACAATTAACAATCAACTCGTTGTTGGTCGAAAATGTTATATATTTATTACCCAAAAATAAAGTATCTAATTCTGTTTGTAGTTGAGAATTTTCCATGATTTTCGGTTTGCAAAGTTACAAAAAAATGTAAAGCGATATTCTTCTTACATAAGATGTAAAAATTTAGTTCATCTTACAAGTAATTGCTTAAGTATATTTCTTATTTTTGCATAAGTAAACTTTTTGAAGATGGTTACAAAGAAGAAGAAAAAAAAGAAAAATAAAACAAAAAAATTAACTGTACAATTAACGGCTAAACAATATGAGCTTTTAAAATATCATAGTAGTTATACCAATCAAGCTCCGAGTGTTATTCTCAAAAAGGCAATAAGAATTTATCTAAAACAAGTGTCTTATGACATTGAACACTGGAAAAGAATTAATCCAGATCAACATATAATGTGCGAGGAGGAAAGGAGTAAGCAAATGGAAATAGGTTTTTAATTCTGAATAATTAACATCAAAATAAGCTATTTAAATTTATATTCTTTTGTTTTGTATTTTTGCAGATGTTTTTTGTAAATTATAAACTTAAACTTAATAAATAATGGAAAAAAAATTACTTAAAAGCGGTGAATTTTTAGTTAATGAGATTGATTATAACGATATGTTTATCCCTGAAGAGTTTAATGAAGAGCAAAAAATGATTGCTCAAACATGTCGTGATTTTCTTGATTCAGAAGTATTGCCAAACCTCGACAATATTGATAAACAAGATAGAGAATTGATGAAAGGAATTCTGAAAAAAGCAGGAGACCTTGGTTTGATGGGAATAGCTATTCCTGAAGAATATAATGGTTTCGGACAATCATATTTAACTCAAATGCATGTTGCTGAAGTGATTGGAGGTGCTTATTCTTTTTCAGTTGCCTTTATGGCTCATACTGGAATTGGAACTATGCCAATTATGTATTATGGAAACGAAGAACAAAGGCAAAAATATGTAACTAAATTAGCTCTTGGCGAATACATAGGTGCTTATTGCTTAACTGAGCCAGGTGCAGGTAGTGATGCCAATTCAGGAAAAACAAATGCTCACTTAAGTGCTGACGAAACACATTATATATTAAATGGTCAAAAAATGTGGATTACTAATGCTGGCTTTTGTGATACACAAATAGTTTTTGCTAAAATTGAAAATGACAGAGTGCTAAGTGCATTCTTAGTGGAAACTAACTGGGACGGCGTAGTTATTGGACCAGATGAGAAAAAAATGGGAATTAAAGGTTCATCAACTGCTCAAATTTATTATAACGATGTAAAAGTTCCTGCTGAAAATCTTATCGGCAAAAGAGGCGAAGGCTTTAGAATAGCTCTTAGCATCTTGCACATGGGTAGGTTGAAATTAGGAGCAAATGTATTAGGTGCTGCAAAACAAACCATTACTGATTCTGTAAAATATGCTAATGAAAGAAAACAATTTAATGTTTGTATTTCATCTTTCGGAGCAATAAAATATAAACTTGCCGAACAAGTAGTAAGAACATTTACCTTAGAATCAGCAACATACAGAATAAGTAAAGATATTGACGATTTAATTCCTATTTACATAAAACAAGGTATGGAGAAAGGCAGAGCTTCTATTGAATCCATTGGACATTATGCAGTTGAAGCAGCTCTTTTGAAAGTTTATGGCTCTGAAGTTTTGGATTATGTTGTTGATGAAGGTGTACAAATTCACGGCGGCATGGGATATTCAGGCGAAGTAAATGTTGAACGAGGATACAGAGATTCAAGAATTAATAGAATTTTTGAAGGAACAAACGAAATAAATAGACTTCTTGTGATTGATACTGCACTAAAAAGAGGAATGAAAGGAGATTTTGATATAACAGGTGCAGCTCAAAAAGCTTACGATTCTGTAAATGATATTACTGCTGTTTACCAAACTCAGGATACTTATGAATCTAAAATGCAATTCATCAAAAATTTGAAAAAAACAATATTAATACTAATTCATAGAGCAAATCAGACATTTGGGAAATCTTTAATGTCAGAACAAGAAGTATTGGTAAATTTATCAGATATGATGACAGCAGTATATGTAGCTGAATCCTTACTGATGAGAGTGCAAAAATTAGAAGCCAATAATCTAAAAAACTCCATTCAGCTATATAAAGATATTCTTGATGTTAATTTGTTTGAAACAGCTAACTTGATTAGAAATGCTTCTCAGCAGGCAGTTTGTTCATTAGGTCTTGAACAAGCAGAAACAGAAAAGTTATATAAAGTAGTGGGCTTACTTTCACATTATAGAGTGATTAATATTAAAGAGTCAAGAAGAAGGATTGCCGATTATTTGATTGAACAAAACGAATATAAATTCTAATTAAGTTTGTTTAAACTTAATTTAAAAATTTTCAAAAATTTGCTTTACAAGGAAACACTCCATCACATGGAGTAGTTTCCTTATTTGTAAGCGAATATACTAAACCCTTTTCTGAGTTGTTATATCACTCTGCATTAGGCATTAAACCTAAATTTATTCCATTTATTCTAATGCAAAGTTTGAATTTAATATTAATAAAAAGTTGACCTATTTTTATTGAATTTAAGGCAGAGATAATAATTTTTAATATCTTCGCACAGAAAATTTTAACATTAACTTTATATTTAAAATATTATGAACAAAGAAAAGAAGTTTATTACTTGTGATGGAAATCACGCTGCTGCACACATTGCTTATATGTTTAGCGAAGTAGCTGCAATTTACCCTATCACTCCATCGTCTAATATGGCAGAAAATGTTGACGAATGGTCTGCTTTTGGAAGGAAAAATATTTTTGGTGATACAGTTAAAGTTGTTGAAATGCAATCAGAAGCTGGCGCTGCTGGGGCTGTACATGGCAGTTTGCAAGCAGGTCTTTTAACAACTACTTATACTGCATCTCAAGGATTATTATTAATGATTCCTAACATGTATAAAATTGCTGGTGAGTTATTGCCATGCGTTTTTCATGTTTCAGCTCGTAGTCTTGCAGCTCAAGCATTATCAATTTTTGGAGACCATAGCGATGTTATGAGTACACGCCATACTGGCTTTGCTATGCTTGCTACAGGTTCTGTTCAAGAAATTATGGATATTGCTGCTGTTGCACATCTTGCTTCAATTAAAACGAGAGTACCTTTCTTGCATTTTTTTGATGGTTTTAGAACATCTCATGAAATTCAAAAAATTGAATATTTTGAAAATGAAGACCTTATATCTTTGTTAGATCAAGAGGCTTTAGTTAAATTCCGTAACAATGCAATTAATTCTGAACACCCTGTTACAAGAGGTACAGCACAAAATCCGGATATTTATTTTCAAACTAGAGAAGTTGCTAACAAGTTTTATGATGCTGTTCCTGATATAGTTGAAGATTATATGCAGCAACTATCTCAAATGACAGGCAGAGAGTATCATCCATTTGTTTATTATGGTGATCCTAATGCTGAAGATATTATTGTTGCAATGGGTTCAGTTACTGATA
>CAZKDV010000101.1:0-8198 GCA_964551645.1 uncultured Bacteroidales bacterium | reverse complement strand
TATTCAACCAATGATAGTGTTGGCGTTTATCCTGCATTACTTAGTCCGAAAATTCTTGGCGGAGATATAGAATTAGCAAGTGCAGAACATTATCTAACTTACGATAAACCATCAAATGAATATAGGGTTAGTAGTTTAGAAAAACTAACTCAATTATCTCTCCCTGGAAATTATTTTAGTTTAGACAGACTTCAGTGTATCAGTTATGCTGAAGGCAAACTCAGTTTGGGAGCTAATCTTGGTCGAGTTCTTTTTGATTTGTATGGAAATATACAGCATTATTCAGCAGATAAAAATACTGTTATTTCATCAGTTATTACTTTAGATTTTTATTTTAATGACGATGCTATGAAAATATTCCAAGAAGGCATAAGCAATACAACAGGGCTTGAAGGCATCAATCTTAACAATCAGCTATATTCAAAATATCTGGGTGAAGTTGTAGGATTAGAACATTCTGATAAAATAATGTCAGAAATTGGATTATATGGGCAAATCAGGAGATTTCCTAAAGAACTTGAGCATACTATTACCTTTACTGATATAAAATTTATTTTCAACCCTGCAACTAAGTCTTATGTATCTGAAGGCAAAATTGGAATTAATACTATTGGCAAACATCAAATTAATAGATATGTTGACGGAAAAATTGAATTACAATTGCGTAGAGGAGGAGATAGGTTATCTTTTTATGTTGAAACAAGTCCAAACAATTGGTTTTATTTCAATTATGCCAATGGCTTGATGCAGGCAATATCATCTTTTAAAGAATTTAATGATTACATAACAAATGCAAAAGCTGACTCTCGACAGATAAGTGCTAAAGACGGACAAAAAGCCTATTCGTATTATATCTCAACAGCAAAACGAAAAGATGCTTTTTTGAAAAAAATTGAATATGAAGAAGAAGAAATTGAATAATAATCCTAAATAAAAAAAACAATGAAAATTAAAGAAAATTCAAAAGTTACTCTTATATGTGAAATAAGAGAAAATAATCAAAATGGTCAAATTGTAGAAGAAATAACAGCTGACAATCCATTAGTGTTTACTTATGGAAATAACGAATTATTTGAAATATTTGAAGAAGAAATAAAAGGACTTGAAGCAAAAAATAAATTTGAGTTCAGCGTTGATGCAGATAATGCATTCGGAGAATATGATGAAGATAGCGTAGTTGAAATTTCTTTTGATTCTTTAATCAATATAGATGAAGATGAAGATTCCGACTTGGAAGTAGGTCAAGTGTTAAGTCTTGAAGAAGAAGATGATGAAGAAGCAAGTCTTGGTGTAATTTCGCAACTTGACCATGAAAACAGAATTGCAACTATTGATTTTAATCATCCTTTTGCAGGAATGAATCTATATATAAAAGGAGAAATCATTAAAGTTGAATAAAGAACCAAGCATTAGATTAAATTATTTCTTCAAATATTTTTTTATATCAAAAAAAATTTGAATTTTTGCCAATAATATAAATATATAAACTTTTTTAAAATTATTACTATGCCAACATTATCAAAAAAGGGTCAGAAAATGCCCGCATCACCGATTAGAAAACTTGTTCCTTATGCAGACGAAACCAAAAAAAGAGGGATTAAGGTTTATCACCTTAATATCGGACAACCAGACATTGAAACACCTCAAGTAGCACTTGATGCAATACGAAATTTTTCAGCTAAAGTGGTTGAATACAGTCATTCCGCTGGAAATTTATCATATAGACAAAAACTATCTGAATACTATAAAAAATATGGTATTGATGTGTCTCCAAATGAAATGATTGTAGCAGCAGGTGCTTCTGAAGCAATTTTATTTGCAATGCAAACATGTATGGACGAAGGAGATGAAATTATTATTCCAGAGCCATTTTATGCTAACTATAATGGATTTGCCACTAATGCTGGTGTAATCGTAAAACCAATTCCTTCAGATATTGAAACAGGATTTGCTTTACCTCCAATTGCTGATTTTGAAAAAGTTATTACTCCACGAACAAAAGGAATAATGTTGTGTAACCCAAATAACCCAACAGGATACTTATATTCAAGAGAGGAACTTGAAGTTTTGAAAGAAATTGTACTAAAACATGACTTATTTTTGATTTCTGACGAAGTTTACCGTGAATTTGTTTACGACAATAACAAGCATTTTTCAGTTATGGATTTAGAAGGTTTAGAAAACAATGTTATTCTAATTGATTCAGTTTCAAAAAGATATAGCGCTTGTGGATTTAGAATTGGCATTATGATTTCTAAAAACAAAGAAGTTATGTCAACTGCTATGAAATTTGCTCAAGCTCGCTTAAGTCCTCCATCTTTTGGTCAAATTGCTTCCGAAGCAGCCTTAGATACACCACAATCTTATTTTGATGCTGTTCTTGAAGAATATCATTTAAGAAGAGATATTATAGTAAAATCAATTAATGCAATGGAAGGTGCATTTTGTCCTCAACCCAAAGGAGCATTCTATGTCGTTGCAAAGCTACCTATTGACGATTCTGATAAATTTTGCCAATGGCTGCTTGAAGATTTCCAATATAACAACGAAACAGTTATGTTAGCACCTGCAACAGGTTTTTATGCAACAAAGGGCAAAGGCATGAATGAAGTTAGAATTAGCTATGTGTTGAAAGTTGAAGATTTAAAAGGAGCTATGAAATGCCTTGAAGAAGCATTAAAACAATATCCAGGAAGAATAATTTAATAATAGAATATAAATTTTAAATATTTTTAGGTTAAATAGGACTAATCATCCGCTACAACTTTTATGTGGAACCTAAACCATTATAAAAATGGGGGAGTATCTGAAAATCCTTAAGAGTAGGAAACTTAATTATATTTGTTATGAAAAAAATTAAACATTTATTATTGTTTGTTGTAATCCTTGGAATTACATTTTCTTGTACTGTAGAAAAGCGTCTTTACATGCGTGGCTATGCCTTGAATGTTAAGTCGCAAGCTAAATCTTCACAAATTGTTTCTACAGAAAAGCCTACTCAGTCAACAGTAAATCCTATTGCTGAAACTAATACTGATGTAGCTATCGTAAATACTGAAAACACCAATGAAGAAGAAATACTATTAGCATCTAATAGTGAAGTGGTTTTCCCCATCACTATAAATAGCGATAATAATAAATCTTCATTTAAGGTAGATAAGAATGTTAAAAAGTCAATTGAATTTCAAAGTTTAAAGAAGCTTAGAAAAGAAATTAAGGCAAAAGAATTGATGGCTGCTAATGCTCCTCAAGAAGGAGATAAAAGCCAAGTGGTTGCTTTGATATTGTGCTTCTTCCTTGGTGGACTTGGAATTCACAGATTTTACCTAGGTTACACTACTGTCGGAATCATTCAATTGTTAACAGCTGGTGGCTGTGGAATATGGGCTTTGATTGACTTTATTAGGATTATTTTAGGTGACCTACAACCTGCTAATGGCAAGTACGACAAAACAATATAAACATAATAAGATTGTTTTTCAGAAAATCTATTTTGCAGGTTTAATTCTATTGCCAATAGTATTGTTGGTTTTGCCTGCTGACTTTTTTGATACAGGGCAATCAATGTGTTTGTCTGTTTTGATATTCAATCAAAGATGTTATGCTTGTGGAATGACAAGAGCAATACAACATCTAATTCATTTTGACTTCAAGGCAGCATATAATTATAATTGGTTATCGTTTATAGTTTTGCCTTTGTTAATTTTATTGTGGGTTCAAGAATTAAGGAGAACATACAAGAAAATCAAGAAAGTATCCTAATAAATTTTTTGATAATAACGAAAAAAGCACTTGTTTTCGCAAGTGCTTTTTTATTTTTGCGGTCCGGACGGGACTCGAACCCGCGACCCCATGCGTGACAGGCATGTATTCTAACCAAACTGAACTACCGGACCTTTTTCTGAGTGCAAAAGTACATATTTTTTTGAAATAAAAAAGTTTTTTGAAAAAAATATTTTTTATTTATAGATATTTGAATTTTAGATTGAAAATTTAGCATATAAATTGAAATTATGCTTAATTAACTCCTGCTTTTTTATTGTAGTACTTCAATATTTTACTAATTAACCTAATTAATAATAAGTTAGCTTAGATATTTTTTTTCAATGTATACCATTTGATATTTTTTTATGAAATATAAAATCTGTAATTTTGCATAAATTTTTTTAAATAATTCCAATTATGGCTAAATATTACTTGTTTTTTATGCTAAATGCAATCACGATTAGTCTTTATAGTCAGCTATTATATAATAATGGAGAAATGACTTTAAATTCAAATGCTTTGGTTTATGTTGATGGAAGTGTGCAAAACGATGGAAATTTGCAAATTAAAAATAATAATAATTACGGTGAATTAATGATTAGGAGAGATGTAATTAATAATAATAAAATTACTAACGATGGCATTATCAAATTATATGGTGATTGGACTAATAACAAAACCTATACTTCATCAAAGGGAACTGTGGAGTTTAATGGAGATAAACAAAATTTAAATGGTTCAAAACCAACCCAATTTTACAACTTAGTTTTGCAAGGCAATGGTAACAAAACTATGTATGTTGACCAATTTGTTAATGGAGTTTTAAATTTAACTAATATTGAACTTCTCACAAAAAAACATGGAATATATGTTGAAAATGATGATATTCAAGCTATAGAAAGAATATCTGGTTTTATTTCAAGTGATCAAAATGGATTTTTATCAAGAAAAATAAATAAAAAAGAAGCTTATTTATTCCCAGTTGGTTCATCTGTTTCAGGAGAACAATACAGACCAGTTGAAATAACCCCAAATGATTTCACAACAAATTATTTTACTGTTCGCATGGCACCACTTGAAGCAACATACGAAGGTTATGATATTAACTCGAAAAGCGATAAGATAGTGAAACTCAATGATAAGTTTTACCATCAAATTAATAGAAGTCAGGGAAAAACTTCAATTGATTTAAGCATATATTTTGATATTGCAGATGATGGTGCATGGGACGGAATCTCATATTGGTCATCAAGTCACAAATGGGATGCAATTGAGCCAAGCAATATGATATCAGGAGGAAGTTTGAATAAAATAAATACTAAAAATTGGGGTAATTTTTCTGAAACAGCATATATTTTGCATGCTTCTGACATAGATTTAGATTTTCCAAATGTAATTACACCCAATGGCGATGGCATAAATGACAATTTAGTTATTGCTAATGGAAATGATATTCCAAACAAGATAGTGGTATTTAACAGATGGGGTAAAAAAGTTTTTGAACAAACTGACTATCAAAATGATTGGGATGGTGGGGACTTATCTGAAGGTACATATTATTATATTTTCTACTATCTTGGCAAAAGTTATGAATCTTCACTCTTAATAATAAAATAATTACTAATACTAAAATAAATTTTATTTAATAATTTAAAAACCATATACGAATATGAAAAAACAGCTAATAACACTAATTGCAGTATCTTTATTTGTGTTACCAATTTTGGCACAAGATAATGTTGGGATTGGAACAACTAATCCTCATAGTTCTGCTCTACTTGATTTATCTTCTACATCAAAAGGTTTTTTGGTGCCACGAGTTACTTTAACTGCTATTGCGAATGGAGTTACTCCTATTAATAACCCTGCTATAGGTTTAATGATATATAATACGGGTGGTAGTGTAACAGAAGGATTTTATTATTGGAATGGAAATCAATGGACACAAATTGGAGTAGGTGGTAGTACAAGCGTTGAAGGCTGCCTTACTTTAGACCAAGCATATAATTGCAATGGCAGCGGAAGTGGCAGAGTTATTAACTCTAATGCCGGAGCTGTTGAAATTAATTTAACAGGTGGCGGAAATAAAGGCTTATTTGTAACTTCTAACATTGAAAACTCAATGGGAATTGATGTTGAGCAAACCAATAAGGGAGTATCAATTCGTGCTAAAGCGACACATACAGACAATATGTACCCGGCTATACAGGCAGAAAGCAATAGTTCAGTAAAAGATAATGCAGCTATACTTGGACAAAATAACGGAGGTGGTTACGGTGTATCCGGTCAAATACCTCCAAGTGGAACCGGATTTGCTGCAGTTTTTGGAAATAACCTCAGAACAAATGGAGGTAGTGGTGTTTCTGGTGAGGGATTTAATGGAGTGGTCGGAATGGCTAATAGCGTTGTCGGATATGGTGTAATTGGTATGAACTCTAACCCAATTACAGACCCAAACGATCCTGATCAATGGGGTATAGGCACAGCAGGACAAGGAACTGTTGGTGTTATGGGTGAAGGTCTTATTGGCATTTATGGAAATACTTTTTATGAAGACGGTTGGTCAGGTTATTTCACTCATGATGTGGGAGTTGAAGGTGAAGTTTGGGCATTTGGCTTTCAACAAGCTTCAGATAGACGCTTAAAAAGCAACATTAAACCTATTGATAATGCTTTGGATAAGATTAAAAAAATAAATGGATTGAATTATAATATTACATTAAAAAATATGATTGATGGCAAAGTAGTTGAAACCACAAAAAATGAATATGGTGTTATAGCTCAAGAATTAGAATTAGTATTCCCTCAAATGGTTTCAGAAAAAGCATTTTTAAAAAGTGCGAGAGATAATGAAATGTATAAAACTGTTAATTACATTCAGTTAGTTCCTGTTCTTATTGAAGCAGTTAAAGAGCTTTCAAATGAAATTGAACAATTGAAAATAGAAATTGAACAGCTTAAAAAATAATAGATTTTTTTTGAACTTTATTATCAATAAATATATGTGAAAGATAAAGTTCAGTAAGAGAATTGAAGGGTAAAGGATATTTTCTTTTATCCTTCTTTTTTTTATATGCTTTTCAGCATAAATTTTACTAATTTTGTTGTAAATTTTAATTAGCTTATTTGTTTATATGAAAAGAATATATTTATACATAGTATCAATAATCTTAGTTGCTCAAGTTTATGCTCAAGAGGTAATTGTTAATAATGGAGCTTATATTGAAGCAAAAGGAGGGGCATTTATTCAAGTTAATGGTAGTCTTCACAATAAGGCAGGCACAATAAATATCGGCGATGATGGCGGAAAACAAGCTGAAATTACAATAACAAATGATTTTATTAATGATGGTATTGCAGGAGGTCCAGGCTATTATAGAATTTATGAAAATTGGCTTAACAATAACATATTTAATTCTATGAGTGGCACTGTCTTTCTTGAAGGTTTCAATCAACAAATTAGTGGTTCTGTTTCTACACAGTTTAATAATTTATTTCTTTCTGGAAGTGGCTTGAAAACTCAAACAATTGACCAATTTGTACAAGGTATATTGGATTTGAATAATATTGAATTACAAACTCAATCTTTTGCTATGTTTGTCAGTAATCCAAACATAAATGCTATTCAGAGAACAAGTGGTTTTGTATCGAGTTTACAAAATGGATTTTTATCTCGTGTAACAAACCTTAATAGCACATATTTATTTCCAGTTGGCTCATCGTTTGGAACAGAAAGATATAGACCAGTTGAAATTACACCTAATAATGCCAACTCAAACACATATACTGTTAGAATGGCAAATATAGATGCAACAAACGAAGGATATGACAGAGGTTTTATTGATGATGAAATTTGCAACACCAATCCTTTGTTTTATCATCACATAAATAGGACAGAAGGGATTTCTAGTGCAGATATAAGCATTTATTATAACAGTAATGATGATGACGAATGGGATGGTATTGCAAGTTGGACAAATACTGCTATTTGGCAAGCAACTAATAATAACTATCTTGAAAGCAATTCTCCACTATCTAAAATAACTGCTCAAAATTGGAATGATTTTACTGAAACACCCTATATATTACATAATGTAAACAAAACACCTATTTTTGATCCGATTGGTCCTTTTTGTCAATGGTCAATACCTACTGCATTGCCTATTTTATCTAAAAATGGATTATTAGGAATGTGGCAACCAGATAATATTTCAACTTCAACAATAGGAATAAATAAATACACATTTACACCTGCTGTTAGCTTTTGTGCTTCAGAAGTTATTGTTGATATCGAAATTATTGAAATGCCAATTATTACTGTTATCTCAAAACAATGTTCAGCAGATTTAAAAACTTATGAAGTTGAGTTTACTGCAAATATCGGAAATGTTTCATCAAGTGCAGGAACTATAGTTGGAAACACTATTATCAAT
>CAZKDV010000100.1:0-8290 GCA_964551645.1 uncultured Bacteroidales bacterium | reverse complement strand
TGTATGGACTTTACAGCACATTGGTTGACGGCAGTCAGAAAGCGATGATTTCAGAAAATGTACTACCCATAACAAGTCAGGCATTAAATTCATAGCAATAACTCCAAACTTCTCGAATTTGATGAATATCCGAATTTCTTCGTGGAATTGAGTAAATTTTTGTTTGTGTTCCAAATTGCTCAAGTGGGGATTTTATAACAATAAATGCACCAGCAATTAGAGTAATTTTCATCAATATCTTTAATCCAAACTTTCAGCAAGTATTTTCATTTCGATATTAGGAGAAACATTTTCGTACAAAATATTATACACTGCGTTCATAATAGGCATATCAACATTGATAGCTTTATTAATTTCTTTCACTCCTTTTGTTGCATAATAGCCTTCGGCAACCATTTTCATTTCTATTATTGAGTATTTAACCGAATATCCCCTACCTATTAACATTCCAAACATCTTGTTTCGACTAAACTGTGAATAGCTTGTAACTATAATATCGCCAAGATAAGCCGAATCTATAATATCTCTTTTTGTAGGACAAATGGCATCTAAAAATCTTATAGCCTCACGAATTGCATTAACTATCAGTATTGACTGGAAATTATCGCCATAGCCTAATCCATTGCAAATGCCTGCAGCAACAGCATAAATATTTTTCAATACTGCAGTATATTCAATACCTATCAAATCAGTTTTAATATTTACCTTTATATATCTGCAAGTCAGCAACTTATGCATAATATTAGTAAGTTCGATATTTGATGAAGCAATTGTTAGCAAAGAAAGCTTTTCCATTGCAACTTCTTCGGCATGACATGGACCTGCAATTGCACCAATATTTTGCATAGGCACACCAAAATGTTTATTAAGGTATTCGCTAATAGGAATATAAAATTCGGGCAAAATGCCTTTAATTGCAGTAACATGCAATTTATCGGCAAATAAATCCTCATCAAGTCCTTCAAGTGAAGTGTATAAAAAAGCAGAAGGAACAACCCATATTAAAATGTCCGACTGTGTAATAACTTTTTTTATATCCGAACTTATCTCAATTTGTTCCGGATTAAATTTAATATAACTCAAATAATTCTGATTATGATGATATGTTTTAATAAAATCAACATTTTCTTGCTTGCGTACCCACCAATTGAGCTTTGATGTATTATTCAATAATATCTTGATTATAGCTGTTGCCCAACTTCCGCCTCCAATAACTCCTATCGTTTTTTCCATTTTAGTTTAAATTTAATTCTCATATAAAACTATTGCTTTCTGATACAAAACCAAAAGAAAAGAGGTTAAAGACTTCCTTTCTTTTATTTTAGTAGTTTTATTTCATCAAAAATCAACAACTAGCATGTACAAAAATACACATTTTTTAGAACTTACATTTTTGAGCAACTAATTTATTTAATAGATTCAAAAAACATATTAAAATCAGCAACCAAGCATGTATTTGACATACCCCATAAACTCTAATAGACTATTTGAAATTATCCAAAGTTTAACCACAACACTTCAAAATTCCGTAAATCATTTAGCAATATTTTTAGTAATTTTGCAAAAAAAATAATGAGTAGAATAATAGCATTGGATTATGGCTTAAAACGGACAGGTATTGCTGTTTCTGACATTAATTCAACTTTTGCTTTTCCTTTAACTACTGTATCAACTTCAAAATTGCTTGATTTTATTTCGGAATATGTTGAAAAAGAAGAAGTTAAGTGTTTTGTAATTGGATTGCCTTTGCATGCTGACGATACTCCTGCCGCTATTGAGCCACATATCAAAGGATTTATAAAAAAGCTATCAAAAGCATATCCACATATTTTAATAGAAAGATACGATGAGAGATATACTTCTAAACTTGCCTTTCAATCTATGATAGACGGAAATTTACCGCAAAAAAAAAGAAGAAATAAGGAATTGTTAGACAAAATAAGTGCCACAATTATTCTACAAAACTATTTAGAGTGTTCAACTAAATAATATACTAATGTTACCTATTGTTGCTTACGGTAGTCCATTTTTAAGAAAAACAGCTCAAGAAATTCAAGCTGATGATCCTAACTTAGAAAAACTTATCAAACAAATGTTTGAATCTATGTACGAATCAAAAGGAGTTGGTCTTGCAGCTCCACAAATTGGACAATCAATTAGACTATTTATTATTGATGCAAGTCCTCACGAAACTGATGATATTCTTGCTAAAAACTTTAAGAAAGTATTTATTAATCCTAAAATAATTGAAGAAACTGGCAATGCATGGTTGTTTAACGAAGGATGTTTGAGCGTTCCCGGAATTAATGAAGATGTGAAAAGAAAAGAAATTGTTGAAATTGAGTATCAAGATGAAAACTTTGAATGGCATAGAGAAAAATATTCCGGAATTATAGGACGAATTATACAACATGAATATGACCACCTTGACGGAAAACTATTTGTTGATAGACTTTCACCTCTTGTTAAAACATTGATTAAAGGTAAACTCGCAAAAATATCTAAAGGAAATGTTGATGCTTCATACAAAATGATTTTTAATAAAAAATAAGATGAAAATTCGATTTATATTGTACTTTACAACAATAATACTCGTTTTGAGTTCATGTACTGATAAACGCAGTAAACTTATGACCGAAATAAAAAAAGTTGAAGAACAAATTAGTGCTAATCCCGAACTATTTGATATGTATATGGGGCAAAAACTAATTGATTCTTATGTCAATTACACTAATTCATTTCCAAACGACACTATAAACTCTGAATTGCTTTACAAAGCGGCATTAGCCTCATTAGGAATTAATAACCCTAAACAATCTTTAACTTTTTTGGACAAAATCATTTCAAATTACAAAAATAGTCATATTTATCCCGAAGCTATATTATACAAAGGATTAATTTTTGAAAGCAATCTCAACAACATTGATTCAGCACGAATTTGGTATGAACGCTTTATTGAACAATACCCTGAACATCCACTAACTAATGACATTAAAATATCTTTAGAGTATCTTGGAAAACCTTATGAAGAAGTGATAGATTTGTTTACTCAAAAACAAACAGAAACTGAATAATAACAAAAATATGAACTTGGAAGACAACGAAAGAATAGACACTTCAATGATGGACAGCAAGCAAATTGCTGAAATCCTTACTATTGCTTTTGAATTTTGCACATATATTGAACAAAACAAGTCTCAAAAAAAAGAAGAAATATTAATCTATCTAAACTCTCTTCTCCCCTTGCTTTATCTTAAAGGAACTCTATTGCAAATACCAGAACAAGAATTTGACTACCAAGCAGAACGACATGTAACAGAGCAAGTGTGGGAAGATATTTACATTGAACTAAAAGAATTATTTAAAGAAGATGACAGTTATTTTATTTGGGATAGCGAGCTAAAAGAAGCAGAAGAACAATCTTTATCTGAAAATATTGCTGATATATATCAAGATGCAAAAGACTTTATTTTGCTTTATACAACTTACTCATATCATGCTAAAATGACTGCTATTGTTATGATTACTGAATTATTTTATGCAAGATGGGGATTGATAATATCATCAATGCTTAGACATATTCATTATCTAATATATATTAAAGAACAAAATAAATTATCTGAATATGAATAGAATTATAGTGTTTTTAAGTTTATTTTTAGTTTTCTATTCTTCTCAATCTATTGCACAGTCTAAAAATGGATATAAAATTACTGTAAAAACTAATATTAATGCAGACTCTTTGTGTTATTTAGGATATTATTATGGAAAATATAGATATGCTAAAGACACTGCTATATTTAATGATAAAGGGATTGCAGTTTTTGAAAAAGAAGGAAAACAATTAGATAAAGGCGTTTATTTCGTTTTGCTACCCGACAAAAAATATTTTGATGTAATTGTGTATAATGAACAACAATTTACAATTAGTACTGATACTGCAAAACTGATTTCATCGTTGAAATTTACTAATTCTGAAGAAAATACATGGTTTGCTAACTACAATAAAGCTATGGAAGAACTTGGCAAACAAATGAATGATATGAAAGAATTAGAAAAAAAATACAAAGAAAATAATAATGACTCGCTTGAGATAATCAAAATTAAAATAAAAGAACTGAATGAAAAGATGATTATCGAAAAAGAATCGTTCATAAAAAAACACCCTGATTCATTTGTAAGTAAAATTTTTATGGCTAGCAAAGACCCTGAATTTGCTGAACCGCCTCTAAAAAGCGATGGAACAATCGATTCCTTGCAATTATTCTATTTATTAAAAAACAATTATTGGAATAATATTGATTTTACTGATGATGCAATTGTTAGAACTCCAGTTTTTCACAACCGCTTGGAACGATTTTTTTCAAATACAATTTCTCAACATCCTGATACTATTATCAAAGAGATGGATAAACTCATTGCACAAGTTGATAAATCGTCTGAATTATTCAAATATATTGTGTGGTTTTTAACTTTTCACTATGAAACATCGCAAATTATGGGGCATGATGCTGTGTTTGTAGATATGATTGACAAGTATTACAAAACAAATATGACATTTTGGTTATCCGAAGCACAAAGACAAAAAATTATTGAAAGAAGTGATAAACTTAAACCTATTCTAATTGGAAAAACAGCTCCAAACATGGCATTGATGGACACAACATTAAAAGACTATATTCCACTTCACGCAATTCAGTCGCCATACACTATTTTACTATTTTGGGATCCTAATTGTGGACACTGCAAAAAGGAAATTCAAAAACTAAATGAATTGTACGAACAACACAAATTTGAATATGGAGTAAGCATTTATTCAGTTTGCACAGATACAAGTCTGACTAAATGGAAAAAATCTATTTATGAAAAAAACATTCAAAACTGGATTAATGTAAATGCTACGCGAAGTGCTTTGGGACACTATCAAGAGCTTTATGATGTACTTTCAACTCCCATGATTTATTTGCTTGATGAGAAAAAAACGATTATTGCAAAGAAAATTGGAGCAGAAAGTTCGTTTGATTTCATAAAAATGCAAATTGTTAGAAAAAAAGAAGATGAACAATAAAAAACATTAATAATGTTAAAACCAATTTTAAAATCAGTAAAAAAACATTTATTTCTCGCAACAATTGCAATTGCATTGATATCGCTATTATCATGCAATAATGATATTGATATAAATGGAGAATATGAAGATATTCATGTTGTTTATGGTATTCTTAATCCTTCTCAACAAAGACAATTTATTAGAATTAATCGTGCTTTTCTAACCGAAGGTAATGTTTATGATGCCGCAAAAATATCGGATAGTATTAACTTTTCACACAAAATTGATGTCATTGTTGAAGAAATAGATAAAAACAACATGCTTGTTAAAACATATTATTTAGACACAATACATGTTGATAGACATAGTGATACCTTTGGAGAAGGAAAACAAGCCGTTTATTATTTTGATTCTGAAAATATTTATCAAATTGTAGGATATAACACTCTATCAAAAGATACAATATGGTTTAATCCCGAACATAAATTCATGTTGAGAATTAATAATTACCAAAAAGAACTATATTCCGAAGCCGAAACTAATCTTATTCCTTCTATCACTATAAATAAACCATCTTCTTTTACTCAATTTCTATCTTTTATTTCAGAAAATAAATACAATATAGAAATGAAATCTGTTAATAGAGGTAAAGTTTATGAAGCAAAATTTATTATTTATTACCGCGAAGAATATACTGACAATCCTAGCGAACATATACATAAGCAAATTGAGTGGAAGTTAGGAAGGTTAAAGTCAAATAGATTAACGGGCAACGAAGATATTTTTATTTCATATTTTCCTACTACTTTCTTTTCAATTCTTAACAATAGCATTCCAGTAAAAGAAAATGTAAAGCGTTATTTAGGCAAAAGCGTTATCGTTGGTGGTATTGATAACCACATAGACATTCAGCTTATATTAACCGTAGGAACTGACGACTTAAATACCTATATAGATGTAAACAGTCCCTCTGCTTCCATCATACAAGACAAGCCAATTTTCACAAACATTAGTAATGGAATCGGAATTTTTGCTTCAAAAAGAGTGTTGAAATTGAACTATGAAATTAATAGCTTAACAAGACAAGAATTAAGAAACAATCCATTAACTAGTGCTTTAAATTTTCAGTGATGATGATGTGAGAAAATAAGGTTTAATGAAAGTTTTTATTTATTTTATCCACCTATATTTTTATACGCTTCCTTAATCAAATACTTTGTTTCTTCGTAGTCTTGCCAGTTTTGAATCGTTAACTGAAAATCACCCGTTCCAAAGTGTCCAATTTCTCTAACATCTCGCCCTTGGCGTGGCATGGGATTTACTTCATCGGGATTTAACTTCAAGTATAAAGTCAGCTTTTTCCTGTAAATCTGTAAACAAACAAAATTTTGGCTAGTTTTATATGCGATGTAATGTTTTTTAGGGACTTCCTCTATTGAGCTATCTAAACTTACAATAAAATCACGAATAGCATTAAATAATTCAAGAACACTCTCATCAAGATTTTTAAAATGCTCATCAATGGTATATGTGGCTGCTTTTCTTGTCAATGCTGCCTTCTTCCCTGCTTCAACCATAATAGGGTTCTTACCATCAAGATTCTCAGCATTATGGTTTACAGATGAATTTGTTCTCTTAAAAACTTCCTCAATATTTAAAATTCCATTTTCATAAATTTTATACTGCCAAAGTTCAATATTTGCCCCCATTACTTGAACAGCATGTAAATCATACTTTTTATATTCGGGAGCTAAGCAAATAACTCGTATTTCTGACCAATCAATATCAACATTTCTACCTAATGCCTTGTTTGCTGCAATCTGAAAGTCTCCTTTATGATCTTTAATCCAATGTAAGTAATAAAGACTTTGATTTATCAAGTCAGACGAAGCGACTTTTTTATATTCAATTATTACAGGGTTATTATCTTCAGAAATAGCTAATGTGTCAATCCTGCCTGAATGAATATTACCTGTTGAAAATTCTGTAGCAATAAAACGACAGTTAAAAACAATATCTAAGTTTGTTTCGATAAGTCTTTGTAGATCTTTTTCAAACTTAAAATCACTTAATTTAATTCGTTTTGCTTTTCCTTTATCAATTTCAAATATTGCCATTGTTTATATTTTTTGTGTTATTGAATATGAAGTACTTAACTTATTCCACAAAAACAAAAATACAATATTATTCAATAACAAGCAGAAAAACACGATTATTCTATTTTACCTAGATTCAAGTTGTGAAATACAATCAACGCTATTATATATACAAAGCAACCTTTTTAACCTAGGCTAAAAACATTTTCTATTAAAACCACTAACTTAGTAGTTATCAAAATATATATTTACTTTTTTGATGGTGTATTATTATACTTTTTAATTTTAAATGTAGAGTACAAGCCATCAATGTGTTCAAACAAGTGAGGTTTAATAGGATTCCACATTGGATCTAATATAAAATCAACACCTTCTCTTCTAGCCAATTTGGCAGCAGGCACAAAATCACTATCTCCAGCTACTAATATTATTTGTTCAACTTGCTTTTTCAATGTAATTGAAGCAATATCTAACCCAATTTTCATATCAACCATTTTTTGCACAAAGTCAAATTGAACATCATTTTCTGTCAAGTCATCAATATTAATCATTCCTTTTAAAAGTTCTTTAGTTATACTCGGCTTAATAATCCATCTGTTTTTATCCTCTAATATTCCAAGTCTTAAAGCGACTTTCCTTTTTTTTCTTAACTCTTCAAAAAAAGAAGTTTGAAATTTGTATTGTTCTGTTTTTGCAAAATCAATAGCTTTTCTTGTTATAGGATTGTGCTGTTTTTTATCGTATGGAAGACAGTCGTAATAAAATATTCTATACAAATCATATTTTTCACCTCTTGCTTGGTCTAGATGCTTTATACACATCGTCCACAAATCATTAGCGGTTTTAACAGGGTCTAAACTTTGGGGTTTAACAATGCTTCTATACCTTTTGATGAAAAAACCACCATCAACCAAAATTGCTGTTTTCTTTTTCATAAAATACAATATAAAAAAAAGGCTCTAGGGATCAGCATCCTCGCTATATGTTATTAAAATTGAGAATGCGTAGCCAAGAGCACTATTATTTCATGCAAAGTTACATAAGTATTTTGTAACTACCAAATGTTTTTTGCTTTTCAAACTCAATTTCCTGTCTCGTCCTAACATAGCGTTACACTAAAAACAAACATTATGAAAATAAACAA